>NZ_CP031393.1:1814665-2117109 GCF_017161265.1 Treponema medium | reverse complement strand
TGGACGTATGGCACAAGGACGTGCCGGAGTTTTTGCAGCTCCGTACCAATAACGGCGACGACCGTATGAAAGCGCACGATGTGTTCCCTGCGGTATGCTGCCCCGACCTCTTCTGGCGCACCGTCGATGAGGACATCAATGCCCCGTGGTACCTGATGTGCCCGCACGAAGTCCTCACGGTAAAAGGCTACGCGCTGGAAGACTTTTACGGTGAAGAATGGGAAAAACGCTACAAAGATTGCATCAACGATAACCGGATTTCCAAACGGGAAATCCCGATAAAAGAGCTGGTGCGCCTCATCCTGAAATCAGCGGTAGAAACCGGTACGCCGTTCATCTTTAACCGCGACCATGCAAACCGCGCTAACCCCAACGGGCATAAGGGCATGATCTATAGCTCAAACCTCTGTACCGAAATTGCACAGAATATGAGCCAGATCGAGACGGTAAACACCGAAATCCAAACACAGGATGGAGAAACCGTGGTTGTAACCGTTACAAAGCCCGGTAATTTCGTCGTCTGTAATCTCGCGTCGCTGGTTCTCGGTAATATCGACACCGATAACGAAACCGAGCTGGAAGGTGTCATAGAAGCGGCGGTACGTGCTTTAGACAATGTAATCGACCTCAATTTTTATCCCGTACCATACGCGAAGATCACCAACGAGCAGTACCGCGCCATCGGCTTAGGTGTTTCGGGCTATCATCATTTACTGGCGAAAAAACACATTGCATGGGAAAGCGAGGCGCATCTCCGCCTTGCCGATGAGTTGTTTGAAAAAATCAATTACTATGCAGTGCAGGCGAGTATGCGGATTGCTGAAGAGAAAGGTTCGTACCGCCTCTTTGAAGGCAGCGATTGGCAAACCGGTGCGTATTTTGAAAAACGCGGCTATCATTCCGAACAATGGAACACGCTGCGGGACGCAGTTGCCCGACACGGTATGCGGAACGGCTATCTGTTAGCGGTGGCTCCGACCAGTTCAACCTCGATTGTCGCAGGCACCACCGCCGGCATCGATCCCATTATGAAGCGCTATTTTTTGGAGGAAAAGAAAGGCTCGTTGGTACCCCGTGTTGCTCCAGCCCTCTCGCTCGAAACCTATTGGCTATATAAAAACGCCCACACCATTGATCAGCTCTGGAGCATCCGCGCCTGCGGTCTCCGCCAGCGTCATATCGATCAGGGGCAATCCATGAATTTTTACATTACCAACGAGTACAGTTTCCGGCAGGTGCTCAACTTGTATGTTGAAGCATGGAAAAACGGCGTAAAATCCGTCTATTATGTCCGCAGCCGCTCCCTCGAAGTAGAAGAATGCGAAAGCTGCAGCTCGTAGCGAAAACGCACCCAACGCATCTTTCATATAATTGACGTACGGAAATATGTACACTATATTAAGGTTAGTTCTTAGAGGTTCCCTATAGTTTATCAATGGAGGTTCTG
The DNA here is from genome assembly GCF_017161265.1 of Treponema medium. Lineage (NCBI taxonomy): Bacteria > Pseudomonadati > Spirochaetota > Spirochaetia > Treponematales > Treponemataceae > Treponema > Treponema medium. The sequence goes on along the minus strand of NZ_CP031393.1, from coordinate 2,115,662 downwards.
TATGAATGCAATCAATATAACAAAGGCACGGGCAAATCTATTCAAAATTATAGCAGAGGTAAATGCGCACTCCGAGCCGGTGATTTTGACAAATACGAAAGGCAAAAATGCTGTTTTGATTAGTGAAGATGATTGGAATGCACTACAAGAAACCATCTATTTAAATTCCATTCCCGGAATGGCTGCTTCGTTGCAAAAAGGAATGGAAACCCCGCTGGAAGAATGTATCGCAGAAAAAGATGTTTTGTGGTAATTGCCGATGTATCATATAGTATACGATAAGCAAGCTGTCAAAGACATAAAAAATTTAAAATCGGCTCGGCTGGATATAAAAGCAAAAAGACTGATAGAAATTGTCAGAAGCAATCCGTTTGCAAATCCTCCACCTTATGAAGCGCTTATCGGGAATCTTGCGGGACTGTATTCACGGAGAATTACTATTAAACATAGATTTGTGTATCAGGTCTTTCCCGGCAAGATTACGGTAGACGATAACGAATATGACGGAACTGTGAAAATTATCAGGATGTGGACACATTATGATGATATATCATGATGGGGCAATATACTAACTTTCACATAATTGGCAGCAGGGCAACCGCATTAAAAATATTTTTAGCGGTTGCCTTCCTTCTGTGCGAAATTTTGCTTAAAATTTTGCACATTTTTTCAATAGGCGGGTAAACGCATCAGGTAGAGTAAATAAAAACCGCGGAAAAATTGAGACTGTGAGACCATTTGAACCATCTTCAACTGTTGTACATCCATGTACATCAGTTGAAGGCGAGTTTTGCGTTGCGCAAAACATCGCTGCTGTATGGAACCACTGCCATCCTTGGCAGTTCCGGTCGAATAGTCTCAATTTTTCCGCGGGAATGTTAAAAAAACGACCTGATGCGTTTACCCTGTAATTGGCACGCTAATCGGTTGCAGTAAATACTAAAACTCGCTATAATACGCGTTATGATTTTTCCGTTAAAAGAATTGATTGAATTCAAAGGCAATATTTACGAAATTACCTGCGCTGCAACACGACGTGCTTTTCAGCTGGTAACTATTCAAGATCCGATACTTGAAGAAAACAACGATAAGGTTGTGTGTACTGCGGCGGCTCAAGTGTTTACCGGCGCTATCGACTATAAAATAGACTATCGCCCCGATCATTCCTAATTCTTGATATCGACACCTACAATTCCGGTCGCGGTTATTTTCGGGGCTACCGCCTGCGGAAAAACCGCGCTTGCCGCTCATCTTTTTACTTCTCCTGTTAACTCCATTAAAGCGGAGATTATATCTGCAGATTCGGTGCAGGTATATCGCGGTATGCCGATCGGTTCGGCTCAACCTCCGCAAGAGCTGCTCGATACGCTCCCCCATCACCTCATCGGGATATGCGACCCTTCCGAAGAATTTTCCGTAGCGGACTTTGTACGCAGCGCGGATGCACTCTGCAAGGATATTGCAAGCCGCGGCAAACTGCCGGTTGTGCTTGGCGGGACGGCGTTTTATATTAAGCATTTTATGTACGGTATGCCGGTTACTCCGCAGGCGGATCCGGTTTTACGTGCACAATTGCAGGAACGGATGCAACGTGTCGGCGCCGCGGCAATGCACGCGGAACTTGCATCTTTTGACCCCGCATCGGCAGCCAAGATCCACATCCATGACGAATACCGTATCCTCCGCGCGCACGAGGTGTATTGCGCATCGGGGCGTCCGCTCAGCTCATTCGAGCTGTCGTACCGTTATCGCGAGGGTTTCCGCTTTTGCCCGATATGTTTAGACCGCCCTCGCGATGAACTGTACCGGCGCATCGAAGCCCGTGTCGATGAGATGTTTGCGCAAGGGTTGCAACAGGAAATTGCACAGCTCGTTTCGCAGGGCTGCACTGCCGAATATCCTGCGATGAAGGCAATCGGGTACCGAGAGTTTTTTGAGCTGTCCCCCGATGCGCCGGCAGCCGCCCCGCTCGATGCGGTGAAAGACCTCATTAAGCGCAACAGCAAACGGTACGCCAAACGGCAGCAAACCTTTTTCCAATCCTTTCCGAATGTTCACCGCATCGACATGACCGACCCGCAAAGCGAACAGCAAGTGGTAGAGATACTGCACCAGGGGATGTCTCAAAAGTTGGTTACTTTTTCGACATCCCCGCGAGTTTAAAATTAAGTCTTTATACAATAATGACTTAATTTTAAACATCGCATCTAAATCTAAGAAAACTGTCAAAAAACTGTTTCGCAATCCGCTTTAGCGGATATAATGAATAATTTCCTTACAGAAAAAGCCGATAGGCTTTCAGTTTTTGGACAGCCCCATCTCTAGGAATATCAAGGTCTCTCTAAAAACTCGGTTAGATTTTTTGCCGTCCTTATCGGTTTTTAAAAGTTCCCACAAGAAGAGAGCGAAAAACCGGTGATTGACATTTCACAGTCAAGCTGGTACAGTTATTAACTGTCTATCTTAAAATTAAGAAAACTAAAATCTGGATAAATTAAGGAAACAAAACTATGGCGGGCTTTAAAAAGAATACTTTAGCAATTGGAAGTATTATTATTCTGGTGTTCTCGGTAATTGCGTTTGTTTTTGTTCCGGCAGTAGGCGGACAATGGGGCAGCAATACAAAAACAACGCTCGGTAAATGGAAAAACAAGCGGCTTGACTATACAGCCGACGGGCTTTTTTTACGGGAATACCGGCAGCTTCATCGCTCTGCCGAACTACGCGGATATCTGAGAAATGACAATAATAATAAGGCGCAGCAGGAATTTATAGAACGGCAGATTATGCGCACAGCATTCAATGCTTCGATGATTCAGCTTGCTGCGAAGGAAGAAGCCCTGAACGCCGGTTTTTATCTACCCAATAAAAATATCAACAAGGCGCTCATTTCCTATTATACCGACTCGACGGGTGCTTATTCTGAAAAATTATACACCCAGACATCGGAACAGCAGCGGCTTGCCTATAGACGGGAAGTAATCGATTATCTTACCGCGCAGCGGTACATCGAAGATAACTTCGGTACATATAATAATATATTCGGGTTAAAAACCAGTTCGGCAGAAACCGCTTTTGTGCAGAAAATGGCAGAAAAAGAGCGTATCTTTAAGTATGTCGTATTTGAAGAAAGCCAATTTCCGCAGGATAAAATTCGTGCTTATGGGGAAGAACACGCGGATTTGTTTGCAGAACATAGCTTACTGATGTTGACGTTTAACTCACAAGAGGATGCGAATAAAATCGCTCAAGCACTCCAAAAAGGAGAGATCACGTTTGAAGATGCCGTTGTAACAAATTCTACCAAACTGGGTACCGATTCTAGCGGCAAACTGTTATCTCCGTACCGTACAACGGTAAACCGGACATTCCCCGAATCAAAGGATCTTGATACCGTACTCAAGCTCGGTGTCGATGAGATCAGTTCCGTTGTTAAAACTTCTTCGGGATATGCAATTGTAAAATGCACCGCTCCGGTTACACCTGCCGATTTTACACTGGCCGAAACCCAAGACCGCGTACTTTCATATATGAAATCGAATGAACGGGGTATTATCGAAGATTACCTTGAACAAAAGGCAAAAACCTTTATCGAAGCGGCAAAAATCGGCGGATTCGCACATGAAGCCTCCGTAAACGATTTGGTTGTGCAGACAAGCAACCCAATATCACTGAACTACGGTAATGCGGCTATTTTACCGCAAATTTCTTATCAGTCGGATACTTTCTTTACAGCCGGTATACGGAATGAAACTTTCTTTAAAAAAGCATTTGCACTCAAAGAAGGAGGAATTTCAGAACCGATTTTGCTGGGATCAAACGTGCTGGTATTGCAGCTTGATGAAGAGAAAGCGGTTTCGGAAGAAACGCAAAACAATATCGCAACCTCATACCGGCAATTTGCATCGATTTGGTATTACGAATATCCGCTTGCTATGCTTGCCTATCAGCAGCTTTCATGGGGACAGCAGACATTCATTGATTTTGTCTTGAACAGCAAAAACTTTACCGACAATTTTAATACGGTATTCAACTAAAAAGATTGATTAGCGACAACGAAGATAAAAAGCCTCTGCCAATACAAACAAGCAGGGGCTTTTCCGTTTTATACCGAAATAAATATCTCTATTCAAAATACAATCCTCAAGCGGCCATTATGGCGCAGATTGCAGCGTTGCAGATACCCGATTCTACATTAATACTCTGCCTTTCGCCGGTACTCGGATACGGACTGAAAGAATTGGCGGAAAAGCTGCCGGCTTCTTCCTATATCCTTGCACTAGAATGCGATCAAGTATTGATGCGGTTCTCGCTTGATCATTACGATTTCTCCCCATTTGCACAGCAAAGGTTTTCTTATATCCGAACGGATTCGGTTGCAGAGGTGTTGAAAAAGATAGAAGCCTTACCGCTGTTTCCCTTTAAAAAATGTATTGCGCTTTCCTTTTCAGGAGGGGTTCAGTTGAATCAAACCTTTTATGATGAGGTGCGCTTATATGCAGATGAGGTAATTTCTCGGTTCTGGAAAAACAGGATAACGCTGATGCACCTCGGCAGGAATTACGCACATAATACATTCCGCAATCTCCTCTCGCTGGCGAGATCGCTTGCAAAATCGTCGGCGAGACCGATGACGGGATCACTCGCAAGCTCGCCGGAGAGTTCTCCGGCGGAGTCTCCGGCATGGTGTGTGCCGTCGAGTAAGAGGAATTTCCAGTTGCTCACCGGCGATGAGCGTATCCGCAAGCCTCTTTTGATTGCAGGCGCCGGACCATCGCTGGATACTGCGCGGGATTTTATCATCAAGAATAGAAACTCCTTTTTTTTACTTGCAGTGGATGCCGCGGCTGCAGCGCTTTTACCCGATATTCAACCTGATGCAATAGTATTGGTGGAATCTCAGTATTGGATTGATTCAGCGTTCATCGGCTTGCACAAATACGGCATACCGATCTTTGCCGATCTGACGGCTTCTCCCCGTGCGCTGCAAGCATGCGGCGGAAATGTATACTTTTTTTGCACCGAGTATGCTCGATTGAAGTATTTGGAACGTCTCTATCAGACGCTGCATCCGCTTACTCTTCCGCCGATGGGTTCGGTAGGATTGACGGCAATACAGCTTGCCTTATCACTGACTGCCCCTCACCTGCCCGTACTGCATACCGGTTTGGATTTTGCATGGCAAAACGGTCTTACCCATGCCGCCGGAAGCAGCCCCATAAAAAAACTCTTTGCGGAAATAAACCGCACCGAATCGCCGTATAAGCTCAGTGTTTCTACCGGTATGCAGTGTATTTCCGGAAAGCGAGGACTTTCCTATTGGACAACGCCGGTGCTTTCCGGCTACGCAGAACTGTACCGCCATACCTTCGCCGGAAATGAGCGGGTTATCGACATTGGAACGGAAGGCTGCTTTCTGAACGGACGACAAGCTGATATGACCGAAGCGGAGCTGATACTTACCGATGCTGGTAACCGGCTTACAATAGATACGGATAGCCGACAGGCTGCAGCAGAAATACCGAATAGCAGAACCGAAGTCTCGAATGCGGGTGTGCCGGATGCAGGCGTGCCGGTTGTCGGTACCGGCAAATCGAATATAAATGCGGACGGGAGGCTTTTTGCTTTCGCTTGTAAATCAGACACTGCAAACGAACGATATGAAGCGCTCAATGCCTATCTTACCGGTGAAGCAGAAGCCCTGACTGTACTGAATGATCACTTACAGGGTAAGCGCTTGATATCGGAACACACGATGAAACAACTCTTCGCAGAGCGTGACTATCTGTACAGCCACTTCCCCGATGCAGCACGGGGCTATTCGCTTGACCTCGGTTTTCTAAAGCGGGCAGGTATCGAGCTGCGATATCTGTTAAAGATTCTCAGCTAACAGCGACGGAACCTCCGTTTCAAAAAATTGAGAAATTTTTAGACTGAATATTTTTACCTTGCCTTTTTAAATAAAATATGCTAAATTGTAGGCAAATGGATACAGTATCGCTTAATAACCTGGTATTTTCTAATGCTGAAAACGGATCCGTTGAACTGGATGCTTCAACTCTTGCCGGATTAAAAAAGATGCCGGTCGATATATTCGATAACGTATATGTCGGTGATGTAAAACCTCATGCGCTTATCCTTTGTGTTGACGTACGTGGATTCAGCAGTTTTCTTTGTTCACATGATGAAAAGGCAGTGTTTTCGCTTATCACCTCGTTTACTTCAAACTTTTTATCTTGTGTAAACCAATTCGGATATGGATGTTCATACTATAAACTCCTTGGAGATGGCGCTTTAGTTATTTGGGACGAAACGACGCCAACAACGCTAGGTGAAGCGATTATGGTATTTCAAACCTATACTGAGTTCCTCGGCGAAGAGTTGTTTAGGCCATATCCCGAATTAGGGCTTGGCGGCGCCTTAGTGATGGAACAGGTATATAAGTATGAAATTTCTGCAGAAGCGTCCGCCTTAAAATATCGTGATTATGTCGGTTACGGTATAAATCTTGCCTGTCGATTGCAAGGGCTTGCGCAAAAATCGGAATTGATTATCAATAAGAAACTTGCAGACCTTAATGCCTTAACAACGGTAACTAAAGATGCTCCGGCACTGCTGGAAGAGGCAAAGCGGTTGAAAGGTGTTTTTGTTGAAGATAAATATCCGTTATATTTTTACGCAGGTGTAAATCCGGCAAACACTTTCGGGTTATAATACCCTCACTGTGCAAAATTTTGACTAAAATTTTGCACAGTGAAATGTATACTACCAGAAATATTTCAAGTGGGTATCTTGATAATGGCTCTAAGCTAAACAGATTTGTTCGCTCAGTGTTTCCAATGCCGCTTGAGGGGTGCTGTTAAAAATATCTACCGATTGCATGGCTGTGTGAATAAACTGTGAAACGCTGGCATAGCGTTCCAATTCACGCGGTGTACATGTGCCTGTGTGAATACTCTCCTGTAAAAAAGCAATAACCGCTTCTAAAAAAAGCAGATATATTCGGCGCGGTTTACAATTATTCAACAGTTTCAGTACAGCCGTAATCGACGGTTCGTATGTTGAAGGATGTTCGGCACGGTAAGCCATAAGCTTTTGAGCAAGAACAGTAAACGATGTTTTTTGCCACTCTCCCCTATTTAAGCAATATTCCCAAAAGACTGCAGCAGCTTCCCGAAAATGTTCGGGAGCAACCGGCAAAAAACTCTGTAAGTACGAAACAATACGGATCGGCTGCGATGGAGATATCGTCGTACAAAAATGATGATCGCGGAATACCCGTTCGATCACGGCCTGTTGATGTTCCGTATCCCGTTCAATGAACAGATAAGTCCGCACACGGGATAAAATAGTCGGGATAACGGCAGCACGGCGCGTCGTGGTTAAAATAAAAACGGTATATTCGGGCGGCTCTTCCAATATTTTTAAAAATGCGTTTCGGGCGGATTCTTGCATTTTATCAGCATTTTCAATAATCAGTACCTTTTTTTTTCCGACAGGCATTAATCGCACCCATGCGGACGCTTTCCGTACTTGATTAACGGGGAGCATATCATACATACAATCTTCTTGCAATTTTTGGCAAAGGTCAGTGATTTTTTCAGTCTGCTTTTGCAGTTTTTTTGCTTCTTCTTCCGATATGGCTTCTATATTACCATATTGACCGATAAGATCAGATAAAGCTTCTTCTATGTCAGTAAGAATCGGAGCTGCTTTAACAAAACGGGATTCATCCGTATCCCACAGCCGGGAATCAAATCGGGAGGTAAGCTTACGTACGGCTCGGACAAAAAGGTACCGCGCTGCCGTAGTCTTTGCCGTACAGAGCGCATGAGCTGCTGCCTTTGTTTCAAGCACGGTATCCCGTGTTCCAAGGATTAACAGATCGCTTGCCGATAAGTCTTTATGCCGTTTGCAGGATTCACAAGTACATGTCCAGCTACCATCTGTCGCACATGAAAGAATACGCGCCGTTTCCAATGCAGCAGTCAGTTTACCGCTTGATTCCGGCCCTGAAAAGAGCAATGCCGGCGGTACTTTTCTCTGCTCCAACTCATCACTGAGTAACTGAATAACCGGCTGTCCGAGTACATTTTCAAACATATACCCTCTCTCAGGGCAATCGTATCAGACCATTTTTTAAATCTCCCCGCAAAATCAGGAGACCGTTCAAGCAGAATTGAACCTCTTCGCGGTTCAAATACTTGCCTAACCTCCTGACTTTGCGATTTATATTTATTCGTCTGATGCGTTTGCCCTTCTCAAAAAAAATGATAGGGCTGTCCAAAAACTGAAAGCCTATCGGCTTTTTCTGTAAGGAAATGATTTGTCATATCCGCTAAAGCGGATTGCAAAACAGTTTTTGGACAGTTTCCTTAAGCTTTAGATGCGATGTTTAAAATTAAGTCATTGCTGTATAAAGACTTAATTTTAAACTCGTCGAGGATGTCCCGAAAGTAACCAACTTTTGGAACATCCCCAAGTGGCAAGTAACCGTTCAAATATTTTCAGTACGGTTGCCATGGTACTTTGCACATTAGATGCCGCTTCGGATTATCTGTAGGATATTGTCACTGTCTACCGGAAGCGGTACCAGTATCCGTACAATCATACTATGAGCAATCAGTGCATCAACATTAAAAAGCGGCTGTAATTGCAACAGGGCTACTATAATAATAAGGACAATATATGCTTCAAATAAGCCTAAAAAGAATCCGAGCGCATGGTCGAGGCTATTTAAAATTTCATTATCAAAAACTACGGATATCAACATTTGCAACAATTTGACGGCAATAAAGACTATGATAAAAATCATAAAAAAAGCGATAAGTTTCATTGCAGTCGGAGAAAGGCCGCTGACTCTTGTATGCAAAGAAAGCGGACGGTAAAACCAGAAGGCTACAGCGATTGCAAGCAAAAAAGCTGCCATTGAAAAAAACTCATCAACGAAACCTCGAACGGTAACTTTAATGATGACAATAATGCTGATAATCAATAACACCATGTCAAGTATATTTATGCTCATTCTGTTATCCATTGTTGTAAAAGATGCGCAATTTTGACTGCCGGTTTTTCATCGGCAAGAGCCGCCGATGCTTGAGCCATCGCTTGTAACTCTTCAGGATTTTCTAAAAGCCGAGTTAATACGCTGCAAAGCACGTCCGGCGTTGTATCTTTACCGGAAAGGGTGATTGCCGCCCCTTGTTCGGTAAAAAAATCTGCATTTTCAATTTGATCGCCGCGGCTGCTGCCTTTTTCAAGCGGCAATAAAAGCATCGGTTTCCCTGCCGCCGCAGCTTCCCAGATGGTATTGGCACCAGCGCGCGACATCACAAGATCGGAGGCAGCGAGGACATCCGGCATTTGCTCAACGATAAAAGGATACGGTTTATATTGACCGCTCAAATCAGGCCGTTCTTCCTTTAACCGTTTTTTAATTCGTTCTCCTTGGGCACGGTGCTGAGCGCCGGTTTGGTGCACAACAAAAAAAGACTCTGCTAAAAAGAGAATTGTTTGCTCTACCAATACATTGATCTGAAGTGCACCGAGGCTTCCTCCCTGTATAAACAGAATCGGCTTATCTCCGGTATATTGAATAAATGCTTTTCCTGCATCTACATTGGCTTCATAAAAACGCATTCTAACGGGATTTCCCGTAACGGTAATTTTACGCTGCACTGCATTTGGAAAAAAACTTGCCGTTTTTGTGTATGAAACAAAAATTTGAGCGGCAAATCGGGTGTTTATTTTTGTGGCAAGTCCGGGAGAAAAATCACATTCATGCGTAATAACAGGAATCTTGAGACACCGCGCTGCAGCACACGGCGGCACCGACACAAAGCCTCCTTTAGAAAACACGAAACAGGGCTTCAGTCTTAAAAGGATAATCAACGAGGCGAAAAAGCCCCCGATAATTTTAAACACATCGATAAGGTTTTCAAGACTGAAATACCGACGCAGCTTTCCTGCCGGTATTCCGTAAAAAGGGATATCCGCACTGCATACATAGGATCGATCGGTACCGTTATTGGAACCTATCCAGACAATCGGTATCCCTGTCTCTCTTTTAAACACTTCAGCAACGGCAATACCGGGGAATATATGCCCTCCGGTACCGCCGCCGGTAAATATAACACAACTCATAACCGCGCAAGTATACCAGAAAAAAGACCGTCATACAATGATCCGATATGTTGCCATATTCTTCCCAAAGAAGTTTTAATACATTACAATGAAGGAGTATATTATGGCACAGATTATAGACGGCAAAAAATTAGCCGAAGCATTGACCGAAGCGGTAACACAAGAAAACGCCGCATATTGTAAAGAACATCCGCAGCCCTGCCTCGCGATTGTATCATCGGGAAGCGATCCCGCCTCACAGGTGTACATTAAAACGAAGGTGCGGGCACTGGAAAAAGCAGGTATGCAGAGCAGAATTATTCCGTATTCCGAAACAATCAGCGAACAGGAATTAACAGCATGCGTACAAACCCTGAATGCTGACAATACCGTTGACGGCATTTTGATTCAGCTACCCCTTCCCTACCCGCTGGATAGCAGACGGATATTGGCGCCGCTCGATCCGGCTAAAGACGTCGATGGGTTTACACCTGAAAATTTGGGACGATTGCTTACCGGCAGCTCAGGCTTTATCCCCTGTACACCGCAGGGAATTATGTATGCGCTGCGGCAATACGGCATACCGCTCAGCGGCGCTCATGCAGTTATTGTCGGGCGCTCTGCGATTGTCGGGAAGCCTCTCTCAGCCCTACTCACTGCGGCGGATGCAACCGTTACACTCTGCCACAGTAAAACGAAAGACCTTGCCGCACTGACACGGCAAGCTGATATTTTGATTGCGGCTGCGGGACATCCGGCGCTCATTACCGGCAGCATGATAAAAAAAGGCGCCGCAGTTATCGACGTGGGAATTAACCGCCTCCCCGATCCTACTGCACCCAAAGGCAGCAGACTGACCGGCGATGTTGACTTTGAAAGCGCCGCTGAGCAAGCCGGCTGGATTACCCCGGTTCCCGGCGGTGTCGGTCCGTTAACCGTAGCAATGGTGTTGCGAAATACCATGCGTGCCGCACAGCTCCGACACGGTTGCTTGCCGGAAGCGGAAACCGGAGCAGGGCTTAATACAGGCGCTGCCGGATGCTAGTTCTCAGCCGCAGCCGGGAGCAAGCCGCTCGACACGAACCCACTGTAGAGCCGGATGCAGGAGTAACGGATAGGGCGGCTATTTTATCCGAAGCATCGGCACCCATAGCTGCCGCAGAAATAACCGTAAAAAAATCGGTGTTCCGTGCCGAGGTGTTTTATACGGACAATGCGCAGGAAGCTAAAGAGACTGTAAAGCGGCAAAAAGACCAATACCGCGATGCACGGCACGTGGTACACGCCTTTGTTATCGGCGAAAGCGGCGCAGTACTCGGCTGCAGCGATGACGGAGAGCCGGCAGGCACAGCGGGACAGCCGGTTCTTGCCGTCTTAAAAGGAAGCGGAATTACCAATATTCTTGTAACCGTTACCCGCTGGTTCGGCGGTACTTTATTGGGAACAGGCGGCTTGGTAAAAGCCTATTCTACGGTAGCAAAAGAGGCGCTTGGCAAAGTACACACGGAGCCGCTTATTCAAAAAGCGGACTTTATATGCGAATGCAGCTATGAGGATCACAACCCGCTGCTCCGCGCCGCCGCACACCTGCCGATCAGCTTTGCACAAACGGAATTTGCACAAACCGTTCAGCTGAGCGGCTCAATTCCGCTTGAATATTGCAATGAGCTTGCTCAGCTTGTTACGGAAATCACCAAGGGCGCCTCTTCGGTGCAATTTTTAGAATAGAGCATCTCTAAAAGCGGATATATTTCCAAAGGAGAAGACTATGTTTAACAGCATCAGCGGAACACTGACCGGTAAAACGGCGGAGTCCATCTACATAGAAACCAATGGCATTGAATGGGAAGTTTTTGTATCCGCCCTGAGTGCAGACCGATTCGGAACTGCGGGGAGCACGGTACGGGTCTATACATGGCTCTATCATCGGGAAGATCAGATGAGGCTTTTCGGCTTTTTAACACCGGCGGAGCGGAGTCTTTTTTTGGATTTAACAAAGGTTGATGGGATTGGCCCGAAACAAGCGCTGAAAATTCTTTCCGGTCTTGACAGCGCAGCATTGGAAGCGGCTCTTGAGGCAGGAGATGTTGCACAGCTGCAAAGTATCCCCGGTATCGGCAAGAAAACAGCGCAAAAGATGGTGCTTACTCTGAAAGGTCAACTTACAGGATTGCACGACACGGGACGGGCGGAAACCGCAAAAAAATCGGAGTTTGAGGATATCATCACTGCTCTTATCAATATGGGATACGATCGAAAGCGTGCTGCAGAAACGGTAGAATCGGTTGCGCAATCCATGCGCGCGAAAGGTATTGATCCTGCTGCAAAAGAAGAAGAGTTATTCCGTACTGCGATTGTCAATTTAAGTTCAACATAGATAGTGAACTCAACGGAAAAATAGAGAAACAGTAAGAAAATTCCGGAAGGAGATTATATGTCTGATAAAAAAGAGTCTTTGATAGGCGGTGTAGTTGTAAAAACTTTGACATACAAAGAACAAGCTTATGAACTTATAAAAGATGCTGTTTTATTTAACCGGTTTAGAGTCGGAGCCATATACTCGCAAGATGAAATATGCGAAGAGCTCGGTATCAGCAGAACGCCTGTACGGGAAGCCTTGTTAGAATTACAAAAAGAAGGCTATGTTGCTTTTGCACGGGGGAGAGGCGTAAAAGTTGTTCCGGTTACCGATGAAATCGCCAAAGATATTTTAGAGATACGGTTATTAACGGAACAAAATAATGCTTATCTTGCGGCAGCACGGGCAAATGATCAGAGTGTAAAAGATATTTTTAACTGCTTACAAAATCTTGAAGATCAACTGGAAACAAGAGATGGAATCAACAACCCCGACGCAAGCGTCGGGGTACAATGCTCAATGTTTCGCATTGTATGTTCTATAAGGTGGTTGCAGTCGGCTTTAATACCCTTTGTTACGACGCAAGCGTCGGGGTATTAAACCCTCCGCACGAATAAAACTCTATCGATTGGATCATACATTTCACAGATCAATAGCAAAAGCAACAAACAATAAATGGCTTTATCGGGAAACGGAATTGATCTTGGATAACTATCTCCGCTTTGAAAATAAATCCGTGTACAATAATTCGATTGATGCGCAAACCGTATTTAATGAACATCTTGCTATTGCAGAAGCAATTAAAAAGAACAATCCCGATAAAGCAAAACGAATGATCAGAAAACATTTGATCAATTCATATAAAAGAACGTTAAATAAAATATTTAATGATGAAGACATTCTATAGGGCATCTCTAAAAACTCAGGTATAGCTTTTAGAGATGCCAAATATTTTCAATAGGTATATTTCTCCGTTACCGAAGACTTCTCGATCATACTTCGGTATAGCGCCGATTTTTGTAACAGCTCTGCGTGCGTACCTTCCGCATCAACTTTGCCTTTATTCATTACGATGATTTTATCGGCGTTCTCGATTGACTTTAAGCGGTGCGAAATGATAATCACCGTTTTGCCTTTTATGAGCGTGTTGAGGCTCTCCTGTATTTTCATTTCGTTTTCCACATCGAGCGAGGCGCTGATTTCATCAAGGATGATAATCGGCGCATTTTTCAAAAGGGCGCGCGCAATGGAAAGACGCTGACGCTCTCCGCCGGAAAGCCTACTGCCGTTTTCGCCGATGACCGTATTGTAGCCGTCCGGCAGCGCTTCGATAAACTCGGCGCAGTTGGCAAGACGGGCGGCTTCTTTTACTTCATCATCGCTGGCATTTTTATTTCCGACCCGGATATTTTCCATAATCGAGGTATTAAAAAGCCCGACATCCTGAAAGACAATCGAAATTTTATCGAAAAGGCTGTCGGTATCAATTGTTGCAATGTCTTTGCCGTCGATAAGGATTTGTCCCTTGCCGTAATCATAAAGACGGGACGCAAGCCGGAGTACGGTTGTTTTTCCGCAGCCGGAAGGACCGACAAGCGCGGTAACTTTATTTTGTTCCGCCGTAAACGAAATACCATCGATAATCTTTTGTCCGTCGTTATACGAAAACTCAACATCTTTAAATTGAATACCGTAATGCTGCAAAGAAGCAGGTTCGCCTTCCTGCGTTTTTGTTTCGCGCAGCTCGTTTATGCGCTTAACCCGTGCATCGATATACATCATCTCCGCAAGGTTTGCTTCAACACCTGCAACCGCATCCACAACACGGGAAGCTGCAATAATATAGCCGATAAGATACAAAAGCGATGCCGTGCCAGCCAAATACATTTTCAGTCCAAAAAATACGGTAACGCCAATGGAAAACTTTAAAAACAATAGTGCAATGTTGAGGGGGATCGCTTGATGCGCTTCCACAGTTAAATGTAGTTTCTCTGCTTCATCAACATTGCGGTTCAATTTTTCCATTGTGTCTTCCGTAAGCCCGTAGCTTTTAATTTCCTGTTGCAGTTCTATCGCTTCTTGAAAAAATTCCGTGCGCTCACGCTGTTTATGAAAGTCCCGCGTTGTCTCCCGTATTTGAATTTTTTTCGACAGGATTAAGAGAATAAAACTGATAATAATCGGAACAAATACGCATAAGCCTAATCCCGGATGAGCGGTAATCATCACTGCACCGATTATAATCAAATAGAAGATAAGACCGATTGTTTGCGGAATTGCGTGGCTGAGCGCATGTTCGATTGTAGCGACATCGGTCATTACCGTTTGCGATAAGTCGGAAACATCGTGTTTAGAAAAATACGCAAGCGGCAACTCCTTGAGCCGGTCTGCAATATTCACACGCAGTTCTTTACATTCTTTAAATGTCGCGGTGTAGAGCGTATTGTAATTGATATGCACAAGCACATACATCACAACTGCAAGCGCAGCAATAATACCGATATAAAATCCCGCTGACCGCAAGGTCCCGTCAAAATAACTTTGCAAAAAAAACATCATCACAAACATCGGTAAAATAAATGCGACATCCGCAAACATCGACCATACCGACGCCGTAACAATCCCTTTTGCCCCCGATTCGGTTACCCCGAACCATTTTTGTAGTTTAGTCATATATAACTCCCTAATTAGGAAAAAATCTCTTTTCTTCCAACGCTTTTGCAAATATGTGAGGTAGATGCTAGGAGCGTACAAAAAACACCCGCAGGCGTACTTGGTGTACGTCGAGGACTGTTTTTTGTTAAGCGACAACGCAGATACCCGCATATTTGCAAAAGTCTAGACTCTCCAGTCATTTGCCTTAGAATACAATCGTTGTAGATGGCTGTATTTACCACCCTTCTGCATCAGCTCCGCATCGCTGCCGCGTTCGGCGATATTTCCGTCTTCGACAACCAAAATCTCGTCGACATTTTTAATCGAGCTTAACCGGTGTGCAATCATAATAACCGTTTTGTTTTTCATCAAATTGGAAAACGCCTGCTGAATTTCGTATTCGTTTTCCGGGTCGGCAGCGGCGGATGCCTCATCCAGAATAATGATATCTGCATTTTTCAAAATCGCGCGGGCAATCGCAACACGCTGAATTTCTCCGCCGGATAAGTGTACACCCTTTGAACCGATAACCGTTTTTTCACGTTCGGGGAATTTTGCTAAAATATCTTCGCAGCGGGCAAGCCGAAGCGCAGTCATCACCTCTTCATCACTTGCATGTTTATTTCCCATTTTGACATTTTCAAAAATACTTGTTTTAAAGAGTTTCGAGGTTTGAAACACAAAGGCGATACTGCGCATTAGCGCATTCCGTGAATATAACGAAATATTTTTTCCGCCGATTAAAATTTCACCCGAATTTATTTTGTAAAAACCCGAAATCAATTTTGCTATTGTACTCTTTCCTCCGCCTGATGAGCCGACCAGTGCATAAGTTTTATTCGGTTCCAAGGTAAAACTGACATCATTTAAAATCTTTTCTTCCGTGTAGCCGAACGATACGTTTTTAAATTCGATACCGAAGTTCTCAAAGGTTTCTTCCGTACCGTGTTCAAGGTTATCCTTTTCCATGTCTGCAAAAAGATTTTCGAGTTTATCTACAACGCTTTTTGCCTGAAAGTTATACATGCCGACATACATCACGCGCATAAATGCCGAAAAAAGCACACCGGCGATACAGACAAAAAAGACAAGCTTTGCAATGATGAGGTTAGCGTCCGCCCCCTTGTTCATAAAATAAATAGCAGCAGGAATGGTGAATACCGCGAACAGATTAAACAGCACTTGAAACATCACGTATGGCGTACGGCAGCTGAGCGTGTACTTGTATGCTAAATCGGAATAGCCGGTAATCGCTTCGTAAAACGCTTTAAAAGATTCAACCGTGCTTCTAAAGATTTTTACAATTTGCATACCGCGGACATATTCAACTGCTTCGGCATTCATCCGCTCTAACGCTGCTTGATACTTCCGCATAAAATCTTTATTGCCCATCATAAACATCATCTGCGCACCGCCGATAAGAGCAACGGCAACCAGCAAAAGACCGAGTTTTACATCAACTGCAAATACAATGATAAACATAAAAATCGGCGTAAACAATGCGGAAATATTATCGGGAATTAAATGCGCAACCAGCATATGCGTCTCCTGTGCATTGTCGTCGATCAGCTTCCGGATTTTTCCCGACGGGTTCATATCAAAAAAGGCAAACGATGCATTCATCAAATGATTGATTGCCGTTTTGCGCAAATTCGATTCAAGCCTGAACCCAAGCACGTGCGATGCCCACAAAGCGCAGAAATATACAACCGAATAACCTGCCAACAGCGAAACAATCACCGTTGCGTACATCGATCCGTCCGTAACACTTTTGGTAACTAAAAGCGCGTACAAAAACTTCCATAAAAACCAAAATGCACCCATCTGAGAAGCAACTCCCAGCGTAGCGCACACTACCGAAATATACGCACAGTGTATTTTCTCCGGCGTATATTTTAATAATCTTTTATATGTGTCCATATAAACTCCTATTATTCAATTTATAATTTGTAATGTTTAATGGATAATTATTTTGGGCGTTCCGGTTTCCGCATTCTGCGCAAACCGTCGGGCTTTACGGGGTTCCGCTAACGCTCCATTCCTTCGGAACAGCTGCGCTGCCCCTCCAATCCCTAACGCTTATTACCAATTATGAATTCCCCATACCCCTTTAGCCCTTTACTTGTTCCATCCAATATTGTTTCCAGCCGGCACAATGGTATACGTTAAAATCAAATACATATTCCACCGCTTCCGATTTTTTTAAATTATGATAAAAAATTTCTTTTAAATTTTCAAAGTGAGACGTTACCATGACATGAATAAAAAACCGTATGCGCCGCGACATTTTAACGCCGTCGAGTTTCAATAATCGAAAGGTGTCTTTTTCAGTTATATCGATTGCCTTATCGAAAATATGCTCGTAGGAACTTCCTTTTGAACAGCAGACAATCAATTTCATCGCATCCCAATTATCATAAAAAAAATCTATCATTCTTAAGAATCGGCGTTGTGATAGTTCGATAATTGAGGAAAGGTCGCTCGTTTTCATACCGAAGTTCTGCGATTCAAGAAGTTCGCTGTGTGTCATGGTGTTCAATAATTCATCAAATACGCCGCTTACAAGCGCTTCGAATATGCCGTCCTTATTATCAAAAAGGTTATACAGCGCCCCTGTCGTAACCCCCGCCTTTTCGGCAATGGCACGCACATTTGTGCCTGCAAACTCCTTATCTAAAAACTCTTGTTTTGCAGCGCGCAAAATCTTTGCCCGTGTGTTGAGTTCATCCTTATCGGCTAATATTTTTTCCGTATAGTTGTCCATATTGTAATAACTCTTCTACTAATTAGTAACAATGTTACTAAAAAGAGCTAAAAATGTCAAGTGCGGGTTACTTTTATGATGCAGACAGATATATTCGGGAACCTCTAAAAACTTCAAGCCTATCGGCTTATTCTGTAAGGAAATGGTTTATCATATCCGCTAAAGCGAACTACGAATCAGTTTTTAGAGGTGAGCTTTGTCACATTATCCGTTCGCTGCAAGTTTCCAGCTTATGCCCGATTGGAAGTTGTTCCACATGTTGTTGTACATGCTGCTCTTTGCTAAAAGCTCTGCATGCGTTCCCGTCTCTTCAATTTTGCCCTCATTGATAACGCAAATTTGATCTGCATTGACGATTGAAGAAAGACGATGAGCAATCATTATTACTGTCTTGTCTTTAAGTAATTGACTTAATGTTTTTTTGATTTTATATTCGTTTTCTGCATCGGCAAAGCTGGTAGCCTCATCGAGAACAATAATCGGAGCATCATGCAAAAGAGAGCGGGCAATTGCAAGCCTCTGTGCTTCTCCTCCGGAAAGATATATTCCCTTAGTACCGTATACTGTGTCTATGCCGTCAGGCAGCTTTTCGATAATATCCATACACTCTGCTTTTTGCAGTACTGCAAGTACTTCTTCGCGTGTTGCATCTTTTTTACCGTAGCGGATATTTTCAAAAATGCTTTCGTTAAAAAGTTTATTTTCTTGAAATACAAAGCTGATAAGGTGCATAAGGTCATCTGTTTTGATCTCTTTGATATTTACACCGCCGATGGTAATTTCTCCGGAATCGGCTTCCCAAAAGCGTCCGAGCAAATTGACGAGGGTGGTTTTTCCGCCGCCTGAAGGTCCGACAAGGGCAGTCAGCGAATGTTCGGGAAATTTAAGTGATATGCCGCTGATAGCCTTTTTAAAAGATTGTTCAGCTGTTTGCGTCTCTTGCGCCTTTTCTTCTTTATAAGAAAATACAACATCCTTAAACTCAATATCGAATTTTTTCGGCATAACCGAATGTTCGGGTTCGGGGGCAGGCTTTTCATTTAAGATAGCTTCGATACGGTTGAGGGCATCTCCTCCTTGAAGATTCAAAGTTGAACCGTACATGATTTTTATCATCATATTAAGTAAAACCGGCGAAAGAGAAAGATAAAAAATAAAGCTATATAAAAACTTTGCATAAGCCTCGCCTTCTCCTACCGTTCCGGCAAAGACAAAGGCGGCGGGAACCAAAAAGATAAAGCCCGCTTTTAAGATGGCAAGAAAAACCGCAAAACCGTTTTCCCAAGAAACGGTATACTTAAAAACATTATCGCGGTAGTTCATAATCGAACTGTAAAAATCCTTAAAGCGATGTACTGATTGATTAAAAGTTTTAATAACCGAAATACCGCGGATATATTCCGTACCGGCACTGTTCATTTTTTCAAGTGAGTTTTCATAGATTTCCATGAACCCCATTTTTTTACCTTTTGCCATCATCACACCTTGAAGAACAAAGGCGATAACAAGGGTCAAAAACAAAATAAGTCCGAACCGCCAATCAAAAAAGAATATTAAAAACAAAACGGCAATTGGACTCACAACATTTTGTACGACATCAGGCAACATGTGTGCAATAAGCCCTTCAAGCGAATGGACGTTTTTTTCAAAAACCTTACGCACTGAACCACTCGCGTGCGATGTATGCCAGCCAACCGGAAGGCGAGCAAAGGTTTCCGCCAAGCGCATATTCATATTCCCCATTAAATTGAATGCGGTAATATGCGAACATATAAGGGCACCGAAGTACAAAAGGAAGCCTGCTGCAGCGGAAATAAGAGCCGCAGCTCCGTAAAAAATCATCCGGTTTATATCGATCGGTACACCCGACATATAAGCTGAAATAATATCACGCATAACATAAAATACAATCGCATACGGAATGAGCAGTGCAACTGTACTCAAGCTTGATAAAAAAAGCGACACATAGATAAAGGGCTTATACTTCCCCGCATAAGAAAGAATGCGGCTTACAACACCCGCTTGTTTTTCCTTTTTAGCTTTCTTTTTTTCTTCATTTTTCTTCATAGTATGTCTCCTTTAAAATACAACTTGTAATGGACACTTTGTAATTGGCATTAAATTATCCACCGCCATCCGTGGCGGTGTTGGCAGTGTACGTCCGTGTACACTGCTCAACGACAAGTTTTTCTAACGAAAAACTTGCTGCTACATGGAACCACCGCCCTCCTTGGCGGTTCTGATACATCGAGGATATTCAGAAGCGGCAGGGATGCCGCTGGTATTAAACAGCAGCGATGTTTCGGCGATGCCGAAACTCGTAGCCAAAACTATACACGGATGTATAGTTTTGGCGCAGCAACGCCGTAGATGCCCCGCTATTTATGCCGACCATGACTCGCTTTCCTTTTGTAACTGATACATCCCCGGATACGATGACTTTCCTTTCATCAATTCTTCATGTGTACCTATTTCTTCTATCGTTCCTTCTTTGAGAACGACGATTTTATCGGCATTCTCGATTGTTCTTAAACGGTGAGCAATGACTATTACTGTCTTGTTTTTAACGAGCTTGCTCAGTGCTTCCTGAATTAAGGTTTCGTTTTCGGGGTCGAGGGCTGCTGTTGCTTCATCGAGGAGAATTATCGGTGCATCTTTTAAAAGAGCACGGGCTATGGAAAGCCGCTGTCTTTCTCCGCCGGAAAGAGTGTAACCGTTTTCGCCGATTACCGTGTCGTAACCTTGCGGCAGTTTTTCGATAAAGTCGGTGCACCTTGCAGCCTGTGCGGCGGCAAGTACCTGCTCCTTTGTAGCGTCTTTATTCCCGACAAGGATATTGTTGTATACTGTGTCGTTAAAAAGCACTACATCTTGAAAGACGATTGAAAAAGCGGTCAACAGGGTTTCAGGGTCTACGGTAGAAACATCCGTGCCCCCTACGCTCACCGTGCCGGAAGACACATCCCAAAAGCGGGCTGCAAGACGGGCAATCGTTGACTTGCCGCAGCCTGAATGCCCGACGAGAGCAGTGACTTCCCCCTGCTTGGCAGTAAAGCTGATATTGCTTACTGTGTCGCGGCTTGCATTATCATTGTATGAAAACGAAACATTGTCATATTGAATATCATAGCCCTTGGGATTAAAAATTTCGCTTCCTGTTTGTTTGGGATAGTTTATGATTTCCAATTGGCGTTCAACCGCCGTGCGTGCATGGAAAAACTCGCCGAGCATCATAAAGACGGCAGTAAGGGGTTCAAAAATTCTTCCGGCAATCAGCAAAAATACGAGGTAGGTAAAAAGCGGGAGACTTCCTTGTGCATACAAAATCGCCCCTACTGCAATAACCAACGGAAACCCGAAGCGGATAATTATGATGGAACCTATCATAGTTGAGCCGACAAATAATTCAGCTCTCACTGCTTCCTTTGTGCTGTGTGCAATATCGTCTTTTATTTTTTGTACATAACTTTCTTTTTTGTCGGAGGATTTAAGCACCTTGATATTGTCGAGCATTTGCTGAATGGAATTGTAAACGCCGAGCAGTACTGTGTTAATCCTAACCGCATAACGGCGGGCTTGTTTACGTGATAAGTATACAAATAAAAATCCGAAAACTGAACAGCTGAAAAGAGCAATCGTCATGCGCCAATCAAAAAGAGCAAGCATTGCTGCCGATACAATAATTGAAATTGCAGCCCCGAATAACTCGGATGCCGTGTGGCTGAGTGCGTGTTCCATTGTAGCAACATCATTTAAAAGCGTTGCCGTCAAATCCGATAAGTCTTTTTTTCCGAAATACGAGAGGGGCAGCTTCCGGATACTTTCTGCAAGGGAAATACGCACATTAGCCGACTCATCGTAACAAGTCGTATAAGTTTTGCGGTACTTGAGTTTTTCAATTAAAAAAAGAACAATAATGATCAGCACGCAAATCCCTAGATAAAGCCACGGATTGAAAGCTGCAAGAGAACCTCCTTGAATAGGCTTTAAAAGTTCCTGCAGTGCATAAAATGAAAGTCCCAACGGAACAATTAAAAATAAATTTCCAAAGGCCGTAATAGCTACCGCCTTGTTTAAATCCCGCGCACCCTTGTCTGATAGCGCAAAATAATTCTTTAACATAATTCCTCCTTTTACTAATTCATAATTTTTAATTCATAATTAGGAATTGAGTTAACTCCTATCTAATTAAGCACCCCATTTTTCAAATAATTAAAGACATCTTCGGCTTTTTCCTCTGTGAATTCTGAATGTGAAATTACTTTTCCTTTTTCCATCAATACTATTTCATCGGTAACGAGGTTTAAAAATTCAAAGTCGTGACTTATAATTAAAATAAGCGTTTGCTGAGTGCGTATTGAATTAATCAGTTTTGCTGTTTCTGTTCATAAATAATCTCCCATACAGAAAATAAGGTCAGCTACCGATTAAACTGACGACCGTGTCAGTAACAGACAACATTATACAAAAAACAAAAACGTAGTCAACTAGCGCTAACTTTTTTCAGTAAATTATGTTGATTCGTGCGGAGACAGGGTAATATCTCGACCTCTGTACCATAATAACAATTACAACTACCTTACGGACTTTCGGCACATTGTTTCTTTTCGACAAATGGTCTATACTTAGCAGTTAGTTCGGCATACATCAGTATGCATAAGAATACTTTAAAATTTTGATAGGAGCATTCAGCTATGAGCAAAGGACTAAAAACAGGTCTTATCGTTCTCGGCATCATTGTGCTGATTATTTTTTCGCTATACGGCTATGTAACCCGTTCGTATAATTCGATGGTAGCGGCGGATGAAAACGTTAAAGCGGCATGGAGTCAGGTAGAAAACGTGTACCAGCGCCGTTTTGATTTAATCCCCAACCTTGTTAACACTGTAAAAGGCTATGCAAGCCATGAGGAAAAAGTTTTTACCGAAATTGCGGAAATGCGTTCCAGAGCGGGCGGCGTTATCAATGTTTCGGACGAAGTACTCAACAATCCTGAAGCGTTTGAAAAGTTCCAAAAAGCACAAAGCGAGTTAGGTGGTGCGCTGCAGCGACTGCTTGCCGTTGCGGAAAATTACCCCGAATTGAAAGCAAATGAAAACTTCCGCGACTTACAAAGCCAGCTTGAAGGAACCGAAAACCGCATTGCGGTGGAGCGGAAGCGGTTTAATGAGGCCGTACAGACGTATAATCTACAGATTAGACGGTTTCCGCAAGCGTTCCTCGCCAATATGTTCGGCTTTAGAGAAAAGGCGTATTTTAAGGCTGATGAGCAAGCTGCAACCGCGCCTAAAGTTGAATTTTAACTGATTACCGATTAAGGAAGGAACACGATGAAAAGAAACAGGCTGTTAAAACTGATGAGTATTTCTCCCACTCAAATGAGAGAGATTGCCAATACGGTTGCGGAAGTTGAGAAAAAGACAACCGGAGAAATTGCCCTTGCGGTTGTATACCAAAGCGATTCCTATGCCTTTGTAGAGTTATTCGTTGCATTTTGTGCGGCCTTTCTTTCTTTTTTTATCTTGTTTTTATGCTCTGCCCCCATCTGGAACCTTTTGGAACGCACTGTTTGGTTCCCCTCTCCTGCTCAACTGACGGCGGTTATCGGAGGCAGTGCAGCTACCGTTGTGTTTATTGTTTATTTATTGGTAAATATTCCTGCAATCGACCGATTGATTATCCCGAATACATTAAAACGCCGTCGTGTCTATGCCCGCGCGCTCCAGCACTTTGTGGAAAGCGGTGTGTATAAGACTACGGAACATTCCGGCGTTCTCATATTTGCATCCGTACTGGAACGGAAATTTTTTGTTATCGCCGATTCGGGAATTGCCGCAAAAGTAGCTCAAACCGAATGGGACAGCATTTGCAAAATTATGACTGCAGGATTAAAAGAACGCCAAGCCGCCCAAGCTTTTGTCTCTGCAGTAAAAGAATGTGGCAGGATTCTGCAAGAACACTTTCCTAACAAAGCGGAAAATCTCAATGAGCTGCCCGATGGGCTTGTTGTCTTGGAAGACTAAAACCCTTTTGAAAATATACGGCGCATCTACGTTGTCGCATCATCAAAAGTGTACATCCGTGTACCTCTCTACCGATGTACAAATCTCGTCGTTAAGCAGTTGTACACGGATGTACAACTGCTTAACAGTCTATTTCAAAAGGAGTTTGCCCTGAGCAACTGCTGCGGATACTCAATCGACCATAAAAAAAGTCCCTGCGGAGGGGCGGTTTCTCCTGCATTCCGGCGGTCTTTTGAACGGAGAACAGCCTCAAAATCCTCTTTTGTGCCATTCTGTTGTTCATAATGCAGCAAACTACCGGTTATCGAGCGTACCATGCGCCACAAAAAGGCATTGGCAGAAATTTCAAACACGAGAAATTCCCGATCGGTAAAAAAATGAGCCGTATAGATATAGCGCGATTTGCTTTTACTTTGATCGCCCGCGGCAGAGAACGTTGTACAGTCCAATTCTCCCGACAAAACGCTTGCCATCCGGTTGAGTACATCGATATCTGGTTCGCGCCGTATGTGCCAGCAATAGGGTAACTGGTGTGCAAAGGCGGTTCGCCCGCAGTGAATAAAATACCGATATGTGCGGGATCGGGCGCTAAAACGGGCATGCAAGTTATCGGAAACATTGGTCGCTTCCATAATCCGTATATCCTTGGGCAACGCGGAATTGAGCGCCGGAATAAAACTTTCCGGTTTAATCCGTGCTATATCGGTAAAAAAATGGGCTGCTTGTCCGCAGGCATGGACTCCGGCATCAGTTCTCCCCGAACCGAAAAGTTCAACAGGGTGTTTATGTAGCAGCGCCAGCGCTCGCTCAATTTCGCCCTGTACGGTGCGGAATGATTCTTTCCCATGCTGTAACTGTTTTTGCCATCCATGGAAGCGTGTTCCATCGTATGAAATACGAAGGAGAATATTCCGCCGCAGAATAGCCGGCTCAGCATCAGTCGTCGTCATCGGTTTCTTTTAATTCGACTTTCAATGCATCATAAAGAGCTCGGGCATGCTCCAAAATCGGGCCGGGCTTACTTTTGGAAGATTTTCCGAGACCGAACATTTTTGCCAACGCAATTTTGTGCATTTCCAGCCGTTTTTGCCGAGTTTCGGCATCCTTTCTCTGCCCATATCGATATTCCAATAAGGCGCCCAAATAAATAACACCATCATACCCGTAATTTTTATCTACATCGGGCCCAAATGATTTTAAGCCTGCAATCATCTCTTTGCCGGTGGTTTCCAGCTCAAGCGCACGCCGGTACAAAAACAATGCCTTTTGATAAAAAAGCTTTGAGATATAGGTATAGTTTTCTTCCGGTTCTTTTTCTCCGAGCGTCGAAAAGAGCCATGCCGCACGGAGCGCACATATTGCCTGTTTAATAGTAGGAGAATACTTTGACGTAAAATGATCGTAGCAGAGCAAAGCAAGATAATAGGAAGCGGCTCCTTCGTGGAGCGTTCTGGCAGTATTAAAATCAACATGCCCGAAAAGACCTTTTACTGCACTATAGCGTTCGTTCATAGCTTCCAGCAACTTTTCGGCGATCGGTTTTTCGATAACTCTAAAATCCTGCGTAAATCCCGTGTACAAACACTGTGGACAAACAGTCATACTATAGATGAGTGGATAAACCTCTCCGTATTTTGCCGACGGTTCATATAGGCGGCGCAATTCTTCCGTTAAATCACCGGCAATAACGCGGCCTCCGCCGGAATACATTTCTTCCCGTTTAAACTTTGCTCCACATACGGGGCATTCAATCTGATCCTTGGAATAATAAGAAATAGCTGCTTCTTTTTTGTTTTGCTGATCTTCTTCACGTTTCATACTATGGATCTCCTTTTAACCCTACCGGATGCGGTAAAAACCTCATTTTTTACCGGTGTCCGGTTAACTTTCCAATATAACACCTGCAATAGCCATATTACTTTCATGAGTCAGCGAAAGATGAATATGAGTACCGTGGATACGCTTAAACGGTATAGCTGCATCACCAAAGAGCGTTAACTCGGGTTTCCCGTTCGGATTATTGGTAACAAGAATATTTTTCAATGTTATCCCCTTTAACCCGGTACCAAGCGCTTTTCCATAAGCTTCTTTTGCAGCAAAGCGGGCTGCCAAAGAATATGCGGCAGTCAAGCCTCTGCTTTTGGTCTCCATCAATTCTTGCGGATGAAAAAAGCGAGCAAGCAGTCCCTCATACTCCATCCACCGCTGTATCCGGCTTATATCAACAGCATCTATTCCGAACCCGACAATCATCTGTGCATCTCATCATCTTCCGATACTTCTGTAAACTCCACCGTTACCTGCACCGATTTAGGATTCACTTGCAGTATCTGCAACTTTGAATACTCTGCCGATAACACCGGCACAACGGGCAGCGTATACACCCCTCCCTCGGTAATGCTTTCGCATGATACCGTTAATATATTTTCGGAAGGACTCCATGTTTCCAGCAGTTTTTTTGGCCCTTGTACTTCCAAGCTGCCGGTTTTTGTATCGGAGGTTATCGACAGCTCCTTATGCTGCTTTTCAAAATAAATGGGAATATTATCAAACTTTTTTTGGATAGTTGTTTCATTGATTTTAACGGTGGACTGCACTTGAGATTTGCCGACAATAGAAATCAGAGGATTGTTATTGATGATGGAAGCGGTTCCCGAAAAGCCGTTTGTACGCGCTTCTATCGAAAGCGGCTCAGTCACGAGTTCGTTGATTTTTTCAACGAGTTCGGCAGGGCCTTCAATTTCAACAGCCGCCGGTTCCAGCGAACTTTCGGTTACCTCATATCCATCGGCGGGAATTCCTTTCAAAGAAAGCATAACAGGAACCTGTTTACGTATACTTGTCGCCAATCGAAGCGTTAAAATTGCCGGTTCCGTACTAATTTCCATATTGCCGAGCGGCGTTACCGTTCCTGCTAACCGAGTTTCGATCGGTATTCGATAGGTTCCTTCAGTTTTAAAATCCGATAAATTAATAAAAGCAATAATATCATTTTCACCGATGGAACCGATTCCTGTCGCATCCCCCCAAACGGTAACCTTTATCTTTGCAGGATATTGTTCCGCAGGTGCGAGGGTACCGTCGTTTTCAACTGTAAGCGGTACAATGAGGTATCGTTTATCCAATAAGGTTCCGCGATAAAACTCCGACAGGAAAACAGCAAAGACAAGACAGATAATTTTAACCGGCCAATTTTCGGTAAGCCGGAGCAGTATTTGTTTTATGTTCATGAAGCGCTTCCTTCAGATTTCTCGGCGGTTTGAGTCTTTGCCTTAACCTTGAGCAGATAGGTCAGCTCCGATTCAATATTGTCCGTTGTAAGGTCGTAATACAGTTTTGAATCGTATGCAAGGCTGATCGCTCCCGATTCTTCGGAGACAATAAGCACGACCGCATCCGTTTCTTCCGCAATACCGAGCGCTGCGCGGTGCCGTGTTCCGAAACTCTTGTTGATATCTTCCTGCTTGGTAAGCGGCAGATAACAGCCCGCTGCGATAACCCGTCCGTTATCGATAACAACCGCGCCGTCATGCAGCGGAGTA
Organism: Treponema medium; assembly: GCF_017161265.1. Classification (NCBI taxonomy): domain Bacteria; kingdom Pseudomonadati; phylum Spirochaetota; class Spirochaetia; order Treponematales; family Treponemataceae; genus Treponema; species Treponema medium. The sequence goes on along the minus strand of NZ_CP031393.1, from coordinate 2,088,197 downwards.
TCAAATTCAAAAATAGTAACGAGGAGATTCGAGCTGATCTCCGCATTGATTCGAGTTGCGGATGGACTTTCAATAATCTCTTTTAAGTTATTCTGCCTTAAAAATATGACCAACATTCCGCGGCGTTCTGCGGAAAGGCGCTCGGCAGCAGTTAATACATAATCGATATGGCTGTGTTGGGAGCGGGAACGTCTAAACCAGTCGTTTTGCCCCATCGTCAGGAACATTCTCCGCAGTTCAGGTTGAAAGATAATTGCAGCGCCGATAACAACCCCAGTCGCAAGCGTATTCAATATCCAAAGCAGCGTCGTAAGATGCAGTAAGAATGCAACCGCATAGATGAGAAGCATCAACAATGCTCCTTTTCCGAGCTGTGCAGCCTGCGTTTTAATCAGTATCTGATATGACTTATACATCAGAAATGCAAGGAGCAGCACATCCAGCACCGGCCCAATATAGGAGAGGTAGAACGACAGCATATCCCTAAGTAGTTCCATATCTTTGCAATTCCTTTAACACCAGTAATAATTCCTTCGTTTCCGCAACATCGTGAACCCGTACGATTGATGCGCCTTGCTGTACTGCATACATCGTTGCGGCAAGTGTTCCGGCAAGCCGTTGTTCGGGAGAACCGCCGGTAACGGCTCCGATAAACGACTTTCGTGAAAGTCCTGCTAAAAGCGGATACCCCAAGCCGGTGAAATACGTACTTGCCGCAACCAGCCGGTAATTATCTTCAACCGTCTTCCCAAAACCGATACCGTAGTCGATAATGATACGCTCTTGCGCTATTCCGCAGTTTAGAGCATACGCCACCCGTTCTTCAAGGTAATCCCGTACTTCCGTTACTACATTTCCATACTGCGGAACATTTTGCTGCATTGTCGGCGGCGTACCCCGTTTATGCATAAGGACAACGGCGCCGGCTTCTTCCGCAATCAGCCTACCGAGAGCCGGATCATCGGTTAAAGCCGAAATATCGTTACACAGTGTTGCTCCAGCCTTAAAAGCGGCCTTCATAACTGCCGCTTTCCGGGTATCTACCGAAATGGGAACAGCGCTGCGCTTCCGGATAGCCTCGATTAATGGAATAACCCGTTCAATCTCATCTTCTTCACTGATATAAGAAGAACCAGGACGTGTCGATTCTCCTCCGATGTCGATAATATCGGCACCTTCCGCTTCCAATGCTAATGCCCGCTCCAAGCCTTTTTCCACACTTATCGAACGGCTCGGTTCATAAAACGAATCGGGCGTTGCGTTGATAATTCCCATGATAAAAGCCGGTAAATCGGTTTTTATGATATGCCCTTTTCCGCAATCAAGCTGCAACCGCATAGCAGAGATTATAACAGATTTTCCGGCTCTTGTCCTAGACTTCGCACACAGGGTAAACGCATTAGGCCGTTTTTTTAGTAACCCCGCAGAATAATAGCGGCTGTTCAACCAGAGTTGAACCACTTCGCGGTTCAAATGGTCTCACAGCCTCAATGATTCTGCGCTTTTTATCTACTCTGCCTGATGCGTTTACCCGTCTGCCAAAAAAAATGTGCGAAAATTTATTCAAAATTTCGCACAAAAGGGTATGGTAAACGCATCAATGTGTGTGTCCGTTGCTCGATTTGTTGTTTTACTCCATATTTTTTGATACAATGCCTCACTATCTATGAGTACCATCTATACCCCCGATCAGGCGGCGCAAGAATGCCTGAATACTTCTATTATACAGCTTTCATTTTCCCGCCCGTGCAAGGGAATCGATGAAGCAAAGGCACGGCTCCGGCGTATCACGGTAAAAGGGAAAGCCGTGTATCAGCTGGAAACCGTTAAAAACAAGCAAGCATTTCAGAAAACGATTGAACGGGAGGCGGTATCCGGCACAATAGCGGAATGTTTTGCCCGTTTTAAAGCTGCGGAATGCCGCGGACAAAAAGAACAGCTCTTTTTTTTACAGAACAACAAGGGAACCATCGCCCTCACCAAGCGGGTACCCTGCTCCGCTCCGCTCATGGAAAACAACTGCGGCGGGCACAATAAGATAAAGAAGTATCTTATTCCCGAAGGAACACCGCTTGCATTCTTAATTGAACAGGGGGTTATGAATACGGAGGGCGCCGTCTTAAAGCAAAAATACCATAAGTTCCGGCAGATCAATAAATTTCTCGAATTTATCGCCGGGGTTGAACCGTTTATACGGGATACGGTTGCCCGTTCCGGCAAGCCTTTTTCCATTACCGATTTCGGCTGCGGCAAGGCCTATTTGAGTTTTGCGCTTTATTATTATCTGCATGAACGGCAAGAGCTTCCGGTGCGGATTCACGGGCTGGATTTAAAGGCCGAGGTTATCGAACACTGTTCCGCGCTAGCGAAACGGTGCGGCTATACGCATTTGGACTTTGCCGAAGGGAACATCGGCGACCATCCGCTGCCGGACGGTACCGGAATGATGGTATGCCTCCATGCCTGCGATACGGCAACCGATTTGGCGCTTGCTCAAGCTGTCCGCGCGCAGGTACCGATTATCTTTGCCGTTCCGTGCTGTCAGCATGAGCTCTATGCCCAGCTTAAAACCCGAAAAGAATCGTTCCGCACGGAAGATCACTTGCTGCTCCCCTTTATGGAGCACGGCATTATCACCGAGCGGTTTGCATCGCTTTTAACCGACACCATGAGGGCGCTCCTTTTACAGGCCTGCGGTTACACCGTGCAAATTATGGAATTTATCGAAACGGAACATACCCCTAAAAATATCCTGATCCATGCGGTAAAAAAAATACAAAGTGCCGATCAAGCGGAACGGTTGAAAGAAACCGCGATCCGGCAATACCGCCGCATCAAAGACAACTTTTGTATCGAACCGACATTGGAACAGCTATTGAAGGATATACTTCCGGCAAAACAACAGGAGAACCTATGACACTACCCAACAATACCGGCAAAAATGAAAATGTTCCGACCGTCCATACTTCGGTCGTATCGGCACAGCCGGAAACAGCCGCCGCCGAAGCATTTGCAGCGCTTTTTACCACCATTAAACGGCTGCGGGCGCCGGGCGGCTGTCCGTGGGACATCGAGCAAACTCCGATGACGCTGCGGTCAACGCTCCTTGAAGAAACGTATGAAACAATTGAGGCGCTGGAAGAAGCCTCCGCGGACAGCGCAAAGTCCGTCCATGCGGCGGAAGAACTCGGCGACGTGCTTTTAAACATCGTGATGATTGCATATATGTTTGAGCAGGATGGCGCCTTTTCCGTCGCAAAGATGATCGGCGAGCTGAACGAAAAACTGATTAGGCGGCATCCCCACGTATTCGGACAAACGGCAGGCTTTCCCGATCCCGACGATGCAAAAAAGCCGGTTACGGCGGAAAAAGTGCTTGCGCAATGGGATACCATCAAAGATACCGTAGAAGGCCGCGCAAGCGCCTCTGCACTGGATTCCATCCCGAAAACCTTTCCGCCGCTCACCCGCGCATACAAACTGCAAAAGCGCGCGGCAAAAAAAGGCTTTGACTGGGATACGACGGACGGACCTCAGAAAAAAACAGAAGAAGAACTTGCGGAATTTACGGACGCGCTTGCACACGGTACGCATGAAGAAGCGGAAGCGGAATTCGGAGACCTCTTGTTCAGTTTGGTAAACACCGCGCGGCATTTACATATCGACCCCGCAATTGCGCTCGGCCGTACCAATGCAAAGTTTGAGCGCCGCTTCCGCTTTGTCGAAAAACGCATGGCTGAGTCCGGTATTCCCTGCTCCCACGACACTTTAGCCCAGATGGACGGCTTTTGGGAAGAAGCCAAGCGTATGGAAGCTCAAACTTCCGCCGCCCCATGCAGTAACGATAATGCCGCATTATAATTGTGCCGTAGTATTAGGCGCTACAGCAACGGGAAAAACGGCGCTTGCCGTCAAACTTGCACACGCAAAGCACGGCGAAATCATCTCCGCCGATTCCCGGCAAGTATACCGCGGGCTCGATTTGGGCACGGGAAAGGATTTGCAGGAATACGGCAGCATTCCCTACCACCTCATCGATGTCTGCGATTTAAGCCGCGAGTTTACGGTCTTCCATTTTCAGCAGGAGGTGTACCGCATCTTTCCGCAGCTTGTTGACAAAGGCGCATTGCCGATTATCGCAGGCGGCACCGGACTGTACCTCGATGCCATCCTCCGCGGCTATGAGCTGATTCCCGTCCCCGAAGACCACGCATTGCGAGAAATGCTGGCAACAAAAACACTGCCGGAACTGCAAGCTATGCTCATAGCGCTCAAGCCGGATATTCACAATAAAACCGACCTTGAGCAGCCTGACCGCCTTGTCCGCGCTATCGAAATTGCCCGTTACCGGCAGGAACATCCCGAATCCACCGCCGCGCATTTGCATGCAGTGCCGCCTATTAAGCCGAAAATCTACGGTATCTCTTTTGAACGCAGTGCCTTACGCGAGCGTATCCGCCGCCGCCTCATTGCCCGCATCGACGCCGGTATGATAGAAGAAACCGAACAAATCCATGCACAGGGCTATTCATGGGAGCGGCTCGAAAGCCTCGGTTTGGAATACCGCTTTACGGCGAAGTATCTACAGGGAAAAATCGAAAGCAAAGAAGTCTATATCGAGCAGCTCTATCGGGCGATCGGACAATTTGCAAAGCGGCAGGAAACATGGTTCCGGCGCATGGAGCGGAACGGCATCGAAATAGAATGGATTGACGGTAATAAGGCGGCTCAGCTGACGGCAGCGGCTATTTCGGAAATGGCACCTTTACATTAAGCTGTATATTTTGTGAAATGCCCTATAAGGAACCTCTGAAACTAACCGAGTTTTTAGAACAACCTATAGTAATTAGAACTATTCTTCTTATGAATGATTAAAAATGGAAGCAGATAATAACAAATTTCTCAAAACGGGTCAATTGACTAAAGCACGGTTATCAGTATAATAATATGGAACTATGATAGATCGTTCTGTTCAAACTATATTGCAGCCTGCTCTTGTCTTCCTTAAGCAAGGAGACCTTGAGCAAGCGCATATCAGTCTTGGGCGACTGCTTGAACAGGACTTAGAAAACCCTCAAGTGATGTACACACTGAAGGGGGTTAGTTTCTGGCTTGATCGGGTGCGTTATTCACAAGCATTAGCCGATGATTTCTTGCGTGGTGAGTATATTATTTCTCAATGGAAGCCCTTTCTTGATTATATAAAGAAGAAAGGAGACTTTAACGAACCGATTATTTATGCGCTCAAGTGCAGTGTGTTTACAATTGCGTTACGATTGTACCGTTCGCTCTTAAACGGAACTGAACCGGTGCATAATACGGCAGAAATATATCGGAAAACAGGGCTTTGCTATAAAGCGCTGGGGGATTATGAAACGGCTATCGGTTGTTTACGATATGCAGCCGATCTGAATACCAATTCATCAGCTATTCCGGCGGAACTTGCTGATGCTTATGCTTTAAGCGGCGAAGTACGACTTGCGAAGATTTTTTTCCGGGAAGCGTTCTTTAAAAATGCTTCCGAAATAGAATTATGCTTTCTTGAATCTGAAATTATCAACGCACTCGTTACTAAAGTCGCAAACATTGGTTTTACAGGAGAGGAGTTGTTGGAATGGCTTCCGGTTTACGGTACGCTTGATGGCGTACTCAATGTAAAACGAGAACTGAAAGCCTTGGAACTGGGGAAGCTGAAACAGTCTATCTATATGCTTGAAAATGAGCTGAGACAGAAGGACGTAAAAAACAAAAAGCTGCTTGTCCCCCGTTTAATTAATTACTATTTTTGGCTTATAGACCATTATATGAATGGTACTGTCGAAAAGATAAAAATAGATGAGATTCTTCTAAGAATTAAACTGCTCGACGAGAAAATCTATGACCGCTACATACGGTAATGACACAGTGAGGTGAATATGTCAGATGTATTAGAAAAGAATGTCCGCGATATATTTAATGAGGAAAAATGGACACGTGCTGCCATTACAAATTATTCCATTAACAATTTTAAAGAACTTGATACACTGATTGAAGAAGCAAAAAAGAATCGTCATCTGGATGAATTGAAAAATTTATCCGATGAACATCTCTCTCATAATAAAACAAGTATTACAGCATTGTATATTTCGAGTATTATTGCACTTTCCAAACAGTTGCTCGATGACTCTTCGCTCATAACGCTGGTAACTATTTTTATCGATAACCATCGGATGCAGATCGTTGAATATCTTTGTCAGCGGGTTCTTGAATTCGGGGACTCAAAATTTGCACTTCGAACGTTAGCGAACTGCTATAAAGAAGCCGGCAATGAGGATATTTACGATATTTGGGAGCGGCTTGTTCGCATTGACTATGAAGAAGCGGATATTCCCAAACAACTTGCCGAACGATATCAGCAAATGGGCGATATGGAAAAAGCCGTTGAATATTATAAAAAGGCCTTATATCGTTATATCAACCGCCATTCTTATACTGCTGTAAAAGAAGTGTGGGCACGTTTGGTGGAGTTGGTACCGCAAGAAATCGACTTTTTCTATCACGTACAGCGGAAAATAGCGGATCATCTCGGTGCGGAACGAGGCGCCGCGCTTATGCAGGATTTGTACGATTATTATAAAAAAGAAAAAGATTGGAATACCGCTATCGATATTTTAAAACTGGTGCTCACCAGCGACGATAAAGATAACTGGGCTCGGAAAGAAATTGTCGAATGCTTTAGAGAAAAGTATGCATCGCATAGTCAGCTTGAAGAATACATAAAAGTATCCAATTTGACACAAAGTTGGCGGAATGTTTTTGAAGCTATCGACGATTTTGAAAAGCATATTTCTTTTGATGAAGGTTGCTTTGTATTCCACCGGACATGGGGTGTCGGACGTATTGCGAAAGTTAATAACGATGAATTGGTTATCGACTTTGCAAAGAAGCGCGGCCATACGATGAGCCTTAAAATGGGTATCACCGCACTCCAAACGCTGGATAAAGATCATATCTGGGTATTAAAATCGATTATGAAGCGCGACGAACTCGCCGCAAAGGTGAAAACGAATCCCGAATGGGCGCTGAAAAACATCATCCGCAGCTTTGATAACAACTGTGATTTTAAGCGGATTAAGCATGAGCTGGTTCCCTCACTGCTAACCGACAAAGAATGGACAACGTGGAGTACCAAGGCGCGGAAAGTCGTCAAAGAAAATCCCGAATTCGGCATCAATCCTAACAATATCGATTTTTACACTGTACATACTCGTCCGATTTCACTTGAAGAAAAACTTTCGAACGAATTTAAAGCACAGAAAAATTTCTTTGAGCGGGTTGAAATCATCTTTAATGTTATGGAAAGCGGTGATACGGACTCAGACAGCTTTCAAGATATGATCAATTACTTTGATGCTTTCCTAAAAGCCTTTAGTCAGGTAAATGAACAAGTGATTGCAGCCTATTTAGTTATGTCAAAGCTGACCGCAGCGCTGCCGCACCTGAGTGTAACGCAACATCATAATTTTGCGGAATTATTCGCGCAGATAGAGAACCCTGCTGCCATATATCGCGGCATAGAAAATAAAGAACTCCGAAGCGCATATCTCCGCAACATTAAGAACCTTGTTCCGGATTGGAGCGATCAATATATCCGCCTATTCCCCGTGGTACTCTCTGCCGAAGTACTCAATCCACTGCTGGAAGAATATCCCGAAAAGGTAAAAGAGCTGGTACTAACATGCTTCAAAGATTATAAAGAATACCGTGAAGCGGTTATTTGGTTCTTTAAAAATGCTCAGGAAGAGCAATGGTTTAAAGATTTGAATATCGACTATGAACACGAGATTATTGTCCTTATTCACATCCTCGATATAACGTATCGAGAAATTGCAAGCCGGCGGAATACCACTGAAAATCGAAAAATCAACAAGCAGATCCATACAATTCTCTTTGGTAAGGACGCCTTGCTCGAAAACTTTATCCTCGACCACGATGAAGATGCCGTTACAAGACTCTATACACTCGTCAGCGATATTAAGGACTTGGATCCGCCGATTAAAATGCAGCTGCGTAACCGTATCCTTGAAAAATACAAGAACTTTAAGTTCTTCGACGAAGTGGAAAAAACGGTTACAGGACGCGGCTTAATTGTAACGTCAAAAATGCTTGAAGAAAAGAAGAAAGAACTTCAGCGCCTTATTGAAGTTGAAATACCACGTAACTCGAAAGAAGTCGGTTTTGCACTTTCCTTGGGCGACTTGCGTGAAAACTCCGAATATAAGGCTGCAAAAGAAGAGCAGAATAGACTTAACAACACGGTAAGCCGCTTGCAGGAAGAGCTGGAACGTGCTCAAGTATTTGATCCTACAACCATTACCACAACACGGGTCGGTTTCGGTACCATTGTTGTATTGGAAAAACCCGGCAACAGCGAAAAAGAGACTTATACCATCCTCGGTCCGTGGGAGTCGGATCCCGAAAACGGCGTAATATCGTATATGTCGCCGCTTGGTACCAACCTGTTAAACCACAAGGTAGGAGAGACGCTTTCGTTTACAGTAAACGAAGAAGAAAAAACATACAAAATCCTTGATATTTCTGCTGCAGCCGGTTGATACGAGAAGGCATCTCAAAACTAACCAAGGTTTTAGAGATGTCCGATAATATAAGAAAGAGCCTTTGCAAAAATTGGAGCTGCCCATGTTGTAGAGGCTCTTTTTAGATACCAGTAAAGGGGAGTACATAATGAAAAAAATAAGGATTTTCGCTGCCGCAGCGGTCTTCTTTTTAATTACATCTACATTGAATGCCCAGACAACTCGGCAGGATGCAGCCGATGTAATCGTCCTTATGGACACTTCCGGTACCGTGTTACCCTATTACGAGGTTATCAACAAGCGTGTACTACAATCTATCATTTCAAAATTTGTACGCATAGGGGACTCCTTTCATCTTATCTCATTTAGTGCGATTCCTCAGTATGAAATGTCACAGAAAATCAATACCGAAGCGGATCTATCCCGCGTTGTTTCCCGTTTTATGCTTCTGTATCAGCTGGGGCAAAGCGCCGATTTTTTATCCGGTATTAATTTTGCCGGTCAATATATGACGAGACTGCCTTCGCAGCAGGAAAAAATTCTTATTGTTATTTCGGACGGTATTTTTAATCCTCCTGCATCAAGCCCATACCGGGACTATACCGGTGAACAGGTAAAGACTGAATTAGCCAAGATTTCTGCCTCCATCCGTGCGCATGGCTGGAAGGTATATTATGTAAAACTGCCCTTCCCCTCCGATGCGGTCATTAAGGACTTGGACGGAGCTTTTTATGCAGGTAAGCTGGATGCTACAGGTTCGCTTGATCGATCAGGAGTCGATAGTGCAGTATCTTCTTCGGGTGCAGCTTCCGGCAGCACAGGCAGTACTTCGAACGGGCAGAAAGGATACGCATCTGATATCGGCACGAATGCACAAAACAAAGCAACAGGACGAACCGATAGTCCGGCTGCCGCTTCTTCCGGATCAAATACCGTGCAAGGTGTAACCGATTCATTTGCCACAGCGGATTCCAATTCCACTACCGGCAATACCATAGACGCTCAAAATCAGGCGGGTACAACAGACAGTTCGAATATGGCAGGGCAAAATGCCGTATCGGCAACCGGCGGACAGGGAACCGGCACAGGTAGCGATTCCGCCGGACAAGGAGCGAAAGAATACACCGATGTGTCGCAGGCCTTTACGGAAAACCTTGGTATTGAACCGAGCAGTTTGCCGGAAGAAGGCGAGGTGGAATTCAATGACACGGCATTCCCTATTCCGCACATTATCTTTCCCGAACGTATAGAAACCTCAGGTAATACCGCCGAACTGCCGCTCACTATTATTAATGAAGCGACAGAACCTGTTGAAATACAATTACAAAGTGTTTCTTTGACAACCGGCAGTGAAACACAAAAGCAGCAACTGGAAAATATCATTGTTCGTATTCCTCCCGAAGGTAAAAGCGAACTTACCATACGGATTGCACTGCCCGACAGCTTACGGAGAGAAGGGAAACACCGTACCGATATACGGCTTGACCTTGCACAACAAGATAAGTCATTTTCCCAAGCGGCAGCCGTATTACTCACCGTTAAACCGACATTCATGCAGTCACTGCTGCAGGGTAATCTTCTATGGATTCTACTCGCCGCGCTGGTATTTATCCTTATCCTGCTGTTAATCATATTTATACTTCGCCGCCGAGCTTCTGAACCGGTTAAATATGCCGCACGGATGGTCGGACAACAGTCGGATTTAAGACAGCAAAGCAATACTGTTCAACAAACCGATTTTAATAGGAACCAGCGAGAAGCGCTTACCGCTTCCCAAACAAAATATTATCCCGAACAGCTGGGAAATAAAACCGATCCGCGCGACACCCTGAATACCTTCGGTTCACAAACAGCGGCAGCGACTGCGGCAACTAAAACCGAAACAGCAGCACAATTTGATCACCTTGCACAAGAACGATCCCGTGCTGCCGAAGGGCGTTTTGCCTTGTTAAACAGCGCAGAAACCCATCTCAACCGCCGTCCGGGATTGAATCACGGCTATTATAGCGGCAGGGTCAGTACAAAGCCTTCGCAGTCGGGAATGACAGAGCTTTTCGTCTATAACCAAACCACACTAATTGGAAAACGAAATATTCACGTAATGAAGTCAGGCACCCGCCTTAGCATCGGCGGCAGCAAGAGCGATGATTTTTTAATCTTTCTAGTACCTTTCCCTGCCAATCTTGCGCAAGTACAGTATGACGGTAATGATTATCGTGTTTCGATTTTAAAACCCGAGTATTTCCCATACGAAACATCGAATACGATTTATCCCTGCATCGGGCGAGACATAACAGCGGTGTCTAAGAAAGGCTATCATGTTACGTTTACGTTTAGAGGCTATGAAGACCCGATGATTAGGTTGAATACGCTCCTTACGTCGATTAATTACACTGAAGATCGCTAGCTAAAAAACGGGGCGTATAGCCCCGCAATCATCCTATGACTGAAAGAATTGTTCATCCCTTTCCGCCGGTATATAACTCCAAATCGCGTATTCTTATTTTAGGTTCTTTTCCCTCTGCCGCATCCCGTATGCAGGAATTCTACTATGGTCATCCACGGAACAGATTTTGGCCGCTTCTTGCCGCTTTGCTGGACGAGGCAGAGCCTCATTCAATAAAAGAAAAAAGAGAGATGCTGTTGCGCCATCATATTGCGCTGTATGATGCCGTTACCGCCTGTACAATTACCGGATCTGCCGATGCAAGTATACAGTCCATCATACCGGCGGATTTAAGCAGTATTTTCCAAGAAGCGCCGATCCAAGCAGTCTTTGCAAACGGTACGAAAGCGTACGAAGTATGTATCAAACACATTGGAATTTCGGCTATTAAGCTCCCGTCTACCAGCCCTGCAAATGCACGGTTCAGCTTTGCAGAGCTTTTAGCCGCATGGAAACAAATACTGCCGGAAGCAGGGCGAATACATTAGGTCGTTTTTTAACACTTCTGCACCGCCACGGCACGAATGCCCTATCAACAGAGCTAATGCATTCGCAAAATTACCAGCCTATATTATTCTGCTTACTCGGTTCCGAGGTTATCTACGCTGTAATCGTAAACCGTCCAAATGTCATCACGGGAGGCAAGGTTATAGGTAAAGCGCTTCTTTTCGCGAAAGCTGGTGTAATCGAACCATTCGATAACCGTAACCTCCGCTTCAGTCGTGCTGTAAGTTGTCCGCTCGATGGTAAACTCTACCGGAATCATTGCGATGTCTTTATCGGTACGCGACTGCATAAGATCGTGCTTATAAGTGTCGATCATACTGATACGTCCAGCTTCTGCTTCCGCTTTATATCTGCGGCTCCGTATCGGATCGCGGGCAATCATACGTTCAATATCAAGATATAGGAAGAATTGATCCCACTGCGATTTTTGGCGGGCAGTCAGCATATAGCTGATAACCTTGTCGGGGGAGATCGGCTGAGGCTGAAGCACTTCCCGTGAAACAGAGGCGATCGGAACGGCTCCAAGGGCAGCAGCCGAAGGAGAAGGCTTTATTTCAAGCCCGAGTCTATTGGAAGATACATGCATCTCTGAAGAATCGCTGAGGCGTTTTAATTCAGGATAAAAATTGGCAGAAAGCATATATGCGCCCGGACTTTCAATCGTAATATAATCTTTTACATTCTCAACAAAGGCATACGTTTCCCCGGTCTCTATCGTAATTTCTCGGAAATAAATCTGCTGATTGGTATTCCGTTTCCGAATCCACGGCTCAGTATGGGCAAGGCTCTTGTTTTTGGTATTTAATACCGAAAAATCAATGCTAAACATACGATCGTTTGCCAGTTTAAACCGCAACGGTTTGCTCCCTTTATTGGTAATGGAAACCTTTACAAAAATAGGTTCCGTTCCATCGTTTCCGGGATAATATACGCGGCGATCGTAAAATCGGATTGCAACATCCGCATCAAAAGATTTGCTTTCAGTATCCGTTTCGGCGGCAAAACACCATACTCCGAATAAAACGGCGGCGACTACTATTGAGACTATTTTCTTTGCTGACATATTCCTCTTCCTTAACGGCATTGCATATCTACGATGCCCTCTTACGCTTATATCGGCAGTTTAACCCATTCTCTTTATGCCGAATTGATGTACCGCATTGCATATTTTACGATTTTATGGCATATACCGATTATGACTTCAATTATTTCATGGAACGTAAATGGCATTCGCGCCGCACAAAAAAAAGGGTTTTTGGAATGGCTTTATACCGAAAATCCTGACATACTTTGTTTACAGGAAACAAAAGCTCGTAAAGAGCAGCTGACTTCGGAACTGATCAACCCTGTTTGGAAAGAGGGAGTTTATAAAACATACTGGCAGGCAGCCAAAAAACCGGGCTATTCGGGAACTGCCGTATTCTGCAAAAAAGAACCGCTCAATATCCGTACGATGAACATTTCTGCTTTTGACGATGAAGGACGAGTGCTTGTAGCCGATTTCGAAACGGTATCGGTTATTTCCGCCTATTTTCCCAACTCTCAAGAAGGAGGAGCGCGGCTCGGCTATAAGCTCGATTTTTGCGCAGCGATGCTTGAGTTTTGTAATGCACTGCAAAAGGAAGGTCGGCATATTGTACTGTGCGGAGACTACAATATCGCTCATACCCCTATAGATCTTGCCAACCCAAAGGCAAACGAGCAAAACCCCGGTTATCTGCCCGAAGAGCGGGCATGGATGGATACCTTTACGCAGGCAGGATATACCGACACCTTCCGGCATTTTTGTGCGGAACCGCATCAATATACGTGGTGGAGCTATCGTTTTCATGCCCGCGAGAAAAACATCGGATGGAGAATAGACTATCACTGTGTAGACAACGCTTTCTTACCGAATATCTGCGAATCATCAATTAAAGCGGATGTATTGGGTTCCGACCATTGTCCCATCAAGTTAGTGTATAAGGAATAATGCGGCAGGCTATGTTTGAGATCTCGTGTATAATACTTATGGGAACCTCTAAAAGCTAATTCGCAGTCCGCAAGGCGGACAAGTTAATGAATTTCTTTACAGAACAAGCCGATAGGCTTGCAGTTTTTTAAGATGCCCTTTGCTCACCGGTTTTCCTTAGACTTAATTTGCGATGTTGTGATGAAAAATGTACTTCCTTGTACGTTTTTGGCAATGCGACGCAGTAGATGCGCCGTCTATTTTCAAAAGAGTTATTGGCCTTGATATTCTTCAATAGTATCATTCAGATGTTCGAGCGTAACCCCTGCTTGTTTGAACATCTCGATTGAGTCGGCGCTATCGTGGTACCGTTTTTCGGCAATAACCCGTTTGATACCGCAGTTGATAATCAGCATTGCACACGTTCGGCACGGGGTCATTTTGCAGTAGAGCGTTGCGCCGTCGATACTGATACCCCGTTTTGCCGCTTGGCAAATGGCATTCTGCTCTGCATGAACGGTACGGACACAGTGTTGACTGATGGAACCGTCTTCATGCTGCACCTTTTTAAATTGATGCCCTACGTCATCGCAATGGGGTAACCCGCGAGGAGCGCCCACATAGCCGGTAACCAAGAGCTGGTTATCCCGCGCAATAACGCAACCGGATCTGCCTCGATCGCAGGTCGCACGTTTTGCAATTGCACGGCACACTTCCATAAAATATTCATCCCAAGTTGGGCGGACGTACGGTTGTTCACTCATGTTTTATCCTTTTATAAGACACGTGTATGCGACTTGCGTTTGTGTCCTATCTGCTCCTTTGTGAAAACTCCCTTATAGCCACGGGTTAATACCTTCATCCTGTATTGTTCCATTGTCCTGTTCCTGTGTTTCGGATTCGGCGCCGGAAGGGGCAGTTTCTAAGGGCGGGAAAGACGGTAAAGGGGTTCCCTCGTCGATCGTTTCCAAATGTGTTTGAGGAATCGGCGGCTGCAACGTATTGCCCACTCCTGATGTTCCCGAAGTCTGCCCCTGTTGAATTGCTGCATTTTGTTCTTGCTGAGGAGTCAACGTCGAAGACTGATTTTCGGATGTCTCATCTTCACCTGAGCGTAAGTATGGGTTAGATTCAAAAATGCTGTCTGAGCTGGAAGGTACTGTAAGATCGCCGGTTATAGATGAATCTGTCGTATAGGAAGTATTTCCCCTCCGTCTTTGTTTGCTCGGTTCAGGGTCTTCAAAAATACGCGGGTCAATGAGTACATCCGTTTTAATAATGTCGACCGGCGCTTGTCCGGTACTGTAATTGCTTTTGCGTAGACGGTCTTTTGCAATTTCGAGCAGTACATTGTTTGCTTCATGATAAGTACACGCCTCTGTCGGTTCTGTACCGGATAAAAAGTAGAGCGACACTGTTCCTTCGTTGCAGTACGGCGTTTGCAACATTCCGGATTTTGAACAAACCGAAACGGCAGTTAATCCTGTTTCAGGCCGAATAAAGTCCCGATACGGCATATCTTCATGGATTGCCTTCATAAAGTTTGCCCACGGCGGTCCTGCAAGTGTCGCCCCCGTGTTATCAAGACCGAGCGACTGACCTCCTTTGTCATACCCGAACCAAACGGCGGCAGTATAATACGGAGAAAAACCGATTGTCCATGCGTCAGACCAGTTTTGGGTCGTACCGGTTTTACCCGCAACAGGCATAGAAAAATACTTACCGGTTTTCTTATCCTTATAACGGAACTTTGAACCGCTGCTTGAAGCATAAGCGAGTGTCCCTTCAGTAACCGTTCTCTTTAGTACCGAAGTCATAAGATAGGCATTTTGGGGGCTGATAACCTGCATCGCATTTCCTCGCCGCCGCTGATCCAACCGTAAATCCCGTTCGGGATCCATCACAATGGTGCCGTTGCGGTTTTCGACGGTTCGGATGGCTATTGGGTCAACCCGCCGCCCCTGATTTGCAAAGACGGCAAACGCCTTTGCCATCTGGACGGGTGCAACGCTGATAACACCGAGCGCGAGCGGATATAGCCGCGGGAACGTGCGGTCGATTTCGTCCGGATCGGTGATGCCGAGCAGCGCTGCTGAGCGGGTGATTGCCGCATCAAAACCGATTGTATCGAGTACCTTAATTGCCGGAATATTCAGAGACTTTGCAAGCGCTCTCCATGCGAGAACAGTACCCTGCCAATGCCCTGCATAGTTATTGGGGATATATGGAACGCCGCTCTGGTTTTGAAATACCTGCGGTGTATCTTCCAGCACGGTTGCCGGTGTAATCAATTTGGTGTCGAAGGCTGCGGAATACAGAAGAGGCTTAAATGAACTTCCCGGTTGGACGCGCCCCTGTGTCGCCCGAATCATCTGATTCGATTCGTCGAATTTACTTCCACCGACGAGCGCCGTAATGTATCCGGTATTATTTTCCAAACAGATGAGCGTTCCCTCAACTGTTTTTCTTGCAAGCTCATCTTGAACCTTAGCCGTACTTTTTGTACCGGTAATTTTGAGATTGTTTAAACCGAAGAGCATTGCCGACATATCTACAATAGGATTTAAATTGCTGCGATAGTAGGAAAGGGTTTTTGCTTGCACCCGTTCGGAATCGATATGGAGTGCCGGAATATTAAAGGCGAGTGAAACGAGCGCAGTGATGTTGCTGTACAGTTCGCTCTGTGCAAATCGGTGCGAACGGGTATTTCTTACGCGGCTATTGGCAATGCGGATATAGTCTCCCATCTCTTTTTCAGCTGCTGCTTGATGGCGCAGGTCGCAAGTGGTATGTACAATATATCCATCGGAATAAAAATCCATCGTGCCGTACATCATCGTTTCAAGCTGGCGGCGTACATATTCGGAAAACCAGCGGGCTTTATCTTCGCGGTTAAACCATGCGGACGAAGCGGTTCGGGTATAATCGAAATGAGCCCAATACTCATCGTAGGACTCGTCTCGTTCCTCTTTAGTGAGATAACCGAGCCTAACCATCTCGTCGAGGATGTAACCTTGGCGTTCCTGTACGCGGTTCGGGTATTCAAAAGGATTGTAATAGGCGGGGTTTGACAGCTGAATAACCAGTATCGCTGCTTCCGCAGGGGTAATTTCCGCTACGGAGTGTCCAAAATAAAAACGACAGGCAGCGCTGACGCCGTAGGTACCTCCGCCGAAATAGACTTTATTCAAATAGAGTTCGAGAATTTCGTCTTTTGAGTATCGGCGTTCCATTTGAACCGCCCACCACAGTTCTTTTACCTTTCGCGAAATACTCATATCGGTACGGTCACAGTACAAAAGCCCTGCTATTTGCTGTGTAATGGTACTTCCGCCGCCGAGTGTTCTGTGGGTAAGCTTGCCGATAACAGCACGGAAAATCGCCTTTAAGGTAAAGCCTCGGTGCTGATAAAAGCTGCGATCTTCGCGTACAAGGAGCGCATTAATCAATGCAGGCGGTATCTGTTCAAACTTAATAATTTCCCGTTTCTCGTTGGAAGAGAATTCGGTAATTAAGTCTCCGCGTATATCAAGTATCCGGGTTGGTAAATCGGGATTAAAAGCCGTAAATTGTTCACTTTGCTTTACGGCAGCCGTTTCTGCCAGTAAGTAGCCCAGCATCGCCGAACCTGCAGCAAGCACGGTAAAAACAATAATAAGGTAAATATATAAAAAGACGGTACGTCCGCGCATGTGCCTATAAAAGCACAAAATCATTTTTTTTTCAAGCATATACCCGTGAAGTATTTACCTTGCGTAATCTATAAAAAAAGGTTACACTAAATAGATAGCGGGATATGAAAACGATTTGAATTTTTAGATCCCTGTCGAAAATATCCGAACGTTGATTATTAGAGGAGACTCGATCATGGATAGTAATACCATTCTGACCTATGCAAAGCAGTACATGGCGGAAGAAACTGATCCGGCATTCGTAAAAGAAGTAGAAGCGCTCATTGCAAAGAACGATGAGAAAGAGCTGTTTGACCGCTTCTACCGTCAATTGGAATTCGGAACCGGTGGTTTGCGCGGGATTATCGGCGGCGGAACAAACCGGATGAATCCTATGGTGATTAAAAAGGCGACTCAAGGACTTGCCGACTATATTATCGAAACCTTCCCCGAAAAGGCAAAGAGCGGAACATTAAAAGCCGTTATTGCCCACGATTCGCGCCGCTATTCGGATGTGTTTGCAGAGGCAACCGCCCTCATTTTTGCAGCGAACGGTTTTACGGTCTATTTGTTTTCGGCATTGCGTCCGACACCGGAGCTTTCCTATGCAATCCGGCAGCTTGGCTGCGATACCGGCGTTGTTGTTACCGCTTCTCACAATCCGCCGCAGTATAATGGATACAAAGCCTATTGGAATGATGGAGCGCAAGTTATTCCACCCCACGATAAGGGCATTATCGACAAAGTAAACACGGTTAAGAAAATTAACATGATGAACCGCGACGAAGCAATTAAGAACGGTAAACTCATCATCATCGATAAAGAGATAGACGAAAAATACTGGGCGAGCGTTAAAGCCAAGCTGCACCGCGGTGATCTTATTAAAGAAATGTCCAAGTCCGTAAAAATTGTCTACACCCCGCTGCATGGTACCGGTGCGATGCATGTCGAAAAAGTACTCGGCGATATGGGCTTTAACATCATCACCGTGCCGGAACAGCGTCAGCCGGATGGAAATTTCCCAACAGTCAGCTACCCTAACCCCGAAGACCCGGCTGCGCTTAAAATGGCGATTGAATTGGCGGAAAAAGAAGGCGCCGATATTTTAATGGCAACCGACCCTGATGCTGACCGTTTCGCTTCGGCGGTAAAAGACAGCACCGGAAAGATGCACCTTATCACCGGCAACCAGATGGGTGCTCTTTTTACCGACTACCTCTGCCTAACTGCAAAAGAATTCGGTGTTATGCCGGCAAAACCTGCTATTGTTCGTTCTATTGTAACGTCCCACCTGTGCGACCGCATCGCAAAAGGTTACGGAGTTGAATCCTTTGAATGCCTAACCGGTTTTAAATGGATTTGCAATAAGGCTGACGAGATTACCAAACAAGGGTATCATTATATCTATGGTTTTGAGGAAAGCTACGGCTATAATTTCGGGATGGAAATCCGCGATAAAGACGGAATTGCAGCCTCCGCACTTTGCGCCGAGATGTCGCTTTATTGGCGTAAACAAGGGAAGAGCTTGTTAGAGCGTTTAGACGAACTCTTTATACAGTACGGTTGCTTCTGCGAAACAACCATCAACAAGGTGTTCCCGGGTGCGGAAGGCGTAGAAATTATGAAAAATATGATGATAAAACTCCGTACTTCCGCATTAAAGGATATTGCCGGTGTAAAGGTTCTCACCATCCGCGACATCGATCAATCATGTTCCTATAATCCGCTTACTCCCGATAAGAAAGAAACAGTACATCTTCCGGTAAGTAATGTGCTGCAGTATTATCTTGAAGACGGAACAATTATCAGTGTCCGTCCGAGCGGTACCGAACCTAAGATCAAGTTTTATATCATCCACCCGCAGCCGGTACAGGGTAAGGATGTTGCCGCTGCTCAGACCAAAGCGGAACAGCAGGTTAAAATTTTTGCTCAAGCACTGGACACTCTTGTCTAATGACGAGTTATGATTGGTTGGCTGCCGTATACGACACGGCGGCCTTTATCGCTTTTGATACCGAAACAACCGGTCTTGATCCCTCATCGGGGCGAATTGTCGAAATCGGTGCGGTAAAGTTCGATCGGCGCGGTGTCATTGCCCGGTACAATGTGCTTATCAATCCTGAAATGCCGATGCCGGAGGAGGCAGGCAAGGTAAACGGAATCACCGATGAGATGTTGAAGGATAAGCCGTTGATTGCCGATGTTTTTCCTGACTTTTTCGATTTTATCGGTACCGGTGTTTTAGTTGCGCATAATGCTCCGTTTGACATTAACTATGTTAATGCGGAGTTAAAGCGCGCTGGAAAACCGACTTTAACCAATAAAGCCGTCGATACGCGGATATTTGCAAAGGAAGTATTTCCCGGACTTTCCAGCTATGCATTGCAGGATCTTGCCGTGCAGTTCGGCATTACGGCGCTGGAAGCTCACCGCGCCGAAGATGATGCTCGCGTTTGTATGGAGCTTTTTGAAAAGATTTTAAGCAGATTTTTAAAAAACAATCCCGAGCTTGTAGAAAAAATCCGTGCAGAAACGGATGCTACAAGCCTGTTAGCTCCCGAAACGGAGCAAAAAGAGAAAGATTATTCACGGAGTTTATTTTGATACCGCAACAAAAACGAGAAACAACCTCAATCACAAATCCTTTTAAGGCACCTGTATATTATTACGCGCGTACCGATTCTACATTGCAAGCTGCCCGCGAATGTCTTGCGGACGGTTGTCCGGACGGAACATTCATCTATGCCGGTTATCAGACGGAGGGGCGAGGCCGCATGTCCGGTCGGCAATGGCTTTCTCCTGCAGGGGAAAACCTGCTTGGTACGCTTATTTTGAGGCAGCCTGCATCCACCGATTTTACGCTGCGGATAGGGCTGGCAGTAAGTTTAACACTCGATTCGTTTTTGCCTTCCGGTGTGCGGACTGCCGTTAAGTGGCCGAATGATATCTTTATCAATGGGAAAAAAGCTGCCGGCATCCTGTGCGAAAGTGCGGGCGGCTGTGTTCTTGCCGGTGTCGGTATTAACCTGCTTCAAACAGCTTTTTTGCGCAGTATAGAACACACGGCAACTTCGCTTGCAATGATCATCGGCGCCGACAAATGCCCCACGTTTGAAGTGTTTATTCCTGCGCTGCTGACTCAAATACAGGAATGTCTTAGCCGCCGCGATTGGAACGAGGAAATCAGCCACCGGCTTTGGAAGCGAGGTTCTGTAGTACGCTTTATGCGCGGGCAACAGGAGAACGACGTCGTCGAAGGTATTCTTACCGGTATCGCGCCGGACGGAGCGCTGTGCATTACGGAAGAGGATAAGGAACGCCGGTACTATTCAGGTGAATTGATCTATTAATCAGTTTACAGGAGCCGTTAAAAACAGATCGTATTTTAAGAGGCGTCCTAAAGTTTTTCTTTGGGGATGATAACGAGATTCCGTTCCGCGTCATAAAAGGGTGTTTGTACCGGTATCACCTGATAGTCCGGTTTATAAGCGCCCAAAGCTTGCATCTCTTCTTCAATTGCGGTGCGTTTTCCCTTGTAGGCAGCTAAGATACCGGTACTGCGAATTCGTTTTTGCAGGGTCGCAAGCATTGTGCGGTCAAGCGGCCGAAATGCTCGGAATACGGCAATATCAAAATAATCGGCAGGAGCTTTTTCTGCCTCGGATTCCAGCACAGAGGTATTGGTCAACCCTAGCATGGCTTGTACGTTTTCCAAAACAGCGCATCGTTTGTGCATCCGCTCTATTAACGTAAATTTAATGCTCGGATCTTTAAGTAAAAACAGACATGCAAGCGGAATACCCGGCAGCCCCGCTCCCGAACCGATATCCGCAATAGTACAGGTGTCTTCGCTTTTGTGTGAATCGAGCCGGTGCGCTAACGCTTCCCACGGCGCAAGGCTGTCGAGGATATGTTTGATAATCAGCTCTTGAGTGTTTTGTACCTTTATCAAATTAAATGCGGCATTAAACGTTTCAAGTTCGCGAATGTATCGCGTTAACATATCTACCAATTTTCCTTGGCGGTCTTCAATATGTAATGCGGCTAATCCCGCTTGTAAAAGTTCCGTGTTTTGTGTATCCATTGTAAAGTGCACTCCCAATGCCGATTGCAAATTAAATCTAAAGAAAATCGGTGAGCAAAGCTCACCTCTAAAAACTGTTTCGCAATCCGCTTTAGCGGATATAATAAATCATTCTTTACAGAAAAAGCCGATAGGCTTGCAGTTTTTAGAACTGCCCAACTGTTTATTTTATTCCGTAGGCGTCGGTGATGGGCAGCACGAATAAGATGCCGTGGCCGTCCTTTTCAATATCGCTATGGCTGCGGATGGCGGCAACGACGGGTTCAACCTGTTCGGGATCTACAATTGTTAAGACAATTTCTTTTTCGGGTTCTATTTCAATATCGAAAATCAGCTTTGTTTGATTCGCGCCTGAACCACGGGCGTGAAGGATGGTGCCCCCGCGTGCTCCCGCTTCTATGGTAGCGTCCACCACATCATTAGCTCGTCCTCTATCTACAATTGTAAAAATCGCTGACTTCATAGCTTGTATCTCCTTTTGCGTTTCCGGCGGCAGTGCTCCGCTGAAATGTTTGTTTGAATAGGTAATCGGAATGATGAACGCAATGCCGAAATTTTTTCTGGTTACTTGATGGCGCCGGTTCAGTTCCTCCATAATCGAGGCAAGTTTATCATGTTCTCCCATCGTCAAAATCAATTCCTTTTGGATTTGATTGATGCCGAGAAAATCGAGCAGCTTACTTTTTACCGTGCCTTGAGCAAGCAGTGTTGTTGCGCCAATGAGGCCGAGCTCCCTGCCTTCGTGGATAATTTTCCGCGCTTGCCCATGCGGCACTAAAATGATCAATACTGAAAAAGCGGTCATGTCGTATTTCCTTTTTTACACATTTCGTTGTTTTAAATAAAACAGTAATCCCAGCACTTGCAGCGAGATAACCGGCGCCAAAGCGACCGCCGCGATAATACCGAACCCGTCGATAAGTACGTTTGCACCCGGCGTTGCTGCCGCCAGCCCTTGCGCAAAGGAGAGTACGAATGTCGCCGTCATTGGCCCCGATGCGACCCCTCCTGCGTCAAAAGCCATACCGACAAACAGCTCCGGTACAATCCACGAAAGTGCAAGCGCGACCATGTATCCCGGTAATAGAATATGCCAGAGCTGAAATGCGGGAATGACAATCCGCAGCATAGAAAGAAATGTCGCAATACTCACGCCGAGTGCAAGGAAGATGAGTACCAGCTTTCTCGGAATATAGCCGGCGCTGACGGTTTCAATTTGCTTGGTCAATACATAGACGGCCGGCTCCGCAAGGATGACCACACAGCCGATAAAAGCCCCGATGATTAAAATGAGTGGCAGATTTGCAATCTCTCCGATTTTATGCCCAATCAGAAAGCCGAGATCCAAAAAGCCTGCTTTTACTCCCGCTAAAAATAACATTAAGCCGACAAAGGTGATAATCATCCCTTTAATAATTCCGCTCAAGGTATTCTTTTTCAACCGTAACGAACATACATCGGTGAGTAAAAAGATAACCGCAATCGGTAACAGCGAGAGTGCCGATTCAGAGGCTGCATGTTTGAGTGCTTCGGATATGGCGGTAAGGATTGAGGCTCCGGCAGCAGGCTCCGAAATGCTGAAATTGTCATCAAAGGTCGGTAACTGCCGTATCAAGGTTATTGCAAGTACGCTCAAGATTGCTCCCGCCGAAACCATCCCGACAAGTCCGAAAGAATCCGTTTCCGATGCGATGGAGTTTTTCTTCATGCGGGAAACACCTGCTGCTATTGCCAGAACAAAAGGCACCGTAATCGCGCCGGTTGTTGCACCCGAAGAATCAAAGGCAATCGATATGCCCTCCCGTACCGAAAAAATCGAACAGAGCAATATCAATCCATAGGAGAAAGTAAAAGCTTTATGCTGCGGGATATGATAGACAATAGTTAATAATCCGACGGCAAGAAATACCGCGACACCGATTGAAACGATAACAATCAGCGTGGTTTGCGGGATTGCCCCCTTGGTGACTTGCATAACTTGAGCGCCGAGGATTTGCAGATCGGGTTCGGCAATCGAAATAAAAAAGCCGAGTATGAGCGCCCCGATAATAACCACCGATATTTTATTTTTCGCAGTGATAAACTGCCCCATCACATCACCGATCGGCGTAATACCGATGTCTATTCCGAATAGGAATATCGTAAGTCCGAGGCAGATAAAAACAACGCCGATTAAAAACTGAATAAAAAAAGTATAATCAACCCGCACAAAAAGGAAGTTCAAAATACAAATTAACACGGCAATGGGTAAAACTGAAAAAATAACTTCTTTACATTTTTCAGCTAAAACATTCATGAGGACTCAAGCGCCTCCTCTTTGCGAGGGATAAGGATAAACGAGTGGAAACCTCTAAAAACCGGTTCGTAATCCACTTTAGCAGATATGATAAAATATTTCTTTACAGAACAAGCCGATAGGCTTGATATTTTTAGAGGTTTCCTAAATACCTTATAATGTTAAGAATGCTCCCGGACCGAGCGGTAAGCCGGTTACATACCAGATAATCATCAAGCCGAGCCATGAAAGCAGGAACGCGATTGAATACGGCAACATTATCGATATCAATGTTCCAAGACCGGAATCCTCATCATACTTTTTCATAAAGACGACGATCATCGCAAAGTAGCTCATCAGCGGAGTGATGATATTGGTGCTGGAATCTCCAATACGATATGCAACCTGCGTTAAAGCCGGTGAAAGACCGAGGTTTACCATCATCGGTACAAAAATCGGCGCCATGATTCCCCATTTTGCAGAGGCGGAACCGATAAAGAGGTTCAAGAAAGCGGAAATAATAACGAATGCGATGATAAGCGGTAAGCCGGTAAATCCGATGCTCTTTAAAAAGTTTGCACCGTTTACGGAAAGAATGGTTCCGAGGTTTGTTTTACCGAAGTAGCTGACGAACTGTGCTGCAAAGAATGCCAGTACAAGGTAACCGGCCATTGAGTTCATTCCATGTGTCATTCCTTTTACGAGGTCGCCGGAATTCTTAATTTTTCCCAATTTTTTACCGTATACTAAGCCGGGTACCAAGAAAAGGATTAAGATAACGGGGAGCAAACCACCGTGCATAAAATTGCTGAGGGAACTGACCCCTGTTTTTGGATTCACTTCTTTTAATATGGCGAGAGACGGAAGACCGGGCAAACCGAACATTCCGATAATAAGTATGACCACCATAATCAAAATAGAAATACCGGCACGTTTTAATCCCTGTGTTTCTTCCGCAGAAACCGGTATATTGTCCGGCTGATAGGTTCCATGATATTCGCCTAAGTTTTTTTCTACGATTTTTTCGGTTACCAAAGTTCCAACGATTGTCAGCAAGACTGTTGAAACCATCATAAAGTACCAGTTACACGTCGGATCAAGCGGAATATCCATACCGGCATTGTGAAGCGCTTCAATAGTAATACCGGTTAATAGCGGGTCGGTAGTTCCCAGTACGAGGTTTGCAGAGAAGCCGCCTGAAACACCGGCAAAAGCAGCAGCAAGACCTGCCAACGGGTGCCGTCCGGCATTTGCAAACACAATAGCGCCAAGCGGAATAACTACAACGTAGCCTGCATCGGAAGCAATATTACTGATGATACCTGCAAAAACGACAACCGCTGTCATCAACCGAGGGTTAACATTACTGAGGAGCTTTTTCAATGAGGTATTGATGAGCCCTGTCCACTCGGCAACGCCGATACCGAGCATTGCGACCAATACCGTACCAAGCGGCGCAAAACCGGTAAAGTTTTTCGTTGCGCTGTTCAAAATATAGCGAAATCCCTCGACATTCAAAAGCGAAACAGCCTTTATCGTTACTTCCTGTCCTTTTTTTGCGTCAAAATAGGTAACCGGCGCACCAACAGCCGCTACAATGGCGGAAATAAAGACAACGATAATGCTGAGGATAAAGAATAACATCGCCGGATGCGGCAGCTTATTCCCAATCCTTTCAACACCCTTGAGAAAGCCTGAGACTTCCTTGTTCTTTTTTGTACTCATAAGAACTCCTAGAAAATAGTTTTCGCATATCATAATGCGATAATATTCTCAATTATATACGATGATTTCCATATTAGCAAATATAAATTTTAATAATATCAATATTTTTTTCCCATATAATTCTACCTAATTCTACCGTAATCCGCGAAAAGCAGTCGATGTGCTTGCACTGTTAATTAAACTGTTGTATATGGTTGACAATCCGATTCCGTTTATATATAGTTCTTTTTATCAAATAACTGACGATATCGTCGGTTTCTGTTTTAGGAGTTCTTATGACGGATAAACGGGAAGAGCTTGTTTCAGGAAATATATTCAAGCTCATGCTAAAATTAGGTGTGCCGGGCATTATCGGTATGCTGGTAATCAGTTTGTACAGCTTTGTCGATGCAATGTTTGTTGGACGGTATGTGGGCGAAAAAGCGCTCGGAGCAATCAGCGTCGCCTATGCTTTTACGCTGGTGAATAACGGTATCGCGGTATTGGTCGGGATTGGTTCCGCATCGATTTTATCGCGGGCAGTCGGCAGAAAAGACCAAAAGACCGTCGATGCGGTGATGGGAAACGTATTGGTGTTGTCGGTACTGATGTCCTCAGTAGTGATGATAGTCGGATACATTTTTGCGCCGCAGCTTCTCACCCTTATCGGGGCGGAAGGAGAAATGCACGCAATGGGGGTGCAATATTTACGGATTGTGTACCTTGGCTCCATATTTGTAAACTTCGGACAGGCTTCAAATATGGTACTGCGCGGAGAAGGAAGAATTGCACTTGCGATGATTATCATGGGATCCGGCGCCGTGCTGAATATTGTGCTTGACGCGCTGTTTATTATTGTATTCAACCAAGGAATCGCCGGTGCTGCCGTTGCCACGGTTATTTCGCAGGCGGTTTTCGCATTGGTCAGCTTTTTTTACTTTTTATGCTTCAGCAAAAATGTTCGCTTTAAAACCATTAAACCGGATAGATCGATTGTCGGAGAAACAATTGCAATCGGTATGTCTGCGATGATTATGCAGGTACTTTCGTTGGTGCAGCAAACGGTAATGTATTCGACATTGAAAAAATACGGCGGAGAAGATCAGGTTGTTCTAATGGGCGCATTCTTCCGCTATTTGATGTTGAGCTTTATTCCGCTGTGGGGATTAAGCCAAGGATACCAGCCCTTTGTCGGTACGAATTTCGGTGCAGGACTTTTTGATCGGGTAAAAAAAGGCACCGGCTTGTTCTATGGCTTCGGTCTTTTGCTTGCAATAACGGCATGGGGTATCTTTTTGCTCAGTCCCGAAAAGGTATTGGGCTTGTTCATCGATAACCCCGTACTTGTAGCACAGGGAAAAACCAATGCCGTTATTGCCATGATAATCTTCCCTGCGCTTGCGATTATGATATTGAATATGACGCTCTTTCAGGCTATCGGCAAGCCGAAACCCGCCGGTATTTTAGCGATTTCTCGCCAGCTCGTGCTTTTTGTACCCGCAGTACTGATACTGCCCCATTTTTTCGGAGCGCGGGGCGTATGGCTTGCTATGCCGCTCGTTGACGGAATCGTCGTAGTGCTTTCCGTTATTATTATGATAAAGATATTCGCAACCGACTTGGTAAAAAAATAACACTTACAGTCAGGCAACCGCTTAAAGTATTTTCGATGCGGTTGCCGTGTACGAAACGGTTGTCAGGAGTTGGGCGACGATATTGTGGAAGGGAAAAAAAGTATGCCCGCAATATTGCATATCGAAAAACATCCCGAAGATGCTGCGGCTCTTGCCGCTTATTCGTGCTGAGGGTTTAATACCTGCCATTTTTCGGCAACGCTCTGCGTCAGGGGTGTTGATTTTGAACAGGCGCAGCGGGAAGGCATTGATTCCCCTGCCATAGAAAAAACGATAGCATTGCTCAAGTCAAACGGTTCGCTTTTTCCGCAGCGTTTACATACTCCTCGCCCCAGTAATCGCAGAGGATTGCATAAGCTTCATCGCGGAGAGAGGGAATAACGCGCTTTAAGTGGCGGAGGTTTTGAAGCAAGGCTGTTTTACAGCGGTTTTGCAGGGCTGCGGTCAGCTTTTCGGCATTGGGGGCGCTCAAGGGGTGTTCTTCAAGATACGAAAAGATTACGGCAAAGACCGAGGCTGCCGTGCAAACCCTTTCCCAGCGGGCGAGGTCTTTTATTTCTTGGTTGGAGCTTATGCCCGTGCCTATATGATAGTTATAAACGATGTCTTCTATTCCGAAATAGGAGCGGGTATGGAGCAGGACAAAAAAGTAAATAAGAAAGTCTTCGCCCATCGTGCAAAATGTGTGAGGAATATCTGCAAAAGCAGCCTTAGCCGCCTCCGTACGAAAGAGTTTTGCCCATAAAAAACTTGATAGCTCTCTTTTTAGTAAAAAAGAATTTAAAAGTTCATCGCCTTCCAAAAGACCTATATGAACCTTTTTTATATTTTCTTCCATTTCGGCAAGGGGGGCTTCTTTGTAAAGCGGAGCTTCCTCATCGGGAAAGTCGGTTTTATACTCGGCCTTACCGTGGATGATATCGGCGGCATCCGCAAGGGAACCATTGCCTGAGGCAAGCAGTCCATCGTACAAATGTAAAAGAGCATTCGGCGGAAGGGTATCGTCGGAATCCACAAAGCAGAGGTAGGTTCCGGAGGCGGCTTGTACGGCAGTGCGGCGGGCTTCAACCAGTCCGAGATTTTTAGAGTGTTCCAAAAGAATAAGAGGAATGCCGGCGGCTTTGCATTTCTTTTTATAAGGTTTAAGGATTGTAGGCAAGGAGCCGCCGGCGGGGCTGCCGTCGTTTACGATGATAACTTCAACTGGCAGATGCCCCGCCTTTGCATCCGCTACATGGGAATGTCCGAAAAGGCTGTTTTTTAGCGATATTCGCAGCGAGCGGTTTTGCCCACCGTTGCTGATGGGCAAAGGCGCCTGCGCTAACACGCTATCCAGCAGCGCAGGAAGGGAGCCTTCCGTTCCGTAGACCGGAACGGAAAGACTGATAAGAGGCGCCATTATTTCCACTCATAACCGCAATAGGGCCTTCTCGTAAGTGTTTTTGAAAACCCAATAGCGGAATCGGTTTCTGTCGATTGAGGCGTGCCTTCAAGTGAACCGTCATCTTTTATACCAAAATCCCATATAAAATTGAATTGTTTAACATCATCAGTATTCGGATCACTTCGATCGGTAATGTGCCCCCAAAAACCGTCAGAGGCAATGATGAGTTTTTTCGGCATGACGGCAATAAACCGGTAAGGTGCAAATTTGCCGCCTTCTTTTCTTTTCGCATCGGCCACAGAGCCAGAGGCGTGAATTTCACTCCTCGGCAATTCCGTAGTGTAAAGCACCTCCGCATTTCCGGAAAAATCGGCTGTAGAACTGCCTATTTTCATGAGTTTTCCTGAAATAGAGTCTTTTGGGTAATATACATAAGTATCGTCATGTTCATAGCGGTACTGCACTGCCGTTAGACCGTATAAAATACCTTCTTGGATATGCAGAGCGGTTAAATCTCCCGGTCTTGACCAAGTTGAAGCGTTGGTTACCTCACCGAGAACATTAATTGCATTACCGACTGCACTGCCATCGTTATGCATATATTTTTGCACTCTAACAGTATACCCAAAAGTACCGGTCTCTTTTAGAGCAACAAAGAAGCCGTTTTTATCGGCTGCAAGCGCGGTAAAGCGTGTTTTGTTATTGCCAACATCTTGAGTACCTTCAAGGACGCCGCTATCAGCGAAACTAGTATCCGCCGCAGCGGAAGAAAATACAGCGTTCCTCTCCCATGTAAGCCGTTTGATACATGATTTATTACTGCC
Organism: Treponema medium; assembly: GCF_017161265.1. NCBI lineage: Bacteria > Pseudomonadati > Spirochaetota > Spirochaetia > Treponematales > Treponemataceae > Treponema > Treponema medium. The sequence continues at coordinate 2,059,141 of NZ_CP031393.1, read as the reverse complement.
ATCATAGCTGTAATACAAGGCGTTTACCGATTGACCATCCTTTTTTACACTGCCCGATATGTCAACGGCAATGGCAACCGGTTGATCGGATAATGCTAATGTACTTACAGTTACGCTGCTATCATAGCTGCCGTCATCTTTCAGCTCAAAGCGGCATATACGGTAGCCTCCGGTTTTATATCGTACTATGTAGAGGTTTCCGGCTTCGTCAAAGCAAAACACATCGGTAAAACGACTGCTGGATGATGTTGAATTAGCAAGTTCAGTTTCTGCCGTGAGTGCATCAGCGGCTGAATTGAGCTGATAATAGTCGAAACCGGCAGCATTCTTTTTCCAGACGATGGTCTTTGTATTTACACCTGTCCATACAGGATCTTCGCCCAGCCAAGTAATCCCGCTTGGGGCATCATTAAAGGTAAGCGCATTGGTTCCTTTATTAAGCGTTGCAATGCGGTTTTTGTTTGCGGTAATACGGGGCTTTCCTTTTTGATACTCGAACGTTACGCCGTCATCGGCTATGTAGAGGTTTTCTTCATCAAAACCGACTACCTTTACGGGGCCGTAGAAGTTGCTTTCTTCGGTCTGGTAAATACCGTTTCCATCAGAAGTATGCTCATTTGCAATACCGATGCGGACAGGAGTGCTTATTGAAGCGGTTGTATCGTCAGCCGAATATGAGTATTTGACAATACCGCCTAAGGAAAAGGAGTCCGGAATGGTTTGACATTTAGAAAAAAGAACATAGAGGGTATCGGCAGTCATGTAAAGGCCGTTTATCGTCCCATGTAACCACCCCGCCGACACCTCTAATGTAATCTTTGTATCTTCGCGTAAATCGGGCTGAGCGGAAAGCGTAATTTCGGAAACGGTATCTTCGGTTATGCGGTACATTTTTAATTCCGGACCTACCATTCCATAGCCTGAGGCGATGAGTACATTATTATATACGGCATAGCCGGTTAGATACCCGAGAGACGCTCCCATCAATTCTATAGGCGAGCCGCCGGCTTCGTTTATTCTATACAGCTTCATATTCAAGCCGTCTTTTGCAACAAGGTAGACTGCACCTGTTGCATGGTCGCTTGTGAGAAGCAGTGGAGAAGTACCCAAGAAACCGTCAAAGCTTTTATCTTCCTTATCACCCTCGCTCGTGTAACGTTCAATATTCCACCGGTTGCCGGTGTTGTATGCAAGATAGATTCTTCCCTTATTGTCGCGGCAAAAGTTATGATATTTAATGTGCTCTTTCTTTACTTCCTTTGAACCTATTTTCAACGTGAATGTGTAATCATTTACACCGCCTGAATGGGATCCATGGGGCTTATTAGTACCGAACAGGAGTCTGTTTAAAGCAGCGGCAGCTTTTTTAAGCTTAACGCTGACGGTATTGGTGCCGGAAGTAACCTCGTGCTGTTTTTCGCCCGACCATCGAGCCGAAACGTTTTTAACAATAACCTTTACGACGATTTTTTCGCCGACCGGCAACGTTAAGGACATGGTTTTAGGAGCACTTTCGGCAAAGTGTTTTTCCGTAATAGACGTTCCATCATCCTTCGTAACCTTTATGGTCATTTGGGAATTATTGAGAAGCGGTAAGCCGTTTGAGCCAACCGCACGGCTTACGCCATTCCCGGCAATTCCGATAATCACCGTCCCGTAGCCCTGCGGAGCCTCCGGTTTACCAAAGGCTGCCTGCCCACAGGAAATAAACAAAAAACTTACTGCGATAAAAAATATTGTAATCTTTTTCATTTTCTTCCTCCGTTTCTAAAATAAAGGCAGTATTACCTACATAATGCGGTGTTATTTCGCATACTCTAAAATCACTATAAGTATAATCTATAAGGGGAAAAAGTCAATGCAAGTGATTGACATATAAGCAATTACCGTCCTTATCCTTGCCGGAGGACGAGGTATAAAAACTGTCGGGCTGACTTTTTATCAATACGGTGTACGATAACGATATAGAAAAAACAAGTGTAGAAAAAGCTGTAACGATTTTTTAATCAATGATGCTTTCTTGTGTGCTATTAACTACTGCTTAAGGGGTAAATCTTCCCAAAAAGCTTCTCTTTTTACTATTAAGTTTCGCGCTCACTCGAAGCTCGCTGTTAAAAGTGTACACGGATGTACACTTTTAACGATGCAGACGCTAGTAACGTACAAAAAACACCCGCAGGTACATTACTGACTAGAACCACCGACGTCCTTGTTGGAAATGATACATTGAGCATTCGCTTTTGCGTAACGATGCCGTGGCTGCCCTTATCTCCAGCGCTTTTGGAAATAGACGATGCAGATACGAGGCGCGAGCACAAATTAACCGCAGGCGTATCTTTGATACGTTGAGGATTAATTTGTGCGCAGCAACGAAGTAGATGTGTCGTTTATTTTCAAAAGGGATCAAGGCTGATACCATTGTGCAAGACCTTCTGCTAAAGCGTCGGCAGCTTGTTGGGGCGTCTTTTTGCCTTTCATAACGGCAATTACGCCGTCATTCATCAAAGTATAACCGGAAGGCGTCCCGTTCATCAACTTAGGCCATACAAAGCGAACATCCTGTCCTCGTCCGGTAAGAAGTTCATAGATTTCGGCACTTTGAGGACTTTCGATAGGAATACGGCCGTTGAACATAGAATAAAAACCGCTCGGCAAATACTTTGCAACAACGACAGCTCCTTTAGGTGTACAAAGCCACGACAAAAAGTCCCTCGCCTCTTTTTGATGCATTCCGTTCGCATTCATCGCTATTCCTACATCAACATGGAAGCAAATTTCAGGCTGTTTCCCTGTTGGAGGCGGAAAAGCAAAATTTCCCCACTGAAACGGTAAATCTTTGAAACTGTCGAGTGTCCAAGACCCATCGGCATACATAGCCGCTTTACCTGTTGCAAAAAGCATATTTGAATCGGCATACGTTAAGGACTCAAAATTTTGAGGGCAATAGGGGGCAATATCCTTCATTGCAGTAAACGCAGCAACCATATCGTCGTCGTTAAAAGGACGCAAACCGTTTTCATATTCATGCCGACCTTTTTCACCGCCGATAAAGTTCGGTAATAACCCCATCATAAAACATTCATTGATATCCCAAGCATCGGCAAGTCCGTTTGCAAACGGGGTATATCCGGCATCTTTTAAATCTTTACAGGCAAGCAAAAGATCTTCCCATGTAGTAGGAATAGCAAGGCCGGCTCTCTCAAAAATATCTTTATTATAGTAAATACTCTGTACAACAGCGGCAACGGGAACCGCAAAGGATTTACCGTCGGCGCCCCGCCATGCATCTTTACTACTTTCAGAAAAATGTTCCTGTAAATGAGGCAAATCGCTTATATCTGCAAAAAATCCTTTTTCGTACAGTTCCATACCTGTTGCATAAGAGCGAGCAAACATTAAATCCGGTCCGAATCCGCTATCCAACTGCGAACGCAACTCCGCATTGTAATTGGGAGGATTGATGGGCTTAAATTGAATAAGTACGCCGCTCACTTTTTCATATTCAGCAAGCAGCTGTGTCCACACTTCCAAATCGTCCACGCGCCACGATTCCAGTGTTAAAACGACTTTTTCGGTACTGTCTTTTTTTGTATTCGTATTTCCTGTGCATCCGATAGAGACCAAAAGGACGCTCAATATTATCGAAAAAATCAGTACACTTACGGTAATTCTTATCCGCATTTTCCCCTCCTCAATTATGGCGAGCAACATTGATTTTTCTCAAATCTTCCGTAAAAATGCTCGTAACGTACACCGGTAATCGATCTCTGTCAATCTGTTAGTATAAAAATTAATGAATCAATAGAATAAAATAAAATAGAATACAATTTAAAAATTAGCAAGAAAATAAATACCGAGAAAGATAGCTAGTCGGGCTTTCTCTGCGGAAAGCTTAGGCTGTGCCCTGAGGCATTCAAGATAATACCAAAAAAGTCCGAAATCGGGATCAATACGGATGGCGTATTCTAAAAAACCTTCGCTGTCGATTTGGCGACCGAAAAGCAATAATACGACATCATGCAAGACGCCGAGACATTCAGGCAACAATTCCTCATAATCGACCGGCTTTTCTGCCTGCTGCATGGATTCACAAAAACAGCGGAGCCGATAGAGAACATCCTCTTTTACATCTTCGTCTGCTTTTTCAACCCACATCTTATCGACAAGCAGCCGTACATTTTTTTCAAAGCTGCGGATAAGGTTGATTTGATAGTGCTGCGTAATCGGCTCGGTACCGGTAAATACCTGTTCAAATGTCCCCCCTGTATGAAAAGCCCTTGCAATAAGTAGGGCTTGCACGGCAAGTACTTCAGCATCCTCTGCAGAGAGAAACGCCGGAAGATATTCAACTGCGGCTTTATGTATTTGTTCCGGTAGTTGTATATCGGCATCGTTAAAAATAGATTGGAGCATGCCTAAAAATGGTCTTTAATTTATTTTTTGTCAAGTAGCTTGCACTTTATGTAGCCGGTGCTTTATGTCAGGTAAACACATCAAGATCAGGCTGGTCTTTAACTGCCCCGTAGAATAATCTAGAAGACAGTTTGCCTCTTTCGGCGATTTTCTTCCCTTCCTTTATACTTTTTTTTGTGTTCTTGCTATGCCGGATGCAAAAGTTTCGGAGATAAAGTTTAGGATTCAAAGTTCCGATTGTCCCGTAACTGCTAAAGTGATAAAATAATCAACAGCCCCGACGCAAGCGTCGGGGCACAGTGCTCAACGTTTCGCTCTGTGTGTTCCTATAAGGTGGTTGCAGTCGCCTCTGCTCAATTCAATAATCGGGAATTACCTCAGGAGGTACCAATGAATAGATTTTCAAAAATTATAGCCGTTATCATGCTTGCAGGAACTGTTGCCTTCAGCTCATGTGCTAAAAAAAGCGCTTCGGTTTCAAATAGACAGGTATATTCAGAGGCTGAACATCCCGCAGGAGCGGTAAAAAATGCGGCATACGCAAAAGATGTAAACCCCACTGATGTAGATACCGCCGATATGCAGCGTCCTTTAGACGGCACAGAGGCTGCAAGTACCGCTGCAATCTTCGAACGGCAGCTCATAAAAGAAGGCTCGATCAATTTTGAAACGCACGATATAGCGGAAACCCGTCAGCATATCGAATCGCTCGTTCAAAAATACGGCGCGTATATCAGTCAAGAAGATGAGCGCGCAAGCTCTTCGCGGATATATCAGAATATGACGGTCAGAATACCTAAGGCTCATTTTGATGTATTCGTAACGGAGCTTTCCGGCGGCGTTAAAAAAATCGATGAAAAGTCCGTTACCGTACAGGATGTAACGGAAGAGTTTATCGATAGTACCGCACGCCTCGCCGTCAAAAAAGAAACGGAACAAGGATACCTGCGACTGCTCAACCAAGCAAAAACAATAAAAGATATCCTCGATATTCAAAATGAACTGCAGGATATACGGTCGGATATAGAATCGATAGAAGGCAGACTGCGGTATCTGAAAAATTCCGTTAATTTCAGTACGCTGCATATCAGTATGTACCAACAGATAGAAGCCGCATCGGAAACCGGTTCAGTTTTTATGCCGGTATGGGATGCAATAAAAGGCGGAGTACAGGCCTTTGCCGCAGTCTGTATCGCACTGTTGTACGGCTGGGTATTTATCGCGCTGGGAATAGCCGCAATGCTTATCATACTGCGTCTGAGGAAACGGCGGCGGTGCAATTCGCATAACAAAGAAAGCATTCGAGGAGATTAACTATGCCGCAGATGAGTAAAGGCGGAAAATATATTTTCGGTTCTTTAAAATTCGGCAAGTGAAAAGATTATCAAATCTTGAAGGTTGCCGAATTCGTTGGTTCGTAACAAAGTGAGAAACAGCATATTATAAGCGATGTTTGCGCCTGCGCAAACTCGGCATTTAACGAGAGCGCGCTATTTTAGCGGCTGAAAATAAACCTTCATTGATACAAAAAGCAAATGAATATACTGGAGAAATAGAAGTCTTCTGAAAATATGGTAAGAAGTACTTACACCCATGAATGCCTGCAAAAATATATCATAATATGACTATTGCAATCTAAAAAACACAGCTTGCACTTTTTTTGCGAATATACTAGGATACGCAAACTTGGGGTGCCGGAACAATGAACGGGAACCTCTAAGAACCTCATCGGCTTTTTAGAGATGCCCGAATCTATTCGTTCCGTGCTGAGAGCATACCCGAAAAAGGCGTCTGTACGGATGCCTTACACCTGATCCGGATAATGCCGGCGGAGGGAATAATGAAGTTACGTCTTTATTTCTTTTTGTTTATCGTATGTTCAATCATACTGCCTTCAACCGCTTTTGCAGGCGGAAAACAAGATACTGCGGAAAAAATCGTTGTTGTCTATACCTATGGCTCCTTTGCTTCTGAATGGGGGCCGGGCGCGGAAATTGCCAAGCGATTCAAAGATGAAACAGGCTACACCGTCAATTATGTGATCTGCGAGGATTCCGGTTCCGTCCTATCGAAAGCGATAGCCGAAAAAAAGAATCCGCGTGCCGATGTACTGCTCGGTATCAATGCGTTTCTTGTCGATAAGACGCGCAGTGCAGGCGTTCTGGAACCGTATACCTCTCCGAATTTGGATAAAGTTGTTCCGCAAGATGTTATAATGACTGATGATCAACTACTCACCCCGTATGATTGGGGCTATTTTGCGGTTATGTATGACACTCAGTCAAAGGTGCCGGCTCCTCAGTCGCTGGAAGATTTAACAAAGCCCGAATATGCAAAATCCTTGGTTATCATGGATCCCCGCACAAGCGCTCCCGGCTTAGGTTTTGCCGCATGGACAAAGGCGGTTTATGGAAACGATTATCTTTCGTACTGGAAAAGACTGATGCCTTCCATCCTGACGATGAGCCATTCGTGGAGTGCCGGATACGGGCTGTTTACGGCGGGGGAGGCTCCGCTTGCCGTCAGCTATACCACCAGTATGGCCTATCACATCCGGTATGATAAAACCGATCGGTATCAGGCATTGACGTTTGCCGAGGGGAATATGATTGCGCTTGAGGGAATGGGCGTCGTTAAAAATGCGCCGCATAGAGCAGCGGCTCACGCTTTTATCGATTTTATGCTGACCGAAAAAGCGCAGGAAGTGTTGCCCGAAACGCAGTGGATGTATCCGGCAAATACCGCGGTGCAGCTTCCCGAATCATTTAAAACCGTCCCGATGCCGAAAAAATCACTGACGATTTCCGGTACCGAGGCGGAAACGGCGGTAGACGCTATTATTTCAGTATTGGAAAAATAACCGTATTTTCGCATTTTTATCGCAGAATTGTATGGTTTCAATTAATCGATACGCTGCGAAGCGGACACTACTGCAAAACGCTTTTATAGTAGGCGGCGGGGTGTTATTCTGTGCGGTACTGATTGCTTTTTTCGTACCGCTCGGAGCTGCCGTTTTTCCGGCCTTCGATGGAGGCGCTTCTGCAGTGTCGTTCCGGCCTTTATGGAAGGCTGCCCGCTTTACTGTGATACAAGCGTTTCTCTCTGCGACAGGAGCAAGCGGTATCGGCCTCTGTGCGGCGTTTTTTTGCGCCCGCCGGAGGTTCTTCGGACGAAAGTTGTTGCTCTCTCTTTCGGCGATCCCCTTGAGCGTGCCGCCGGTGGTTATTGCGCTCGCGTTTATCCTCTTTTTCGGAAAAAACGGTTTGCTGAACAAACTATTTGCGGCGCTTTCGGCAGGGGAGCTTTCAATCGGCACCTTCCTTTATTCGACGGGCGGCATTGTGCTTGTACACACCTTTTATAATTTTCCCATCACGATGCGTACCGTATCCGCCGCATGGGAACAACTCCCTGAGGAAACCGAACAGGCTGCTCTTTTGCTCGGAGCCTCACCGCTGCGTATTTTTAGAACAGTGATCTTTCCGGCATTGAAGGCGCCGCTGTGTGCTTCGTTCGTCATTATCTTTTTATATTGTTTTTTCAGCTTTGTGATTATTCTGTTGCTGGGCGGTCTCGGCGTAACAACGCTGGAGGTTGAGTTGTATCAAACCATCCGCAGAGATATACACGCGAGTACCGCGGCGCATATTGCGCTGGTGGAAACCGGTATCGCAGCGGCTGCGGTAGGGCTGTACGCTTATTTAAGGAGCAGAACACCCGATCATGCTGAAAACACCCAATATGCCCGCATTCGGTTGCGCATCGGCGGCGCAGCGGAACATATCTTTTTTGCCGTGCTTATCTGTGTTATTTGTTTTTGTTTGCTGTTTCCGCTCGGTTCTCTGGTGTGGTACTCCCTGTCGAGTCCTAAGGCGCCGCTCACGATAACCGCTGATGCGTGGCGGCAGCTTTTACAGCGGCCTCACTTTTGGGGCGCGGTGCGGCACACCATCCAGACGGGGATCGGAACCGCTGTGCTTTCCGTAACGGCTGCGCTTTTTTTTGCGTATGCAGCGTTTCAATCGAATCGGAAGTGGTATAAAAGCCTGCCGCTCATTCCTTTTGCAGTTTCTTCTATTATACTGGGATCGGGGTGGTTGAAGCTTGATACCATGCCGTCGCTGCTGTTGCTGGTTATTGTGCAAAGTTCGCTTGCGTGGCCCTTTGCGTGGATGCAAATAGAGACCGGCCTCGCAAAAATTCCCCGTTCGGTACTCGACGCCGCCCGCCTTTTGTCCTCTACCCGCACGGATGCATTTTTTCGGGTATTTCTGCCGTTATGCAAAACCGGTATTATATCTGCGCTGTGCTGCGTGTTTGCAATCAGCGCGGGGGACGCATCGCTGCCGCTTCTGCTCCAGATTCCGAACTTTGAAAATCTCGCGCTGATGCTGTTCCGCTTTGCCGGTTCGTACCGGTTCACCGAAAGCGCCGGTATCGCGGTGATTCTAGCCGTGCTGACGGGCTCGCTCTTTTATATTCAGGACACGGTGAGGGAGCGCGGACAAACGCATTAGACTGTTTTGTTATGTCCGCCACGGATGGCGGTGACACTAATCAGCAGCAAGTTTTTCGTTAGAAAAACTTGTTATGAACACTGTACAAGGAAGTACAGTGTTCATATTGTCCCGCAAAATAAAGAGGCCGTTCAACCAGAGTTGAACCTCTTCGCGGTTCAAATGGTCTCACGGCCTCTTTATTTTGCGATTTATATCAACCTGTCTGATGCGTTTGTCCTTCTGTGGAAAAAAGCGTTCAAAATTTTATTTAAAATTTTGAACGTAAGGAAGACAACCGCTTGGAAAGATTAAAGTGCGGTTGCCCTGTGTATCAAAAGTGCGTATGGTAGGGAGCGTATATGAAAGGTGATTCGATGGGTTTTCCGATAAATAGAGCGAATGATGAAGGTGATGCGTTTCTCCGGCTTGTTTGTTTGACGAAACGGTTGCCGTCAAAGACTATCAGTCTTTCCTGTTCGGTGGAAAAGGCTGGGACGCTTGCGCTGCTCGGTTCGTCGGGATGCGGTAAGTCAACCGTGCTTAAAATGATCGCAGGTTTGTTGCCCGCCGATTCGGGAAACGTCTTTTTAAACGGGCGCGACATTACCGATGAGCCCGTCAAAAATCGCAGCGTCGGTATGGTCTTTCAGGACTATGCGCTGTTCCCTCATTTAAGTGTCGAAGACAATATCGGGTACGGCCTCGTTTCGCAAGGGATATCCAAAAAGGAAAGCAGACAGGCTGCTGCGGAATGGCTCGAACGTTTCGGTTTGACCGGTATGGAAAAAAGACGGATTGAAGGGCTCTCCGGCGGGGAGCGGCAGCGTGTCGCCCTTGCGCGGACGCTTGCAGTAAACCCGCTCGTGGTCTTGTTTGACGAACCGCTTTCCGCCCTCGATGCTCCGCTGCGGCTTAAACTCCGCGAAGAGCTCAAAAAGCACCAAGCCGAAATGCAGTACACGGCAATCTACGTTACCCATGACCGCGACGAAGCCGAGTACCTCGCCGACAACATCATCGAAATGCCTTCCTCCTGATCGAAATTTTAGGTATCATTTCTTTAAGCTCAGAGCAAACGCATCAGACCGATAGATAAAAATCGCAGAATCACGAGGCTGTGAGACCATTTGAGACGCAATGCGGCGAAATTCTGGTTGAACAGCCTCGTGATTCTGCGGGGATATCCAAAAAACGTCTGATGCGTTTGCCCTGTGACCGGAGGTGTAGATGTCGCTTAATTGCGCTGAAATTGATAAAATTCTGGAAGAGCTCGATTTGGAAGGCTCATACATACAAAAGGTGGTGCAGTCCTCCTATTCCGTGATGGTGCTGCACCTCTACAAGACCCGCCCGATGGCTCTGGTCATCTGTCTTGAACCGGGGGCGTGTCGCTTGCATGAAACCACGCGGAAAATCCCCAAGTTCGACAAGCCGCTCCGTTTTATGGAGCTGCTCCGTTCCCGGATCCGCGGCGCCAAGATTACCGAGGCTGTTCAGCTGAACAACGACCGCATTGTCAGGCTTTCGTTGGAGACCGCTTCAGGTATGCTCTACCTCTATATCCGGCTGTGGAGCGGGGCGGCGAATATGCTGCTTGTCGATAACGGCATTATCGTCGATGCCTTTTACCGCCGCCCTTCCCGTCATGAAGTGAGCGGAGAGCCGTGGCAGCTTCTGCCGGGAGAATCCGAAGCGGCTGCGACGGACGTTGAAGCAAAGACCACAGAAAGCACACCTATCACCGTGTCGCCTGTAGCCGCTGACAAACCGATAAAAACCTACACCGTCCGCAGCTATGATACTTCCAAGACCTTTAACGAAGCGATTGACGAATGGTACGCGCGGCAGGCGCCTGTGCTTTCGCTCGAAGCCTTACGTGCGGAAGCGGAGCGCTTTTACGGTCTTAAAATAGAGAAGATTTCCCGCGCGCTTGAAAAACTCGAAGCGAAAAAGCATTCGTTCTTGCAGGCTGATACGCTGAAACATCAAGGCGATTTACTCTTGGCAAATCTCTACCGGATTCCGCAGGGCGCTTCTTCCGTTGAGCTTGAAGATTATGCGGCGGACAACCGGATTATCCGCATCGCCCTCGACCCGAGAAAAACCGCGCAGGAAAATGCTGCCGGATACTATGAGCGGTATAAGAAAGCGGTTTCGGGGCTTGAAGCGCTCACCGATGATATCGAAGCCTCCAAGCGGACGCTCGCCGCGCTTAACGAAGAGCTTGCAAAGCTGCGGATTGAAGAAAATCCTTACCTTATCGAAAAGGTACTGCATAAAAGAAAGATACCCGTGCAGCGGAAACAGGCGGCTCAAGAAAAAGAGCGGCCGGGACTTACGTTCTACCATGACGGATGGATTCTGTATGTCGGTAGGACAGCCGCCGAAAACGATGAGCTGCTACGGCATCACGTGCGGGGCAAGGATATGTGGCTTCATGTGCGGGATTATTCCGGCGGCTATGTCTTTATCAAAAACAAAAACGGAAAGACCGTTCCGCTGCCGGTGTTGATTGCCGCGGGGAACCTCGCCGTGTTTTATTCAAAGGCGCGCCAGAACGGACAAGCCGATCTCTACTACACTGCAGTGAAGGATTTGCGGAGGGCGAAGAACGCGCCGAAAGGAACCGTACTCCCGTCAAACGAAAAAAATCTTTCCATTAAACTTGATCCGGCAGTTCTGAAACAGCTTGAACAGTCACGAGAGGAAACGCTTAAGTAATGAGCACGTTGTAATATTTAATGGGTAACTATATTTTGGGCGTTCCGGTCGGTCAAACATCGACACGGATGTCAATGGTTGACCGACCGTCGGGCTTTGCGGGGTTTCGCTGGCGCTTCATCCCTTTCGGAACAGCTGCGCTGCCCTTCCAATCCCTAACGCTTATTATCGATGCCCATTACCAATTAATTTGTTTGCAGGAATGCCGTATGTGCCTTGTAATTCCAGCACTTTTGAAAATAGTGATACCGGATACAAGGCGCGTGTAAAAAACAACCGGAGACGTGCTTTTTGCACGTTGAGGATTGTTTTTTACTAAGCAACGCCGTAGACGGTATGCATATTTTCAAAAGCCCTTGCATTTCTCAATATTTACTCCTATACTATTTCTATGCTGAGTTTTAAAATAGGATTACCGCAGTATAAAAACTCTCCCCCAAAAGCGCAGATACCCACATCTTTTCAAAAGGTAGTTGACACACATAGCTTTGTCGGCATAATCACTCAGCAACTCAGCAACTCAGCAACTCAGCAACTCAGCAACTAGACTGTGCCCTGATAAACGGGCGGCTTTTTCATTCAGACAACAACATCATTATTTCTCATCAATTTTTGCAGACGGCAAACGTACTGTTAATCTTTTCCCTATTAAACCGCAAAGAGTACCACGTATGCGGAGAGTACTGTTGAGCAGTATACATCCGTGTATCCTGCTCAACGCGAGTTTTTTGCAGAGCAAAAAACATCGCTACTGCGTGGAACCACCGCCGTCCGTGGCGGTATTGAGAGCGATGTACCGTATAAGGCATTTAAAACCTTACCATTTTCTGTGAGCTTTGCGGTTGCATTAAGAACTAAACCGTTTAGCGGTTGAAAATATATAAGTGCTAGGAGGAACAATTATGGATAAAAATGGAAGAACGAATCGGCTGTTGAGCCGGTTAGCAGTAGGGTTGATGCTTGCTGCAATGGCCTTGTTTACCGGATGTCCGAATAAGATAACGGTTAAACCGGAAACATTTGCAGTAACGTTTAGTGCCGGGGAACACGGTACGCTTAAAGCAAAGGCGGATGGCGTAACGGAAACGGATAAAAGCCCCATAAACGTCGAAAAGGGCAAAACCGTAACCTTTACGGCAAAGCCTGCGAGCGGCTATGAAGTAGATAAATGGACGGTCAATGGCACGGCTATAACGAACGATACAACAACGTATAGCCATAAAGTAACGGCAAAGATAGAGGTAAAGGTGAGCTTTAAGGCAAAGCCGCCTGCTGTCATAGCGGTAACGGAGGTAAAGCTTGATAAAAGCAAACTGGCGCTTGAGGAAGGAAAGAGTGAGCAACTGACCGCAACGGTTGCTCCTACAAATGCAACGAACAAAAAGGTAACGTGGAGTTCCGATAAGCCTGCGATAGCGAGCGTTGATGCAACCGGAAAGGTAACGGCGAAAAAAACGGGAACGGCTAAAATTATCGTAACGACCGAAGACGGCGGTAAAACAGCGAGCTGTACGGTAAACGTAACAGCCAAGCCTCCGACGACATACAAGATAACCTTTAGCGTAGACGGCACAGGCGGCACGCTTAAAGCAAAGGCGGAAGGCATAGTGGAAACAACGATCAGTCCCATAAACGTTGAGCACGACAAAACCGTAACCTTTACGGCAACGGCTGATTCGGGCTACAGGGTAAAGGGCTGGACACGTGACGGAGAAGCCGTAAACGGCACAAACGATTCCTATTCGTTTACCGTTACAAAGGGCGTCGAGGTTAAGGTGAGCTTTGAAAGCAACAGCACACCGCCGCCACCGCCTGCCGGCGATTTTGTAACGATAACCCCGCTTGCAACAGGAATTACCGGTATGGATCCGGATCCGGCATCTTTGCCCGGAACGGGAGATTATTGGAAAGGGGTATTCCGTGCAGGGCGGAAGGTAAAATTGAGTCCTTATAAGCTGGGCAAAACGGAAGTGCCGTATAAGCTGTGGAAAGAAGTATACGACTGGGCAATCGGAAACGGATATACGTTTGCTAATGAAGGGCAAAAAGGTAGCAGCGGAAGCGGGAGCGAAGAAGAGCCGGTAACGAAGGTAAGTTGGCGGGACTGCGTTGTATGGTGTAATGCGTATACCCAGAAAACGAACAATGCTGAGAGCGAATGCGTCTACCGCAAAAAGGACGATCATACCGCCGTATTAAAAAACGCGACTGACACAGCTGCTTGCGATGCCGCCTATGCCGATATGAGTAAAAAAGGTTTTAGACTTCCGACGGAAGCGGAATGGGAGTATGCAGCTCGGTGGCAGGGGAGCGACAACACCAATGCAGAACAATACGGCGAAGTATGGCTTACCAAAGTGAACAGTGCGAGTGGAGCGAAAGACAAGTGGAATACAGCCGAAACGGGAGAAGTTGCATGGTATAGCGGTAATGCAGATAGTAAAACGCATCCAGTTGGAACAAAGAAAGCGAATGCACTTGGCTTACACGATATGAGCGGGAACGTCTGGGAATGGTGTTTTGACCGGTATGATAATAATCCTACAGCAAACGACGGCGCTTACGAATCCGGCGGATTTGTAACCGACCCACAAGGTGCACCTGCTGCTCCCGGTACTAGACGCGTCATACGTGGCGGTAGTTGGGGCTATGACGCAGAGGACTGCGTCGTCGGTGCTCGGTTCAGCAGCAGCTACCCTGACAACAGCATCGTCAATCTTGGCTTCCGCCTGGCGTTGCGCCCCTGATGAAAAATGTACATCCGTGTACATTTTTCATCGACGAGATTTGCAATGAGCGCAAATCTCGCTTCTACATGGAACCAGCGGCATCCGTGCCGCGTTTTGCCTGCGAGGTTGAGCAGTTACGGGCGTGCGTAAGCCGCCCGTTGCAGTGAAACCGAACCGGCAAAATGTGTAGAGGTGGTGCAGTATAGTTTTGAAAAAAAGGTGGAATTACGACAATCGGACAGGATGTCCGTGGTTCCACGCAGTAGCAAGTTTGTTTCACAAACTTGCTGTTAAAAAATGTACAGGACGTACATTGCAGAATCGCCACGGATGGCGATGGTTCTATGAAGTAGCGTGTTTGCCCTGCAAACACGTCGTTCAAGAATGTGCAAGGATGCACATTCTTGAACAATGCGGCTCGAAAAATTTTTTGCGATAAATCATAATTTCGGATAGATTTATATTACAACTTATTATAAGTTTTGCTGATGAGATATCTTTTAAAAATTAAACCGGGATGTTTCAAATATACGAGGAGATACACGAATATGACTGTACAAGAGTTATCAGCGAAATTGAGTGCTATGTATAATAATGCTGCTGATGGAGAAAAGGTAACGAATATCCATTTATTCGGAATAAAATATGCAAAAATCATTCAACAGGAAGGGCATAGCGTAACGGACATAATTCGAAATACGAAACTTGCCTCATCGTATGGGACTGAAATAAGTAAAGGCATAAATCTTGCAAAGTATGTTATTGAAAAATCACGCATACAAGAATTATTGGATGAATAAGCGTAATAATTTAAAAATGAATTAAACGGTAGGGGCAAAAAAGGGTGCTGCTTCCGGTACTAAACGCGTCAGTATCGCCAAGGATGGCGATTGTTCCACTCAGGAACGATGTTTTTTGCTCAAGCAAAAAACTCGTGATCATATTTTGACAAGGAGGTCAAAATATGATCAGGGCGGCAGCTGGAACAACAACGCGAACAACTGCGTCGTCGGTATTCGGAACAACAACAACCCCGACAACAGGAACAACGATCTTGGCTTCCGTGTGGCAAGTTCAAAAATTGACCTTCATGTCAATTTTTGAACGCGAGTTTTTGCTTGGCAAAAACGTCGCTGCTGCTGACAGGATGTCAGTGGTTCTTCACAGTATCGAGTTTTTCATTAGAAAAACTCGAAGCGCACAAATGTACAAGGATGTACATTTGTGAGCGATGTCATCCGTGGCGGTACTGAAACGAGTTAGTGTGAAAGTTACTACTGTTTAGCTTTTATTTTCAGAACTATGCTTTGGAATCAATGCGGGTTCTTAGGGCAGAGCCCTAAGTCGCCGTTTTTCTTTAGATGGGGTCGTAGGGGAAGACTTTTTAGGTAGCCTCTAAAAACTTCAGTTTTTTAGAGGGTTTCCTTGAAATTTTTTTTGCGATGTTTTTAATAAGTCATTCATATTTATAGACTTATTAAAAACTCGACGGGCATCTGAAAAAACTGACCGAGTTTTTTGCAGATGCCCTGTTATCGAAAAAAAAGAAAAGTCTTCCCCTAACTTAATAAAAAAGGTGATTTTTCTTTCATTTCTTTAGCCATTTCTGCATCCGTGCTGTATATATCCTGTAGGAACTACCACTGTTGGTGGCGGTGCACGGAGGTGAATGACTATGAGAAAACATAATAGCCATTACAAGGATTCGGTCTTTGTTGATCTTTTCAGTAGTGATAGAACTGCAAAAGATAATTTTTTAGCATTGTATAATGCTCTGCATAATACGAATTATCAGTCTACAGCTATATTGCAAAATATACGGCTTAAACAAACAATGTATATGTCATTCGCTAATGATGTATCATACCTTGTTGACAATAAAATTATTGTCCTTGCAGAACATCAGTCAACCGTAAATCCGAATATGCCATTACGCTGCCTTGAATATGTAACACGGCTGTATGAACATATCCAAAATCCCCGAGACCGCTATTCACGGGCACTGAAAAAGATTCCAGCTCCGGTATTTTACGTTTTTTACAATGGAAGAGAAAACATTCCTGCACAAAAAATACTGAGACTTTCAGATTCCTTTATTATGCAACCTGAAACGCCAACTCTTGAGCTTGTTGTAAAACTGATAAATATCAATTATGATAAAGACAGTCAAATATTAAAGAGTTGTGAACCGTTGGGACAATACAGCCGGTTTGTGGAGGCAGTACGTCGGCATATTGCAGTTGATAAAGAGCATGGGTTTGAAAATGCCATTAGAGAATGCATCAAAAACGATATATTAAGGGAATATTTACAAAGAAAGTCACGGGAGGTTATAAACATGTTAGTAGTTGAATATGATTACGATACCGATATTGCCGTACAAAGAGAAGAAAGTTTAATGCTTGGGATACAACAAGGAGAAGCTCGCGGCTCCCGCCAAAAAGCGCTTGAAACCGCAAAGACAATGCTAACTATGGGGTATCCACTCAATGATATTTGTAAAATTTCGGGCCTCTCTCAAGAAGAAGTAGAAGCTCTATAAGAATCAAGTTCTGGAACCAAGGCGGATTCTTAGGGCAGAACTCTGAAACCTTAATGGAAATCTCCCCAGCAGCTGCCCGCTTCGATGCTGACACGGAGCGGGACCGCGAGTTCGACGACGTGCTCCATCTCTTGTTTTAACAGCGCTTTGACGGAATCGACTTCCGCATCGGGCGCTTCGAGTATCAGTTCATCGTGTACCTGTAACAGGAGGCGCGCCTTTAACTGCTGCTGCTTCAATGCGCGATCTACACGCAGCATTGCCGTTTTGACGATATCGGCGGCGGAGCCTTGAATGGGCGTGTTGATGGCGATCCGTTCCGCTGCGGCGCGCTGTGTTTGGTTTCGGCTGTTGATAGCGCGGATGTACCGCCGTCTGCCCATCAGCGTTTCCACAAAGCCCTTTTCCGCGGCCGACTCTTTGAGCGTCTCCATAAAGGCGGACACTCCCGAATAGGTGGTAAAATAGCGGGTAATAAACTCCGCCGCCTCGGTGCGGGAGATGCGCAGTTGATTGGCGAGCCTAAATGCGCTCATACCGTACATCACCCCGAAGTTAATCACCTTTGCAATGCGGCGCATATCGGGGACAACGTTTTCAACCGGTATATTAAAGATGAGCGCCGCCGTTGCCGCGTGGACATCGGTTCCGTGCCGGAATGCCTTTACTAAATTTTCATCCTGCGAAAAATGAGCGAGGATAACCAGCTCGATCTGTGCATAGTCGGCGGAAATCAGTTTACAGCCGTCCGCTGCGTAGAACGCCTTGCGGATTTTGCGACCTTCTTCTCCTCTGATCGGAATATTCTGCAAGTTCGGATCGCGGCTCGAAAGTCTCCCCGTCGCAGTCCCCGTCTGAATAAAACTGGTGTGTATCCGCCCGTGTGTATCGGCAAGCAGGGGTAGCGCATCGGCGTAGCCCGATTTCAGTTTTGCGGAAGCGCGATAATCGAGAATTTTTGCGGGAAGTTCATCGATGGCGGCAAGCTCCTCAAGCACGGAAATATCCGTAGAGTAGCCGGTCTTTGTTTTTTTACCGGTCGGCAGTTTCCGTTCGGTGAACAACACTTCCTGCAGCTGCTTAGGGGAGGCGATGTTAAAGGGATGGCCGACCAGCTTGTAAATTTCCGCTTCGTCCCGTGCAAGCGTATCCGCCAATTCATCAGAAAACGCGGCTAGCTCTTCTTTTTTAAGGAAGATACCCTGTGCTTCCATATCTGCAAGGAGTGGCATCAGCGGCATTTCAAGCGTTTCAAAAAGAGCGGTGAGGTTTGCCTGTTCCAAGGCGGGCTTATATATGTGGTATAATTGCAGGGTGAGGTCTGCATCCTCCGCCGCATACGCAGTCGCTTGCGGAAGGGGCACCGCCGCAAAGGTACAGCCCTTGGGTACGACGTCTTTATAGTTAATGCCCTGCAAGCCGAGCTGTGCTTCGGCAAGGTTCTCCAGTCCGAAACTGAGGTTATCAGGTTCAAGCAGCCATGCCGCTATCATCGTATCAAAGAGGCGGCAGCCGGCGCGGGTAAAAATCTTTGCTGTCCGCAGCACCTGATAGTCAAATTTGCCGTTGTGCAACACAAGGGTGAGCGCTTCGTTACTCCAGAGCCGTGCGAGTAGTTCCTTTGCGGCGGCAAGGGGCATCACGGCAAAGGGTTGTTCCCCCAGTTCGGGCGCCGGCGCTTTGAGCGGTACGTAGACGCCGGTACCGGCTTTTAAGCTGAGCGAAAATCCGACAAGGGCGTCGTACAGCGGGTTGAGGCCGGTGGTTTCGCAGTCGAAGGCGGCAAACCCCTGCGCTTCGGCTTCTGCGATAACCGCTTCGAGTTCTGCCGCGTCCGTCACGGTGCGGTATTCGCCGTTATTTTTACGGAGCTCCGCCGGTGCTGCACCGGTACCGATTTCCGGTACGCCGTCAGCGCCGCCTATCGGTTTTGTACCAGCCGCCAGTTTTGTACCTGCGCCTGCCGCTTTCATGCCGGTTCCGGCAGACGAGGCTGCTTTGCCGCGGGAAATCGCATCGCCTGTACCGGAACCGTTCTCTGCCGAACCGTTATCCGCTGAACCGCCGGCTGCTGCGGTATTCGACGCGGCAGCTGCATCGGCCGTACTTGCTTCTTCGGCAGCCTTTGTGTACAGTTCGCCGAGGCGCGGCAGCTCATATTCTTTCAGCAGCGCAGCCGCCTCCATATAGTGCAGCGCATCGCAGCGGTAATCCTCAATCGAGCCTTCGATGGGAATATCGGCGGCAAGCGTTATCAGTTTTTTTGAAAAATAGGCGCTCTCCTTTCCGGCAGTCAATTTCTTTTGTACGGCTCCCGAAATGGAATCAATATGTTCATATACAGCGTCGAGCGTACCATAATCCTGCAAAAGCTTTACAGCCGTTTTAGGGCCGATGCCCTTTACCCCGGGGATATTGTCCGAAGTATCGCCGATGAGCGAAAGATAGTCGAGCATCTGTGCAGGCGCAACCCCCCAATGCTCCTTAACCTCTTCGATACCGCAGTGCGCCAAGGCTTCACTCTTATCGGGTTTAAGCACCGAAACAAAATCTCCTACCAGCTGCGCTAAGTCTTTATCTCCGGAGATGATGACACAGCGGCGGCCTTCTTGTGCAGCGCGGCACGCAAGGGTTGCGATAATATCATCAGCCTCAAAACCGTCTTTGCGGAGACAGGCGATACCGAGCGTTGTCAGTATTTTTTCGATATACGGAATTTGCGCGTGCAAATCTTCCGGCGTCTTGTCGCGGGTTGCTTTGTATTCGGGATACCATTCGTGCCGAAAGGTCGGCGTGCGGGAATCGAAGGCTGCAAGAAAATACTGCGGCCGATATGTTTTTAAAATCATCGCAAGACTTCTAAAAAAGCCGTAAAGCGCAGAAACGTTTTTGCCCGCCTTATTGGTCAACGGATGGCTGACAAAAGCGAAGTAAGAGCGATAAATTAAGCCGTAGGAATCAAGTAGGTAGAGCGTATCTTGTGTATGCTGTGTCATGGGGATGAGTGTATCATAAAACGCCCCGCAGTTATAGCGGAGAGTATATGCAATTCAAGTGCTTTTTGAAAATCTTTTCCATAGATTATATTTGGTTTAATGAGTTTTAGGGAACCTCTAAAAAACTAACCGATCTTTTTTAGAGATGTTCTATAGAAACTATAATACGCTATAGACCGCCGAGGAAGATGCCGGCAATTACCAAAATCAGGCATACGGGTACAAAGACATACTGCATATAGGGGGCGTACCAACTACCGACCTTATGCTTGGCATGAAGGTTGATATCTTCGAGTGTCCGCTGTGCTCCATACACCCAAAAGATGACAAACGCCGCCGTAACCGCTGCGAGCGGAAAAATGATGATGGCGATAGTGTCGGTAAAGGTGCCGAATACCCTCATATCAAAGTTGAGCGGTACGGCGATACATGCTGCTAACACGGTGATAATAATCGCAGCTTTTTTTCTGCTGATTCTGAATTTTGACATTAGCGACTCAACCGGCACTTCCAACATAACAATCGAAGAGGTGAGGGCTGCGAACATTGCGCAGAGAAAAAAGAGGATGCCGAAGATATAGCCCGCCGGCATGTGTGCGATAATGTTAGGCACGGCAATAAAGAGGAGCGCGGCTCCCGCCTGCGGATTAATTCTAAGCGAATATGCGACCGGAACGGTAAACAGGGCGCACATTATCGAAGCAAGAAAATCCAAGCCTGCCGTTTGGCGAGCGGTACGGGGAACATCGGAACCCTCCGGCATGTAGCTTCCGTATATCAGCATTGCAGCTCCACCGAGACTGAGGGTAAAGAATGCCATTCCCAGCGCATATATCCAGATTCGGAAATGACCGAATACTTCCCACTTAGGCCTCAGCATTATGGCAACTCCGCGTAACGCGCCCGGCAGGGTGAGTGCACGGATAACCATCACGGTAACGACGATATAAAAGGTTGCCATCATCACGGTGGTAAAACGCTCGATGCCTTTTTGAATGCCGAGACTGACGATCAGTGCCGTTGCAACAAGGGCGGCGAGCGTCCACGGAATATTGGCGGGAGTGCCTGCAAAAGATTCGAAAAAAGCGGGAGGCATTGACGGGAATGTATTGGTAATCGCCAATACAAGATAGCGCAGTATCCATCCGATGATAACGGTGTAGAATGATAAAATGCCGATAAGGGCTACAACCGGAAACCAGCCGACAGCACGGAGTACGGGATTCGTTGTCTTTTGCGCGATAACCGATTCAAAGGCAAGTACCGGTCCTTTGCGCATCTTTCGTCCGAATGCATATTCACCCATCAGCCCAAAGGCGGAAAAGCCGAATAAAAAAATGAGGTATGGAATAAGAAACGTGATGCCGCCGAACTCCGCTAAGCGGGCGGGAAACATCCAAATATTCGCCAAGCCCATTGCCGAGCCTACGCAGGCAAGGAGCATTCCGATGTTTGTTTTAAAAAGTTCTCGTTTTTGTTTCATCCGTAACCTCAATATGGCAACCGCATCAGAAATATGTTAAGCGGATACCTTCTTTCTGTACGAAATTTTATCCAAAATTTCGTACATTTTTTTAGTAGATGGGTAAATGCATCAGCTAGACTAAATCAAATTCCGCAGAATAATATGGGCAGTAAGACCATTTGAATCGCGAAGTAGTTCCACTCTAGTTGAACAGCCTATATTATTCTGCGGGGATAGTCAAAGATGAGCCTGATACGTTTACCTCTTTAAAAGTGGCGCCTACCGCATTCATATCCTCGATAAATCGAGGGTAGGATATTTTTACACAATCAAAATCTTCTATACAAGAGGTTTCGGAAAATTTTTCGGTATTTTCCCTCGTTGTATCCGATTGTTGCCCAGTATGATAACGTGCGGCAATTCCGCATGCTGCGACGGCGAGCATCATCGCGATGCGGTGGTCGCCGCGGCTTCGTACCCGTGCGGGATGGAGTTTCTGTCCGCCGCTGTCGTTTACAACGCTGCTGTTCCTACCGCTGCCGCCGATGCGGAGAAAATCTTCCCCTTGAGTGATATCCGCTCCGAATTTTGCGAGTTCTTCCGCCGAGGCGGCAAGCCGATCGCATTCTTTAAAGCGGCACACACCGGCTTTGAGCAGCAGCGTTTCTCCCGTACAAAACACGGCGGCAGCGGCGAGGATGGGAACCGCATCGGGGATATCCGAACAATCGAAGCGTCCGCCTTTTAGTGTGCCGGATATGGGAAATACCGAAACCGTGCGGCGCTCTGCATCGCAGCGGATGTCAGCTCCCATCGCTTTAAGGATGGAAAGCGCCTGCGAATCCCCCTGCGTGTCTGCGGGATCGAGGTTGGTCAGCGTAAGCGCCGCATTACAGATGACGGCTGCGGTCAGGGGAAAGAGGGCGGACGACCAATCGCCCGGTATCGTTTGCGTAAAGGCACGATAGCGCTGTCCGCCTTTGATTTCAAAATAGCAATCGCCGCGGTTCAGTACCTCAATAGCGGCAATGCGGAGCCAAGCGCAGGTCATCCTAAGGTACGGACGTTCTCCGGCCTTGTCAAAGGTAATGCGGCTCATCCCGTTTAAAAGCGGCGCGGCAAGGAGAAGCCCCGTTACGGGCTGAGAAAAGGGGCCGTCGAGTTGATATGCTCCGGCCGGCAGCGGACCGCAAAAACGAAGCGGCGGGACTTCCATGCTGCCTGTACCGTTTTTACTACTTGCCGCCGAGTACGGGATGCCCGCTTGCCGGTATACCGAAAGGAGCGGCTCTACGGGGCGGCTCCGAAGGGATGCATCTCCAGTGAGACACACCGGTGCATCGGCTGCGGCAAGGATCATGCCTAAAAAGTAGAGGAGGGAACCAGAATTGCCGAGGTCGAGAATGCGTTCCGTGGCACCGTGCTCTACGGAGGAGAGGAGACCGTCGGCTGGCGGCGTAACTTTGAGTACAAGCGGATTATTCGATACTTCCGTAATGGTAACGCCGAGCTTCCGCAGTACCTGTACGGCGCTTTCCATGTCCCCGCTGATAAGGGGCGCGGTAATAAACGAAGTATCGTCCGCTAAAGAGGCGCAGATGAGGGCGCGGAGCGTATGGCTTTTGGAAGACGGCGCCGTCATCGTTCCGCAAAAAGACGGCGTACTCACGCTGAGATTCATTATGATACAGTTCGTTCCATTATCCAGTTGTTTTTTTTGTTCGGGGCTTTTTTATCGCCGCTTTTTCGGTTTTTGTATCAGCCTTTTCTTCTGCGGTAGACTCAGTCGCTGCCGTTCTTTTTTTGCTTACAGCGGACTTGGTTCTTGCGGTTGGCTTTGCATCCGCAGCAGACTTAGCAGATGCAGCTTTTTTTGCCTTGGTACCGGTAGCGGGTTCTGTTGCGTCCGCTCCTTCTTTGCCTGCAGCAGACTTGGCGCTTGCCCTTTTTTTTGTCTTGGCGCTGATAACGGATTCCTCTGCATCCGCGGCAGATTTGGAAGCTCTGCTTGTTTTTTTTGCCAGAGCTGTCTTCTTGGGCTTTTGTTCGGCTTTTGGCTCTGCGGTAGGCTCAGTCGCTGCAGTTCTTTTTTTGCTTACAGCGGACTTGGTACTTGCGGTTGACTTTGTATCCGTAGCAGATGCCGCCTTTTTTTTCTTGGCGCTTGCAGCGGGTTCCGCTGTGGATGTTTCTTCCTTGTTTGTTGCGGCTTGAGCGGTTGTGCCGGTATCCTGCAAAAGGGCTTGTTCAAGCGCATCGACACGTTCCGACGTTTCATACCGTTTAAGCTGTACAATCTGTGCTTGAGCCTGCTCGAACCGTTTTGTGTTGCGGTACACACAGGCAAGGTCGTAGTGTAGGTCGGGACTTTCGGTAAAGGATTCAAGCCCTGCCCGTAACGTTACCTCCGCACGGGCATAGTCGCCTTTTTGAACGGATATGGATGCAATCAGTTGATATATCCGTACGGACGGCTGGATATCGAGCGCCTTAACCAAACCGTCATCGGCCTCGTTGAGGAGGAAGAGCGCATAATCGTTTTCAGCTTTATCAGTGAGAAGCTCAGGATTTTTCGGATCGAGTTTTAATGCCTTATAATACCACTGCTGCGCTTCTTCGCGAGCATCGTCGTCGGCAAATGCATTCGCTAAGGCGTGGAACGCAGCTGCCCGATTCCGTTCTACCGCGAGGTCGGCGGTTCCGTTTTCAATATCGAAGAGCGGCAGACACTTTGTAAGCTGTCCCTTTCTGCGTTGTACTTCAAGATAGTTTACCAGCAGGGATACTTCATCGGGCAGTAGCCTGCGCGCTTCCTCGACTGCCGCTTCCGCCTGTTCAATATCGTTTTCGCGCAATGCGGCTAATGCGCGTAAATTATGCACCCAACCGTTGTGCGGATCGGCGGCGAGCGCTTGTTCCAATACCGGCTGATATTTTCCATTACTTAAATAGAGCGCTTCGGCTAATCGGAACTGATATAATCCGTACTCAGGTTCAAGGGTACATGCTTTTTTGAATGCTTTGACGGCCTCTTTCGGTTCTTCGGTTTTGAGCAAAAGTCCGTACAGGTACCAGTCAGCGGAATCTTCCGAACCCTTTTTGCACGCCGTTTTTAATTTGAGCAAGGCATCATCGTATCTGCCCACTGCGTAAGCATATTTTCCGGCAATCGAAAGCGTTCGAGGATCATTCGGCGCTATACGTTCCAATATCGTAATAACTTCCGCAAGGTCATCGTAGGCTTCCTGCTGTAAAAAAGCGCGCGCAGCCTGCATATATGCATCTACCGCTTCCGGCTTTTTCCCGCAATCGTAGAGTTCATTCGCCTGATGGAAGGCAAAAAGCCCCTGCTCGGGATCGATTGTAAACGCCCGCCGGTATGCTTCAGCCGCTTCTTCATAGTTCCCTAACGCATGGAATAAATGTCCTTCAAGGTTTGAGAGGAATGAGGATTGCGACATCATCGGCTTCGGAACTTTTTGCAGTAAGCGCTGTAAATCCTCGTACCGTTCAGCCCGATAGTAAATGCCGCCGAGTTCCGCAAAGGCTTCCTCGTTAGAGGGATTCGCTTCCAAGACCGATTGAAATTCCTGCTCGGCTTCGTCAAGCATCCGTTGCGCAAAATAAATGCGGCCTGCCAGTATCCGATCCGCTTCTTCCGGCTCCTTTAACCGCGCTGCAGCCCGAAGCTGGAGCAAGGCGGGAACATACCGCCCCATCGCATAGAGCGTTTTTGCAAGGCTGATGCGGGCATCCGGCGGCACCGCGGAAAATTCGTTTGCTTCCGTGTATGCCGTTTCTACCGTCATCGGGATGGAGTTTAACGAAAAGCGGGAAAGCTGCGCGATAACCTGCGGGTAGGTTTCCCAGTTTTGAATTGCAAAGGCAATTTTTCCCGCTGCCTGAATGGTGTCATCCTCGCAGCAAGCAACCCAATGGCCGTTTATCAAAATGGTGATGGTCGTATTATTCGCGATCAGTTTGATTGAGTACGCACGTTTTGTATCCGCTTCTCCTTTATGATTTGAATAGTCTGAATCAGGGTGATCTGAACTATGATGATCGATATCGGAATGAACGGAACCGGGGATTTTTACCCAGCCTAGGAGGGGCATCGGGGTGCTGTTGACGACCGCATCGAGCCGTACCCATCCCGCATCGGAGATCATCAGTGCGTAAAAGGTACTTTGGCTGATATAACGGAACAGGATTCCGGCAGCGAATCCTCCCGCCTTATCGGTTGGTGTATCCTGTCCGTCCGGCTTTTTTGCAGGTTCCGGCAAACGGATATCCGCTTCGATAATCACATCCTTATAGCGAAATACCGGATTGACCGTCCACGCATAGAGATGCTTCCGCTGCGCTTCGAGCGTGATGCCGCCCGTATTGTTTTCGGCAGGCTCAGGCGGCGTAAAGGCAGCCGTATATCCGTCACCCGTTTCCGCAGCGAACCGGCAGTTTTCAGGCTTGGAAAAATCGGCCTGCCATTGTTCTTCGACAATCTCTTCATAATCAATCGGAATTTCTTCTTTAGGCTTCCGCAGATTTTTGAGTTTACTTTTAAAATAATCGATGTAAAGTTTGAACATCCCCATACATTAAAAATAGCGAAAAAGAGAAAAAAAGTCTATCTGAAAAATATATCCTCTACGATTGAAATCACGGTATATCTATGCTATAAAGAAATATGCAACCGTCTATATCTTTTTATAATGTGAGAGATCCATCCGTATGCATTCCTTTAGAAACGGTATTTAAAATAAACGATGCAGAAGGGGGAAATTATATTCCTCGTCAGATACCGATTTTACCCGATTCGCTGATATATAAAAATCCTCCGCCGTCTTTTCGTGATGTTGCATTTGAAGTGTTCCGAGCATTTTTTCGGGATGTTATTCCCGAATCCGATTTATACACCCTTATTGCACGCGCGTTTCCTTTCAGGGTTCCGGTGTTTCCGATCGATCCCCGGACTTATATCATTGAACTTACCCATGGAGGTGGCGGCTCTTATACCGATTTTGGCGCTCGGTTTACTGCGCAGCTGGTTGATTATTTCTATCAGTGCAGTGGACAGCCGGTGCATATTCTTTTTGCGGGAACAGAGCTTGAAACGCTTTCGCTTGCAAAAGCATTTTCCGAGTTTGAAGATATTCATGCAACTTTTTTATATCCTCAAGATTCGAAAGATACTTTTCAGACTATGACAAAACAGCAAATTCTGTTGCTTCCTGAAAATATTCACACCTTTGGCGTCAACGGCTCTCTGGCAGACTGTAAAACGATGGTTCAAGAAACGGCAGTAGATGCTGATATTATCGGTTCGATGGAGTTGTTTATTCCTCATGCAGCACATATCGGCTATCTATTATCGCAGGTGTGTTGCTGTATGTATGCTGCATTGGCGGTACTTTCACGAACCGGTTATGATAACAGTATTGAGCAACCTCAGCTGATTATCGGTACTTCGTTAAACCAGCCGAACACCCTCAATGCTGCCGTACTTGCAAAAAAAATGGGAGCGCCTATAAACGGTTTTATTACAACAGTCAATGCTTCTTGCCGTATTCCTGAAAGAGACTATGAAGGAGAATGTCGACGCTTTAGGATGCTTTATACGCAGAGTTCTCCTGAAAGACGTGCCCCGGAAGTCGCCTTATTTCGATTTGATCAGGATTCTGTGTTAGAGGCAATGCGCGACTGTAAAGATCGGACAGGGTATATTATCAGTTCCGACGTCGCAGAAGTATGGCAGGCGTGGGGTTCGATAAAAAACGGTCAGGCGATAGCGGATGAACATCATCCTATTGAAAGTTTTTGTATGAACACCGGTTCGCTGCCTTGTTGGGTATCCGATGAACACACTGCGCATTCCTGTATTACGATTATCCCGGAAATAACGCATCCCGCTTTTCATTCCGAAGCAGTTAGAACGGCAACGGGAATATACCCGTCGGTACCCACTCGCTTGGAATATAATCCGCAAATAACAGATGAGCCGGTACTTGAATGTTCATCCGCAAAAGATTTAAAAGATTGGCTTTTGTCTCTTGTCTAATCGCCTTTTGCAAAACATCGCTGCTGATCGAAACAACCGCATCCGTGGCGGTTCTGACAGTCAGAACAATATAAAGACTTATCAAAAAGACTCGTTATAAGCTTTGCTGATAAAGGAAATTTATGAATGTTATTTTCATGGCGGGTTGATAAAGTAGAAACGGTCTACCCTGAATTTATACCACATCTCCGACGGCTTCAACACTGTCAATAATACCGCCGCCGACTACCCTACTCCCGCAATAAAATACAGCGGCTTGCCCGCGCGCAACCGCCCGTTCGGGTTCGGTAAAAACGATGCGGACTCGGCTGGCACCAGTCGGTTCGATGCGGGCTTTTTTCAGCTGCTGCCGGTACCGTGTTTTAACCTCCGCGTAAAAAGGCTCCTGCGGCATTTCGGCAATCCAATTTACTTCCCGCACCGAACAGGCGGCGGCAAGAAGGGCATCCCCCGCACCGACGGTAACCGTATTATGCTCTGCCGATTTTTCAACCACGTAAATCGGATAGCCGAACGGCAAAGCAAGCCCCCGCCGCTGCCCGATGGTATAACGGTGCAAGCCGCGGTGCGTGCCGACCTTGGCGCCGTTGATGTCGATAAAATCTCCTTCGGGAAAAGCATCGGGCGCCAATGCTTCGATTACTGCCGTATAGTCGCCGTCCGGTACAAAGCAAATATCTTGACTGTCGCTCTTATGCGCATTGACCAATCCGGCTTTTTCCGCAATGAGGCGAACCTCCGGCTTCGTCAATTCTGCAAGCGGGAAAAAAGTTCTGCTGAGCTGCTCTTGGCTCAGTAAGGCTAAAAAGTAGCTTTGATCTTTCTGCACATCAGTCCCTCGTTCCAGCATATACCGTCCGGACGGCTCCTGAAACACCTTAGCATAATGGCCGGTCGCAATAGCATCACAACCTTCCCGTAAAGCCTGTTCCAAAAGCAGCCCGAATTTAATCTGCCTATTGCAAATATAACACGGGTTCGGCGTTTCTCCGCTGCGGTAGCTTTTTATAAAATAATCGATAATCTGCTTTTGAAATTCGGCACGGAAATCGTAGACACGGTGCGGAATACCGAGAAGCCGTGCTGCCTGCGCCGCTTCTTCAATAATCCGCTCGGTTTGTTTCTTTGCGATGGAGGTTTGTTCATTCAGCAACCGGAGCGTAACACCACATACGTCATGCCCCTCTTCTATCAGAAGCTTTGCGGCAACGCTGGAATCTACCCCTCCGCTTAAACCTACTGCAATCTTCATACTCACAGTTCAAATATCCTTCATACGGTATGTTGGGCATCTCTAAAAACTCAGGTATAGCTTTTAGCAATTCCCCGCATTGTTCCGCTGTTACTTTTTTACAGAAGTCCGCAACGATACAGCTTTACCGTCCGTCAGCACAACCGCTTCCAATTGTTTATAGGTATGAGCGGGGAACTGAGCCGGTACGCTTAAAGCGCTGCCGATGTAAATCACTTCGACGGTTTTCGTTTCCTTCTCTTCCGTATCGCGGTTTGCTGCGGTGATACGGACGGTAAGCGGCAGCGCATAGTCACCACTCTCTTCCGTAGCTCCAAATGAAACATTCACATAGAGATATTCCTGCTGAGTCAAGTATTCCAGTTTGACCGGAACCCCCTGAATTTTTCCGGACTGCCGATCAGTTTTTAATAGAAAAGATAGAAACGTAAGCGCAAACACGGCGATAATGGCGAATAACATAGATCGGGATGAACGTGTCGCAGTAAGACTTTTAAGTAGGCTGATTTTTTTTATGTAATCGGGCTCATACATCTGCTGCACCGCTTCCGGCGCACGCTTTAAACGCTCACTTCGGTCATAGCGGAGATATGAACTCCCCTCGCTCCACGAATCCGGTTGGTTATTCATTTTTTGACGCTCCGGTAATTGTGTTTGTCTTCCACCAAACGATGTCCGCCTGTTTGTCCCCTGCAAGAAGCGCCGACAAGATACCATCAGAAGAAAGATGAAAAGCATTATACACCAGTTCATCAGGAGAAACGGCCAATGTCCGTGTATATATTTTATTTGAATGTAAATCGATTAGTTCGAGGATATATCCGTCGGAGCGCGGCGTTGTCAACAAGCACCAATTATTTGCCGTTACACCCAGCAGCCCATACACCTTCTTAACATGGCGGACGCCGGTATTCGTATCTTCGGTATCCTCATAAGGAGCAATATCCACCGTCCGTTCATACTGCCTGCTTTCAATATTAAACGTATACAGACAGCTTTTATCATAACTGATTCCGGCGCTCACATTGATATCCGTATCGATATCTTCACGGTAATAATCGACTTTAATATACAGCTTCTTAGCCGTAAAATCGGGAACAGCCTTATCAAGGCTGGAAAACATCTTTACTTCGTTAGTATAAGGCGATGGCAATCCGTTAAACGCAATGGGAATTTTATACAGCAAACTGCCGGTATTGTCATACCAGTATACCCTAATACCGGTTTCCGCCCTGCACACCACAATAATACCGTTGCTTGAATCCGCATACAGCCCTTCGATAGGCGGAAATGGCGTACCGCCGACACCTTCTTGCCCGACGGTATCCACAAATTCACCGGTCTCATTAAAATGAATGACCGTATCGTGCAATGCAAGATTTTCCGTTTGATCGTACTCAATACGTTCTTCGTTGACCGTATCAACGGCGAACAGGTGTTTATTCGGCGTTACGGCAAGATATGTCGGATGATTAAGCGGATACGGCACGGCGCTGCGGGTCATAATTTTATCAGCTTGATCGGCATCGATAAATGTTGGGCGGGGATTCTTTTCAGGATTATAGTACAGCGCCAACAAATCGCCGAACGATGTCAACCTGAGGATTTTTCCCGCACCTGAATTGCTCAGATAAAAGATACCGTCATCCATGACAAGCTGAGTGTCGGGACGGACATACGGACTTGCCAGCTGAAACAAATCGAGCTGGTCTTCAAAATTTCCGTATTTTATTGAAAAAAGCTGTTTGCGCTCCAAGTTCCCCGTTTTTTCTTTCCCACACGAAACCACACAAAGGGAAAAAACGGAACATAAGAAAATACAAAACTTTTGAAAAAAACAACCACGGCGGTACATTACAATAATCCGTTTTTTATGCTGCTTATTTGAGCACTTCGGCGATTCCCGACACAAGCCCTGCCATATTTTGAATATCCGCAGGGATAATAATTTTTGTCGATTGTCCGTCAGCTACTTTCTCGAAGGCTTCGAGACTGCGCAATTTAATCAGCGCGGCATCCGCACCGACATTCTTAATAAGATTCAAACCTTCGGCAGTTGCTTTCTGGATAGCTAAAATCGCCTCAGCCTCACCCTGCGCCCTGCAAATAGCGGATTCTTTTTCCGCTTCGGCCTGTAAAATCATCGATGCCTTTTTTCCTTCCGCCACCAGAATGGAGGACTGCTTTTGTCCTTCTGCGATAAGGATGGCCTCGCGCCGTTCGCGTTCTGCACGCATCTGCTTTTCCATCGCTTCCTGAATGGATTCAGGAGGAATGATATTCTTTACTTCTACGCGGTTTACCTTAATACCCCATGGATCGGTCGCCTCATCCAGAATGCTGCGCATACGAGTATTGATAACATCACGGCTTGTCAGCGTACCGTCAAGTTCCAATTCACCGATAATATTCCGCAGGGTTGTCGCCGACAGATTTTCAATCGCATTCATCGGGTTTTCAACGCCGTAGGTATAGAGCTTCGGGTCGGTAATCTGGAAATAGATAACCGTGTCGATCATCATGGTAACGTTGTCTTTCGTAATAACCGGCTGCGGCTTAAAATCGAGCACCCGTTCCTTGAGCGATACCTTATTGGCGATTCGATCGACAAACGGCATCTTAACGTGCAGACCGACTTCCCATGACTGGAAATAGCCGCCGAGCCGTTCGATAATGAACGACTGAGACTGCGGTACAATTCTGATATTCAAAACAAGCAGAACAAGTACGAACACAATTAATGCAAAAGCAATCCACATAATAAAACCTCTCTATTGGGAACTTCTAAAGATTAAACCTGTTCGATAACTTCGTTGTCGAACAGGTTTAATCTTTAGAAATGCCCTATTCTATCTTTTTTACAATCAGGGTAACACCCTCGATCTTTTCGATGATACATTCATCTCCGGCGGGTATAGCCGCGCCGTCAACCGAAGCAGCCGTCCACACGATGCCGTTGATTTTAACTTGCCCCTTTTCCCATTCGGTAATGGTTTGCAGCACAAGAGCTTTTTTACCGATAAGGCTGTCCGCATTGGTCTTTTCCCGTTTGGCATGCAGCAATTTCAACGCAATCGGGCGTGTGAAAAAAAGCAACAGCAGCGCAACAAGCGCAAACAGAACGCACTGCACATAAAACGGCGGATGTAACATAGAGATAAAAATCATCAATATGGCGCTGAGCGAAAACCATACCGTCGTTAAACCGAGTGTCAGGCCCTCGATCACTGCACAAATAACTGCGATAGCAAACCAAAACCACGGCGTATAAAGGGCTAATAACATCGACAGTTGGAAGAGCATACGGCCATCTCCTTAGGTTCGTGCCAGCGCCGCTCCGATAAAGTCACGGAATAGCGGATGCGGTTTATTCGGGCGGGAGGCAAATTCGGGATGGAACTGCACCGCTAAAAACCACGGATGATTTTTCAGCTCAACGATTTCCACCAAATTGCGCTCAGGGTTGATTCCCGAAAGCAGCATGTCGGAGTTTTCAAACCGGCTGCGGTACAAATTGTTAAATTCATAGCGGTGCCGATGGCGCTCGCGAATTTCGTGCATTTTATAAGCCTGCTCCGCCTTGCTGTTTTCCGCAACCATACAGCGGAAAGAACCGAGCCTGAGCGTACCGCCAAGCTGTACATCTTTTTGGTCGGGCATCAAGTCGATGACCGGTTCACAATTCTTGATAAACTCGGAGGAATGCGCACGTTCCAATCCGAGTACATGGCGGGCAAATTCGATAACGGCAATCTGCATTCCAAGGCAAATACCGAAATAGGGAACGCCCTTGGTACG
Organism: Treponema medium; assembly: GCF_017161265.1. Taxonomy (NCBI): domain Bacteria; kingdom Pseudomonadati; phylum Spirochaetota; class Spirochaetia; order Treponematales; family Treponemataceae; genus Treponema; species Treponema medium. The sequence goes on along the minus strand of NZ_CP031393.1, from coordinate 2,026,668 downwards.
CGCATATTCCGCAGTAAGCACCATCCCTTCAATACCGCGTTCACCGAAGCCGCCCGGAACGATAATCGCATGCGCATCTTTTAACAGTTCTTCAGCCTTTGACGCATCTGTAATCTTCGCTGCGTCAATCCACAGCTGCTTTACACGTGCGCGGTGATAGACCCCTGCCGCGGTCAACGCTTCGCTTACGCTTAAATACGCATCGGGCAGCTCGGTATATTTACCGACAAGCGCAACCGTTACTTCTTTTTCGGGATGATAATAGGATTCAACCATTTCCTTCCACGACTGTAAATCGGGTTCAGGATTGGGAATATTGAAAAGCTCGCAGATTTTTTTACCGAGGTTTCCTTCTTCCAGCATCAGCGGAACTTCGTAGATGGACTTTGCGGTAAGATTTTCGATAATGGCGTCTTGGCTGACATTGCAAAAAAGGCTGAGCTTTTCACGAATGGACTTACTGAGCCGTTTTTCGCTGCGGCACATAATGATATCGGGCTGAATCCCGAAGCCGAGCAGCTCTTTAACGCTATGCTGCATGGGCTTGGTTTTAAGCTCGCCGCATTCTTTTAGGTACGGTAAAAGGCCGAGGTGGATAAAAAGGCAATGTTCCCTGCCGACCGTGTTCCGGATTTGCCGAATTGCTTCTATAAAAGGGAGCGATTCGATATCGCCGACAGTACCGCCTATTTCCGTAATAACGATATCGCTGCCGGTTTGCTCCGCCGTTTGCATAATGCGGTGCTTAATTTCGTCGGTAACATGCGGGATAACCTGCACGGTCGCTCCGCGATAGTCCCCTGCCCGTTCATGGTCTAATATGGAAAGATACACTTTTCCGGCAGTGTGGCTGTTGAATTTATGTAAAGAAACATCGGTGAACCGTTCGTAATGACCGAGATCGAGGTCGGTTTCTCCGCCGTCCTCCGTTACAAAAACTTCTCCATGCTGATAGGGGTTCATCGTTCCCGGATCGATATTCAGATAAGGATCAAACTTTTGATTGATAACCGAAAAACCTCTGCTCTTCAGCAAAAGTCCGATAGATGCAGCGGTAATGCCTTTCCCAAGGGAAGAAACAACTCCGCCGGTAATAAAAATAAAACGAGCTTTCATCATGTGCGCCACTATAGCATATTATGAGGGATTCCGCAATCAACGCCCCCGACGCAGAGCATCATAAGATAAAACCATCCTTAGCGCTTAAAATTTCCTTCGAACGGATGTTCACAATCTCCCTAAAAAAGTATAAAATACAAAAGATTGCCGATTATCTTGAATGAATGGGAACCGGCAAGTTCTTGAGGAGTTAATAGACAGGGTGTTTCTTAAAAGTCTTGAAATATTCGGATTTAAATCGTTTGCGGATAGGACGCGGATAGAGTTTGCGGAAGGTATTACCGCCTTGCTCGGCCCGAACGGCTGCGGTAAAAGCAATGTCGTCGATGCGATGAAGTGGGTACTGGGTGAGCAGGCGTCAAAAACGCTCCGTGCGGAGAAGATGGAAGACGTTATCTTTAACGGCACCGAGTCGCGGAAGGCGCTCAATGTGGCGGAAGTTACGCTGACTATCAGCAACGAAAACGGATTGTTAAATCTTGAAGTAAGTGAAATTGCCATAAAGCGCAGGCTCTACCGGTCGGGAGAAAGCGAATATTTTATCAATAATACGCCGGTGCGGCTCAAAGAGCTGCGGGAGCTTTTTTGGGATACGGGTGTCGGAAAGGCGGCGTATTCGGTCATGGAGCAGGGAAAGATAGACCAAATTCTTTCCAGCAAGCCGGAAGACCGCCGCTATTTGTTTGAAGAGGCGGCAGGTATTACGCGGTTTAAAGTACGCCGTGCCGAAGCGGAGCGCAAACTGCAAAAGACCGAAGAAAATATGCGTCAAGTGGAAGGCGTATTGGGAGAGGTACGCCGCTCCTACGACGTTCTGAAAGTACAGGCGGAAAAAACCGTCAAGCACCGGTCGCTACGGGATGCCATCTTTGAACACGACCTCGATATCCAGCTGTTGCGCCTTAAAAAATTCACCGACGACTACGCACAGCGCGAGGAAAGCATAAAAGAAGCCAAAGCTAAGCGCGATGATGTACAGACCAAAATCGATTCCATCCATACGATGCTTTCCGAGAACATGGACGAAGTCAACAGCTTGGAAAAAAAGCTCGACGAACATCAAAAAGAGATTTACGGACTTGCCATCGAAAAGCGCGGAAAGGAAAATCAGGCACGTTTACAGGCAGAGCGGCAAACCGAACTGAAAACCAAACTCGGTCAGCTGGAGCTGCGCAAGACGGGGCTTGAAGAGCGTATTGAAAACCTTGAAGAGGACGCCGGAGAGCAGGATGCGAAGGTGCACGACTTTAAAAAGAAAGTGCAGGATATTCAAAAAAACATCGATGACTTTGAAGAAAGTCTCCGGCTTGCGTCGCAAAAAATTACCGATAACGACACCGCCCGTATGACGCTGCAGGAACAGATTGAAGACCTCGATAAAAAACGCGCCGGTATGGAAACCGAGCTCCGCGCCATCACCGAAGACATCGTTACGGAACTGGATAAGAACCTTTCCGCAGCAGGCTATTCGGCGCAGGGACGCGGCAAGCTGGAACAACAGGTTTTTGACTGCATCAGCCAAATCAAGGTGCTGTTAAACGGCCGTAAGAATATCTTTTCGGACTTTGCCGCGCTCAGCGATCATACTGAAAAAGAGACTGCGCAGTTTGCCGACAATGCCGTACAGTCGTTTACCGAGCTGCTCGGCTTAACCGAATCGCTGGAAACATATTTGCAGGAGTATAAAAAATCTTCTGCAAGTTTTATCGACGATTTTTTAGCGCCGGAAGGTATTATCACTCAAAAGCGCAGTATCGATGCGGCGATCGAAGCAAATCGAAATACTATAGAAGAAAAACGAAAAAAGATAGCAAATCTGCATACCGAAAACGAGCAGCTCGCAGTAAAAATAAACGAGTACCGGAAAACGCTGGAAGACCTCCGTATCCATAAAACCAAGATGAAGGCGGAATCCGACGCAGCCGAGCAGCAAGCGGCGTTTTTGCGGAAAGAATTGACGGTACAGCAAAACGCGCTCCGCGAACTTGAAAACGAGCTGTACACGGAGCAAAAACGCTTTGACGAGGTAAAAGAACAGCTCCTCGAAATCGAAGGAGAAATCGCATCGATTGACCGCAAGGGACGGCAGTTGACCGAAGCGCTCGAGCAGCTGGAAAAAGAAATCACCTCTCGCAACAACGAGCTTTCAAGCAACGAAGGAACGCTGAAAACGCTCAATGCGGAACTTGCCAAGCATAATTCGCTCATCGAAAAGTATTATGTCGATACGGCAACCCTTGAAATCGAAATCAAAAACGTCAAAGACAATTTTAGAGAAACCCATTCGCGTGAATTGATGGAATTTGAAGAGCGGATGTATAAAATCACCGCTTCCCCGATGGACTTACGGACGGAACTTGCCGAGCTGCGCAAACAGCTGAAAGACCTCGGCAGCGTCAACCTGATGGCTCCGGAGGAGTTCCAAGAAGTAAAGACCCGATTCGATTTTTTAACCGGACAGATCAACGACCTTGATAAAGCCCGCTCTGATTTGCAGCGGATTACGGATGAAATAAAGGCGGAGTCTACGGAGCTCTTCCTCGTCACTTATAATAAGATCAAGAAGAACTTTCACAATATGTTTAGGCGGCTCTTCGGCGGCGGCAGGGCGGAAATTAAGCTGACCGATCCCAAGCAAGTGCTTGAGTCAGGCATTGATATCTTCGCACAGCCTCCGGGGAAAAAGCTGGAGAATATCGGACTGCTTTCGGGCGGAGAAAAATCCATGACGGCGGTGGCGCTCCTTTTTGCAACATACATGGTTAAGCCCTCCCCGTTCTGCCTCTTGGATGAAATAGACGCTGCGCTTGACGAGCAAAACGTTAGCCGTTTCGTTACCGCCCTGTCAGGCTTTGCGAATGTCAGCCAATATATCGTCATCACCCATAACAAAAAAACGGTACTCGGTGCAAACACCATGCTCGGTGTTACAATGGAGGAATCCGGCGTCTCAAAACTCATTGCAATCAAATTGGATAATGATATTGAGTTATTAAAGCAGGAGAAAGCGGAAGAAGATGCCGATACTTTTATAGAAGAGGATGTAGAACCTGAAGAAGGTATCTACATTCCGTCGCGGCCGCCGAAACGACGACATACAATTCAGGAGGAACAGCCGGATGAACATCATAGAAACGATTCGGACGCATAAGCTCATCGTTCTAGCTTCTGCACTCGGTTTGCTGATTATCATGTTGATTATTTCCGTGATTATTTTACTAAGCGGAACAAAAAAACCGAGCATCGATCCTGATGAAGTAATGATTTCAATCGATCCGGTGATTTTTATGCTTCCCGACGAGCCGCTTGAACTTCCGCCGGTACAATATTCGCGCAAACAAAAGAAAATCTGGACTGATTCGGATTTGCAGTATTGGTATACGATTCCTGATGCAGAGCAGATGCAAAAACTGCACGATATAAATGAGCGGCAAATGAACAAATTATGGGAGAGTGTTCCGTGAAAAAATCGATCTATCCGCCCTGCCTTATCCTTCTTATATTACTCATCGTACCGGTTACTGCCTGTACGACAAGAGCCGCTGCGGAAAAACCGCAGGATACCCCCTCTCGGCAAGAACAGTCCGCTACAGAATCGGCTTCTCACACCGGCAATACAATGTCTCCGCAGCCGGCACCTGCAGAAACACAGCCGTCAAAACCGGCAATGCAGCCCGATGCGGTATCGGGTGCGACAATCGATACCGTATCCGGCGCAACCATATCCCAGCGGCAGAAAAGAACACCTGCATCGGAAGCAGTAGGAACCGACAAAGATATGGCAACCAGCGGCGCAGCCGTATCGAAAAAGCAACATACTCCGGCAACCACCGCAGGTAAAGCAGCCGGTCAAAAGAACACTGACGCAGATAAAACCGCCGCGAAAGCACAGAGCGAACCAACGGTAACAGCAGCTGCACAGCATTCCAAACAGGACAGCAGCGAGGCAGTTGTACAGAACGAAGAAAATAGTGGCAAGACAACCGTGCAGGATTCGACTGCGGTCGCCTCCCCTGCCCTTGCTGCCGCCGATACGTCTGTCCCTACAAAAACCGCCGGTGAGGCAGAGCCTACTGCAGCAGCCGGTGAGTCTGTAGCTGCCGAAACTGCCGGTGAGCTGACACTCGCCGCTTCCAATCCCGATACCGTAACCGCCGAGAACACGACAGCGGCAGATATCGCTAAAGCCACCGAGAACACGCCACAGCCCACAACAACGGCAGATACAGCCGTCGAGCAGGTTCCGACAGCTCCGTCCACGGGCGAACCGGTACCGCTTGCAACCGCAGACACGCCCGTCCTTTCTGCAGAGCAGAACGTACCGGCGTACGAAACAACGCTTGCGGATCTTATCAGTGATTTTGAAAAACAGGGCGGCACACACGGCTACGAACCTCCGCCGACCTTCCACGAAGAGATGCTCGACCTTTTTTCTCCACAAATATTTACCGTTGCGCTTTCAAAAGAACCGGAAACCGAACAAAAGCCCAAGGTTTCGCGCATGGTTGCAGTCGAAGAAAAGCAGCGGTTGGAACTTACCTATCCGGGGCACGGATGGGTCTATGTCGGCGAACAAACTTCCCAACCGGGGTTAAAGTATGAGCAGCGAAAACTGCAAGACAACACTTCGATTTTTATGTTTACAGCGGAGAAAAAAGGAGATTACATACTCCATTTCTCCTATTTCGACGTATTTACCAATGAGTTTGTCACCGACGCGATAGCCGTATCGGTGAGCGCCGCCCGCTCAACCGCAGCGAAAGCAATGGTAAAAGCGCCGGACTATCAAACCGAAGCGGATTCCGATACGACAGAAGCGCAAGCTAACAAAAATACGCAAGCATCCGCTTCTCAGCCGTCAAGCAGTTCGACCGCAACCACCGGAACCGGCACAACAACACACACGGCACAAGCAGCCGCCGAAGCTCCGCAAACAGCGGGTACCGGTTCGCAAAGTAAAACTTTGGAACAGACTATGAGCGCCGGAACGGTGGAAACCGCATCCTCGGCTGCGGAAAATACCGGCGATTCAACCGGACAAGTCCCCACAGCAGCAAGCGAAGAAGTACTCAGCTCCGATCAATTACTCGAAAAAGCGCGCACGGCAATCGCAGCAGCGGATGCAGGCACCGCCTTAACATATTTGGACAATTTCTTTACCACCGCGGAAGAGAAACTGGATGAAGGGTTGTTTTTAAAAGGACGCGCGTATGAATTGAACGGTTCCGTACGCAATATCAGACTTGCCCTTGACGCATACAAAACACTTACAGACGGCTTTCCGCAAAGTAAGTATTGGGCGGAAGCGGATGCACGAATACGGTATATCACCGGTTTCTATATCAACATCCAATAAGGCTGCTTTAAAATGACCGATTACATCGGTAGAAATACTTTATACATTTTGTTTAATTTTTATTAAACCTGCCCTTGAGTAAATTATCTATCTATGGCAGTATTGTCGCACCATAAAGCCGGATAATCCGGTCATAATGAATTATTTTTAGTACATGTATGCTCCGATGAGGCGGAGCTGAGTTGAAGAGGAGAATATTGTGGTAAAACATACCCCCGCATTAAATGAAGAACAAATCACCGCATTTCTTAAAGAAGTCGTAGAAACCGTTAAGACAGAAGAAGATCCCGATGTTCTTAACGCTTATCGTAAGATTTTTAGAAAGAACGTACCCTTTACACTGCGTTCTTATATCGCTGCTTATCTAATCAAAGAATTTGAAGGCTCATCCTTCCCCCGCTCGAAACCGTATAGCCGGCGTCCGAACGCTCGCTTCGGCGATCGTTCACGGGGATATGTTTCCGACCGTCCGCCGGTAGAACGCCCAATACTCGATCCATCTGAATCGGTAAGTATCTTTATGAGCATCGGTAGAAGCCGCCGTGTATTTCCCCGTGATATTATTACGCTGCTCATCCAAAATGCAGATATAAACCGAGAACGAATCGGCGATATTCGTATCCTCGACAATTACTCGTTTGTGCAGGTAATGAATGAAGATGCAGATAAGATAATCGAGAAACTCAATGATTTTTCATATCGCGGTAAAAATATTTCCGTCAGCTATTCCCGTAAACCGGAAGCTGAAGGGAGCATTACCGAAACTGTTATTGAAACAACCGAAAGCGATGCGGAATAAATGAAGTTGTGGCCTGTCCTTATTATCTTTATCTACACGGCGTGCTCGTTTAACTATCAGGAACTGCCGGAACAAACGGCGCCTCAACCTGATATGATATTTACAAACGTTACCTTAAAGCGATACGAGAATGCGATCGTCGATTTAAGCGTGTATGCACAAGCGCTCGAAATGTATGATGAAGAAAAAATTTGGGCGGGCAAGCACATCAGTTTTGTACAGTACGATAAAAAAACACAAAAAGAGTCTATGAAGGGGCAAACCGGTATTTTATACATCGATGAAAAAGCCGAAGAATACTCGCTGGGCGACACGGTATCCTTTCAGTTAATTGAAGATGATTTTTCAATCCGAAGCCCCGCCCTTATATGGAAAAAAAAAGAAAATCTCTTATCGGCGCCTGCCAATGAAATAGTAACGATTACTCAAAAAGATGAAATTACCATCGAAGGCAAAAGCTTTGTCGCGAATACCGCTGCAAAAGAATTCGCCTTTAACGAAGGTACCATCGGAACTATCTTGATAAAAGAAAAAGAACATACACAGGTGTCCGATTGATACAGAGTATTCATTCTTGAAGATGAGTTTCCATCGTTTTTAATCTCCCTCGATGCTTAAAATAGCACATTTTTTCTTAAAATGTTCATAAAAACGGCACTTTTTCTCTCAAATCTTTAGCCGAATTGCGGCTCATGCCCTATATATCCTTTAAGAAACTGCAACCATCGTGTTTTTTATGAGACGGTGGCAGGATGAGGAGCGTAAATAAAAGCCGTACAATAGCACGGTTTTTATGGGAGAAAAAAATGACTATTATGAGTTTTGCCTCCTTCGGCTATGAGGGGGAGATTATCAAGGTTGAAGCGGATTTGCGGCGTGGGCTGCCGATTGTCGATATTGTCGGACTACCGGGTTCGGCGGTAAAAGAGGCACGGGAACGGATGCGCGCTGCTATCAGTAATTCCGAGTTGTCTTTTCCACAAGAACGGATACTGATAAATTTAAGCCCTGCCGATCAGAAAAAAGAAGGCAGCGGGTTTGACCTGCCCATTGCCCTTGCCGTATTGCAGGCCGATTGCGCGCTCGATACACCGGTTATGGTAATCGGAGAGCTGGAACTTTCGGGACGAGTGAGGCCGGTGCGGGGCGTATTGGGCGCTTTAATTTCGGGAACCGCCGCCGGAATTGAGTACTTTATCGTACCGAAAGAAAATGAAGCGGAAGCCCGTATCCAGCAGGGGGTGCGCATATACGGTGTTGAAACGCTGCGGGAAGCTTTGGAATGCCTCTATGCGATTGAAGCGGAATTGCGCACAGAAAAAGACTGCAAATCAAACACAGGCGAAAAAAACGGCGGCGCACCGGCACAGGAGGCTATCGGACACATAAGCAACTCATTACGGCAAGACACCGTAGCAATTCACGGTGGCAGTGCTCTTATTCAAGGGAAAACGGCATACTGCACTGGCACGGCGGTGGAACCGATAATTTCCACTACCGCATCATGGTCGGAACCAAGTCAAGCAGATGCTGCCGCCAATACGGGTACGGGCGGCTTTTTCGAGGAGGTTTACGGGCAACGCGAACTGGTGCGGGCTTTGCACATCGCCGCGGCAGGCGGACACAGCGTACTTGCCTACGGGCCACCCGGCTGCGGTAAAACGCTTTCGATGCAGCGCTTTGCAAGCTTACTACCCGACCTAGACCCGAAAACGGCGGAAGAGGTTACCCATATCTATAGCATCGCAGGTCTTTTACCGAGTATGCGCGGTCATGATGTGCGGATTAAACGTCCGCCGTTTAGAATGCCGCATCCGAATGCCAGCCTTGAAGGAATGATCGGAGGCGCCGGAAAATGTATGCCCGGCGAAATCTCCCTTGCGCACGGCGGAACACTTTTTTTGGATGAAGCTGTACAATTTAAGCAAACGGTGCTGCAAACACTCCGTGCGCCGCTGGAGACGGGAACCGTTACTTTGAGCCGTGCGGGAAGGACGAGTACCTTCCCTGCTCGCTTCCAGCTTCTCATGGCGCTTAACTCATGTCCGTGCGGAAATCTCGGCGCCGATGGTAAAGTATGTACGTGCATGCCTGCCGTAGTTGAACAATACTGGAAAAAACTGACGGCGCCGTTAATCGACCGCATCGACTTGCGGATTCCGGTGTTTCCTCCTCAAGCATACGGGCTGCCGGAAAAGCCGTGTTATAATACCGCGGATATGCGCAAAAAAATTGCAGCTTCGGATAAAATGCAAAGAGAGCGTTACGCCGCATATCTGCGTAAAGGAACAACTGGAATGACGACGGGGAAACCCATAAACAAAAAGGCCGATGGTATCATCCCTTCCTATACTGTACAATCAACTGGTGTGCAGCTGTCTTATAAAAATGTCCATCTAACTCCGTCAGCCCTGTCGGCATTGTGTCCGCTAACCGGCGACGCGGAGCGTATTTTTACCCATAATGCCGAAAAAAAAGAACTTTCGGGAAGAGGCAGCCACGCAATTTTAAAGATTGCGCGTACCATTGCCGACCTCGCACAGGAAGATGTAATCGCTGCGGCTCACGTCGAAGAAGCAATCCGTCTCCGCGAATGGAGCTCCTTTTTACCGTTTTTTATGCATTGAAAGAAGTGAGAACGGTAGATACATTTATCATGCTATCCGTGTAGAGGGTGTAATATCTGCCGTTCATCTACCGCCATGGATGGCGGTTGTTCCACGCAGTAGCAATGGTGTGACAGAGCCACACCATTGCAGTCAAAACTATACACGGATGTATAGTTTTGACGAATGCTCTGCGTCGGGGTATATTGATTTCTACAAACTCGTAATGCAATCTTTCCTTATTTTCTTTACATTGCAATTCATCAAATGTCTTCCTTTATGATTTCTTCTTTGACGGTCGATACAGGCGGTTGCATCGGTCATTGGAAGTTTATATACAATCGGCTTTTTACTTTTTGTAAGCTGAGAGCTCCTCCATTGCAATATCCAAAGAAGACTGTTTTCTTCTCTTTTCTTTTGTCTCTTTTATGGATCCAACCAAGACAACTCTGTGTCTTGGTATTTTTAATACGTAAGTTTTATACCAATAAGGCTGTGGTTCGGGAATCTTAATATTTACCGCTCCCTTTTTGATGAAGAATTCTTTATTTTTCCAATATAAAACGGCATGATCTTCATATAGTTCAAGCTGTGCCTCTTCCTCCTTGCTGCTCCAACATTTTGCAGCAATCCATGCCGGTAGCGACATAGCAATAGGAATTAAACCGAATATCAAATAAACAGCATGCATAGGATGTTCTCTGAAATATACCGGTCCATATTCCGGTCCTTTCTCAATACCGGAGAACACAAGAAATGCATAAAAAGTCAAAAGTCCAAGAGTTACTCCAAAGAACACCATAATATACAATACACCGGGTGAATATTTATTGTATTGAAATGTTATTCTTCTCATCCTTTGCAACTCCTTTTTTAACGCTTTCTTCATATACATTATCTGCTTTTCAGTGATAAAATTCTCTATATATTCAAGCTGCTCTATTGTCTCTTTCTTAGTATTATTCAAGTAATTTCTGCAAAATACTCTTCTAAATGGTAATATATTTTCATGTCTTCATCATCTACATCACGCAGCACTAAAAACTTATTATGTTTTTCTTTATCAGCAAATACGAAGTTATGTTCACCATAATAAAATTGATAGCCTTTATCTTTCAGTGTCCAAAGCTCTCCTGCCTTAAAACTAAAAATATCTTTTTTAACAAGGTAGATCTTTCCTATTTCCATTTTTAAAACCTCTCTTTCACCTCATCCATCGGCTCCATCATATAAACTCTCAATGAGCAATGTTTATTTTAATTTTGTTACTGCTCATACATCTCTTTAAGCGATACTAATATCACTTTTTCATCCTGTAAAGTATCAAACCATTTTGTATAACCTGACAGTGAAAACAAAATATACGTTATTATGTCGTATGTCGGTGATATTACATTTGCCCGTCGTATCAACGTTTCATATATTCCCTTATCTATCTTTTCATGCTTAAATTTACACTCTCCTATGACCGCCTTTTTTTCCATTTCTGACAATGCAACCACATCAATATCAACAGATTGTACGACTTTCTCTCCATTGCTATTCAAAACTGTTTCCGTTCCCCACCATGTACCAACCGCGGTAATAAAACAATTAAATTTTTCAAGAACGCCTTGTCGCAATGTATAATATCTGCACATATCCTCAAATACTGTTCCCATAAAAAAATGTAAAACCGGTTTTACTGCTTTTTTATAATACAGCTTTCCCTGTCCCATTTCTATTACGCTGGCAGCCTTTGGAATAAATGCATACCAAAACTTAAACATGTGGTCTTTTAAAACGTACTGTGTCTTTTTCTTATTATTTTCCTCTGTAATACATTTTTTCTTTTCTACCAACCCGACACTTATTAATTTTTCAAGAGAATAGAGAATTGTCGGCTCTTTTTCATTTATTTTGTTAGCGATAACATTGATGGTATTTTTTCCTGATGCAATCTGCTCAATTATATTATTAACCACTGTTATGTCTGAAAATTCCTGTGTCAGAAGGTTTCTTGTTTCATCATATAAATATCCGTCTGTTCGAAAGAATAACCGTACAATATTTTCATCAAGATTTTTCTTAGGATCAATCATTGACAGATACTTTGCTACACCGCCGGTAATTCCGTAGCAGATTGCTTTATCCTCATAAGAATACTTTGGTACGAATTGAGCTGCATCCAAATAGTCAAATGCTTCTAATTTTATTTGAGAATCCCGTCTTCCAAATAACGGGCTTTTTTCACTCAGTACTTTATTTTCCATAAAGCTTAATGCAGATCCGCACAGTATAATTTTTAAGTTTTTATCCCGCCAAACGGTATCAATATACTTTTGTAATACTGAAAGTAGCGCTTCATCTTTTTCTGCCCAATACGGTAATTCATCAATTACCAGCAGTATTTTTTCATCTGACATATTTTGTGCAATAAAGTCAAACACGGCCTCAATTGTACGAAAGTTTATGTCTTCAATACCTGCTAAAAATACATCCGTTACCTGTTTTGAAAATAATTCCAAATTCCTTTCTTTACCCACTTTAGTGGCTGTATAAAAAATCACCTTTTTATCTTTCACAAATTCCGAAATAAGGGTAGATTTGCCAATACGTCTGCGCCCGTATATAACAGTCATTCTTAGTCCGGGTTTTTGATAAAATTCATTTAGATACGATAATTCTGTTTATCAAGTCAAATATGCTAAGGTAACATTATACCATGTTTAAGGTGCTTTTCTAACAGTTATCAACAATCGCAGTTTTTGATATAATCGCAAATTAAATCTAAGGAAAACCTCTAGTTTTGGAGGTTCCCAATATAAACAACAGGAGAATTCTTATGTACATAAGACCTGAAGATCGGCGTGAAAAATCGAATGCAAAAATAAAGGGAATGGGAATCGCATGTATGGAAGAACTGCCCTTGGTGGAATCATCAAAAGAGGCGAAGCTTAAAAGCTTTGGGGAAATCTGTGACAGAGCCATCGCGTGTCTTTTGTCGATTCAGTTGGCTCAAGACATTCATAATGAGCAAGGGTATGAAGAATCGAAGGAGCTTTTTTTACGGTTGCTTGAAAAATATGAAGTATCGGACTGCCTTTTGGAAAAAGAAAAACGGCTTTTTGACGGAACATACAGCGAACAGGATGTCATCGATGTCTGCTGGACTTATGAAGCTTATTGGTCGCTTGTGTGGGCTTTGGGCTTGGTCGAAGATATTTCGTATCCGAACACTATCTGTGATGTGGAGAGAGCGATAAAGCTGGTCGGCGACACCGATGGGAAAACTGCGTTTAAAGCACAGTGCAGACTCCGCGGTATAGAAGAAATACTGGATATGCTCGATCTGCACTACCGTTATCATTGGGCAACGGAGGAAAAACGGCTTCGTCCCGAAACGGAAATCAAAAACTTAAATCCCGATGTTTTGATGGAACGAAGACGCGGACTTGAATGGCTTATTTCCGAAGAATCCGATTGGTTCGATATTTCGATGGATACGTAGGCGAAAGCCGCTACTGCACTTTTGCCTTTTCCTCTTTCTGTCCTTTCTTCTTGATTTTGAGCAAAGAAAAAACAGTAAACCGATTTGATTTACTGTTTCGTAAGTTGATAAGGTATAGGTTTTATTTAATTATTTCATTTCGACAAACTGTAATTTTTATCTCTAAAAAACTGGAATTTGTCTTTCTTATCTGGCTTTCGCGGGTTTCTTTTCCGGAAGTTCAGCATACATACCATCCAGAAGTTCCAGAATTAGAGCCTTATCATCAAAACTATCAAATACATGCATCAGGGTCTTTGAACCTTCATACGGATAACGCAGTTCGGAATCTGCAAGCAGTCTGTCCGATGTCGGCGTTCTCTTTAAAAACAATTCATTATTGCAAATGTCACCTATCAGCTTACCGTTAAAATATACAAGGTATCCGCCCATCATAGATTTTATGACAATATCGCCGGATTCAGAAAAACTATCGCGAATATATTCATTAAATTCATTCACCTTGATTGTCCCCATCAAATTCTAATTTTTCTCTATCAAATATACATCGCTATTTTTATCCGGCGAAAATATATTCGATGACAAGTTCACAGATGGCATCGTTTTTATCGTAGCCGAAATATACCGGATATTTTCCATCACCGAAACCGCTTTGTATCATAGGAACGGTCAAGTCCGTTCCTTCTAACGGATAGTTAATCCAGTCCCCGCCATCTCGCTGAAAGCGTGGATTTGCTGCATAACTCTTTTTGAACTCTTTTGCAAAATAATCGTCGTATATATTTTTGTCGGGATTTTCGTTTGCCCAACGGCTTTCAAAATCGCAATAGGCATCCCGTGTTTTTACATCGACAACCGTTGCAAGCCCTGCATCGACATTAAACCCGAAAAAACTTTCTCCATTGACGTCGTCCAAATCTTCATTACCCGTTAAAGCTTCTCGATATACGGCAGCCTTTTCATTGGAAAATTTTACCCGTGTTGCAACATATCGGTAATGGTCTTCTTCTATTTCGGCAACTAAAGTTTCTAATGGAAAAATTCCTGTAGGTACTTTTTGCAGATACGGCTCCTCATTTTTGTCAAGGTAGACAAGCGGATCACGCACCAAAATATTTCCCGTCGGAAAATGCACGGTTCCCATCGGCAATATAAATAACTTTTTCCCCTGTACTTCATCTTGAGAAAACAAGTTACCGTAATGCACCGGAGATACAAGCAGCTCCTTCACTTTTTCATATTTTTCAATCCATTCTTTTGTCGGTATCATATAAACCTCCACATAAAGATTAAATAATATAGTATTTATCAGTACCTGTGTCCACAGACAAAAGTTTCATTTTTTGATATACTTACAAAAAGTTTTTATCGGAGTCATGATAAACAGTTCGGCAGGAATTCAGCCTCACTGTTTATCTGCCGAGTTTGTCTTTCGACAAACGTCGCATTATTATATGTGCTTTTTAACTTCGTTGCAAAAGCACGGAAAAAACTTTTTTTGCAAATTGATATTTGCTGCAAAAAGTTTTTATCGGAGATTAAGTTATGAAAAAAATGGAGCATCAATACTTCGGTCAGTTGAATCTTGCAACAACAGATGATGTGGAAGTAATTTGGGAAAAAGAGATTCAGGGGATCGACACATGGCTTTGGCTCGGCAAAAATGTAGAACCATCTACCGGCATACTCGACCTTTATGCACAGTTTCTTGAGAACATAGACGATAAAATAAAAGAAGCAAGAAAAGCACTGATAACATATTTAAAAGATGACAGCTACTATATTGACTTTCATATTGAAGAATGCGGACTGGAAGATTTACCGAGTGATATTACCGAGTTTGTAAGTAAAATGAAGATAACCAATATCGGCTTATGGATTGAAAGTGAAGGGCCGCATATCACAATGGATTTTATGATTGCGCCTGATGAAAGCGATGAAATACTCTGCGTAAAATTCGGTGAAGATGCAAAGATCATAGCCATTGATTGGGAAAGTTAATATGCTTAATTACTAAGAAAAGGCAGGTGTAACATGAAAAAAATAATATTGACTATTCTAATTATATTTACAGCATTTTCTGTAAATATATCTGCAGAGGAACTGAGTATCCAGAAAAATACCATAAGCATAAGTTTTGATTTTAGCAAAAAATTAAGGCTTGCGAGTAATCAATTTGCTGTATGGGTCGAAAACGAAAAAGGAATGCTCGTAAAAAATTTATTTGTTACCGATTTTACAGCAAGAAAAGGTTGGGAAAAACGGCCTGAAAGTCTGCCCTCATGGAGAAAAAACGTAAAAGATACCGACATAGATGGAATAAGCAGTGTGACTCCTAAATCAGGAAAGATTCAATTGCAATGGGATATCAAAAATGAAAACGAAGAACCGGTAGAAAAGGTATCTATAAAATATTTATTGAAGCAAATATAAAATAGGAAAATACCGTGTTATTTACATACGAGATAAAGATAGATGGCAATATTACAATAGGCGAAATTACAGAAAAAATATCGGGAAAAGGTTATAATAAACAAACCTTGATAACTAATATAGAAATAAAATTTTATTCGTGTAGAGATGTTATGAAAAACAGCTATTATATACGCATAAAAATTTTCTTCTCATTTAAAAAGTAAAGGTTTTGATGTTTTAGGATCATTTGAATGCAAGGGCTTTGATACCTACGGCCTATTTAAATTCTTCGCTGTCCTAGCCAAAGGGCATCCCAATGTTAAAAACATTGAAAATGCCGTAAAATTTATAAAAGATATTGAATAGGTTAAAAGACGACGGAAAAGTTCTTCAATTTAAGGTTTGAACCATAAAAAATATGAAATATTATGAATAAAATGCGCATAATTGCTCCTTTACTCTTTATTTTTCACGATTTTGAAGAAATTATTTTTATTAAATATTGGATTTTCTAGTTGAAAAAACTAATTGATTCAGCTATACTTAAAGAGATACAAGATTATATTATCTTGATTAAACTATAGATTGGTTTTATAAAATAAAGGATATAATAATATGCAAAAAAATTGGTTTCCGAAAGATTATAAAATTTTACGAGATGCTGTACATGGAGATATAATTATCGAAAATAGATATATTGCTATTATAAGTACAAAAGAATTTCAAAGATTAAGAAGAATTCGTCAATTATCGATTGCTAGTCTAATATTTCCTAGTGCAGATCATACTCGATTTAGCCATTCTATTGGAACTTTTTATGTCATGAAAAAAATGATAACTCAAATTTCAGAGCAATTGTCAAACTTAAAGTATGATATAAGTGAACGAGATAAAGATGTTGCCTTACTTGCAGCATTACTTCATGATATAGGTCATGGCCCATTTTCTCATGCTTTTGAAAATATTTTTTCAAATATACAAACTCATGAACATTGGACTGTAGATATAATTAAAAATAAAAAAACATCAATACATCAAGCTCTATGTGTTGAGTTTGATGAAAATATGCCAAATGATGTCGCAAGTCTTATTGAAAAAAATACAATAAAAAAAATAGATGATTCTAATAGAATATTTTATAATGTACTATCTTCATTAATTAGCAGTCAAATAGATGCAGATCGATTAGACTATTTGCTCCGTGATAGTTATCATACTGGTGTTATTTTTGGCAATATAGATTTAAATAGGATAATAAGTGCAATACATATTACAATATATGATAGTCAACCTGTCGTATATATACAAGAAAAATATCTAACCGATATAGAAGAGTATCTATTTTCACGATATCAAATGAATAAAAGTGTTTATTATCATCCTATAAAGCTAGAATTTGAAGAGATAATACGATTAATATTTACACGAGTTAGAAAATTAATTGATGATAAGAAATTAGAGTATACTCCTGAATATATAAATAAAATAAATAATAATAAATTATCTATTGCTGAGTATTGTGATTTAGATGAATCAACTTTAACTTCTGATTTTAAAATCTGGATGAAATCTAAAGATAAAGTCTTATCAAAATTATGTACTGCTTACATTAATAGAGAGAAATTTACTAAAGTAAGAATCTTAGATGGGAAACAAAAGAATATTGATGATTTCAAAAAAGAGTTTTTTCAAATTTTACAACATTATAAACTAATTATGGATAATATGAATACAAAATATTTTTGGATAGAAAAAAAATTTGAATTTACAATGTATAAATCTAATAAAGAAAATATATTAGTATTGAATAAATTAGGAAAAATGCAAGATATCACAGAGATATCTTCGGTATTTAATAATTCACAGAATGATATAGTAAATAAGTATACTGGTATATACACATATATAAATTATGATATTTTGGAATATCTGGTTATCGAAAAAAAAAGTGAATGTATTCAGGAAGTAAGAAATTTAGTGGATTCTTATGATTCAAGAAATCATATTGAAATTGAAAATAAATATCTGCTAAATGAATTATCGTTTGATGAGATAGAAAAATTTTTAGCTGAAAATTATCATGAAAATTTTAAGCAAATTGATTTTTGTGAACAAATAGACACATATTATGATACCTTGAAAAGAGAATTTTATGAAGCCAGTGAAACAATAAGGATTCGAAAGAGGAACTCAGACTACATTTTCACAATAAAAACACCTGTTTCAAAAACAGATACTGATTTAGTAGAGAATAAAAATGAGAGATTCGAATATGAAAAAAAAATTTCTTCTGACGATATTGCTTCATGTTATGATTATATCAAAGAAAAATCCACGTTAGAAAAAGATATAACAACAGAATTTGTTGCACCGTTATTAATAATAAAAAATAAGCGTAAAAAATTTGAGTTAGAATATAAAAACGCGATTCTTGAAATTTCTTTTGATGATTTCTCTTATCATAGGGATATTTCTCAAGAATCATATTTCTCACAAAAGCAAATAGAAATTGAGTTGAAATCTGATTATTCAAAAAAAATACTTCTCGAATCTTTCTGTATATTTTTTGAAGATAAATTTCCATGTATACATAAAACAGTTGATTCAAAACTCAAAATAGGCATGTCAAAATTAAATGATTAAATTATAATAAATGAATTAAAAATATAACCCACTATCCACCTTTCAAAAGAATCTTCCCCTTTCCCGTAAAATATTTCCAAAAACCGCTTACCTTGAACCTAACTCCAAGGTTTATATTATTAGTAATTAGGATGGTTTAATATGAATAAAATTCGTATTATGGGTATTTTTTAATCAAGAACACGAAAAGTGGCTTTTAGCTGAACGTAAAAAGCAAAGCATCTACTTAGCAAAAATCTGTGAGAAAATCGACTTTTTTACTGAAATATGTTGTAACGAGAGCTTTCATAATCTATCGTTATGCACTATCAGCATGATTTTATACAGTTTTTGATTTATTTTGTTTTTTATGTGAGAAATGAGCTAAAATTTTGCCATAATTTTTTCTGGTGTGGTTTCCCTGTACCATAAATACTTCCTAACTATTTTTTTGAAAAAAATATGATATAATATTTATAGTGTTAATTATATAGGAGGTATCAAATGGCAGTTCCGGTTTCTGAGCTTACACAAATGGTGAAAATGCTAACGGAGGAAGATTATACAGCGGTGATAAAATATATTGAGTTTCTTATTAGTTCCTGTAAGAAAATACCAAAGCTATCATCCGACAAATACAGGAAATGTTTACCGATGATAAAGGATGGACTTCTGAAGAAGAAATGTTATCGAATATGGCGGCTTTTTGCCGCTCACAGTTAGTATAATGTGAATTTTTTTAGATACGAATGTTCTTATTTCTACATTTGTATTCGCAGATAAGACAGTCAATCTTTTAGAAAGACCTTTGATATTTTTTCCTACAATGTTATATAACATAGGTTATGATAGAGTATAAACTACTATGAAAAGTTTGCCCCTGCAAAATCAAATATAGGGAATGTTACAATTCTTCTATGAAAACGAGGACTTTGGCGATAAGCTGATAGATTACATTAAGAATAATCCCGAGAAATTTGTCTATGTGGGCAGTTATGAAACAGATGAGGATTAGAGAGAAAGCAACAAACTATGATTTATGTTAAATTCTATAGCAAAACTAAAGATTGTTTTTTAGAGGACATCAACAGAAAACCAAGTGCCGAGATTGAAAAAATGATAAACCGGGAAGCTGACATTATCTATCAATCTCCTCATACAAATAAGATTATTTGGGCATCAAAGCGGCGGGACGAAAATTGCGTAAGCATAATCGCATTTGATGAAACTGCGAACAAAATTGCTTCTATAAAAATGGAAGATGAATTGAGCGATTCAGATATAGCTTTTACAAGTTTAAATGAAGAAAATCGTATAATAGTATCTTTTTCAGCAGGACAGGACGGCTCCCAAGATTATTGCATAGAATTAACTCAAAATGAGCTGAAAATAATATATAAGTTTCCTAAAAATTTATCTTATATGTTTAGCTTCGATAAATATGCTTTTCTTGCTGATTTTTACAGTTCGGCTTTTTTTAAAATTTCTTCCTCGGATTTTACGCCGATTGCTGAAAATACATCTTCTTTATTTAAAGAAGATTCATTATCCAATGTACAGAAAATCAATGATAGTTTCGGAATATTTTGTACCACTGAGGGGAAATGCTATGTATTTGACTTATCCGCACTTGAATTAATTGATGAGCTTATTATTGATTGTAAAATAGATGATTTAGAAAAAAATTGGACTGTGAATGCATTATTTCAAACAAGGGATGAGATGATATTCCAATATCGCAATTATAAAAATGGGAAAGAAAGCATTGAATGGATAAGCGTAGATAAATTATATTTGGATAGGATTATCAAAGAACAGATACTATGATATAATTAAAAAAAGGATAAATATTATAAAATTAATAGAAGCACTAAAAAAATTAAAAAAATATCCTAGACGGCGGTTACGGTAAAGATGGAAACTTAAAAGAAATAGGATTGAGCGAATACAGTTTGTCGCAAAATTAAAATTTTGAAATGTAATAATATATAAGAAGAAGAGGGCATAATTATGCGAGCGAAAACCGGCGATGTATACTGTGTGTATAATTCACATTTAAAAAAATATACTGCGTGCCAAATAACCAAGATAGAGGAAGGTGAGAAAAAACCGAAAGCAGTGCTGCTCTGGTTAGATTGGTCGGGTGAACAGCCTCTCAAAGAGGAAGAATTACCTTTACTAAAGCCGCTTTATCAGGACTTTATGTACTGGAAACGTGGTCTGCATCTTTGTAATGTTGATATCATGGTGCCTGCGAACCATATGTTAATCGGTAACATGCAGCCATTAACCGATGAAAGCACAAATACCTATGCAATGTTTTGGGGAAACGGATATGAAGTATATCGTCAACTTAAATGGCAGGAGATTCCTAAAGAGCAAAGAGATGCGTTTAAAAAAGCGGAGAGCAGTAAGGAAAAAATTATATTTGCCGGAAAAGAAATATCGGTTTCCAGACATCGCATACATGATGATGTTCCTTTTGAAAATGTGCTGGAATTAAAAGCCTTTCCATGCTTATCCTATTTGGCATGTAAAAAATGGCATATCGGTTTATATGACTATTTACAATCATGTCCGTTTTTAGATGAGCTGGTACTTGAAAATCATCAGCAAAAAAGATTGGATTTTTCCAATGCGCATTTGCACAAACTTTCTATTGATATGAACGGCGTGGAAGAACTGTATCTGAATAACGAATTGGAAGAACTTATTCTGTTAGGTGAAGTAACAAATAACTGTAAAATACATGCTGTTGAAAACGGAGCTTTATTACTTTTAACATCAACTGAAATAGTGCCTAAAATACAGGGGCTAAAAGACTTGGGCAAACTGCATTGCTCAGAGATTACAGAACTTGATGTAGCCGAGATTTTAAAAGCATATCCGATGCTGAAGGAATTGCGACTATGGGGCAAACCCGGTATTCTTTCTAACCTTTCTATGCTATCCCAATTTACAAAACTGGAGAGCTTTACTACGGTTGATTTATTCGGTTTTTCTGCCGAAGACATTCCGGAGCCGGAATGTTTACCTAACTTACATTGGTTTTGGATGAGCAGCCTGCCGGAAAATGCGGCAAAAAAAGCAAAACAACTGTATAAAAAGAAAACAGAACGAGGTCTTAACCTTTGGATACAAAAGCCGAGAAAACCCGAATGGCTAGCGCAGAACCTTGACAATCCGTTCCGCTCATGGGACGGACAGGAAAATATTTCTGCAGCGAATGCCAAGAAAGCGGCCGATTTATATAAAAAAACAAGAGCCGAAATCCTCAAATTGGAACAAATGTCCCCAAGCGAAGCCGCACAGTCAGCCGAAGCTTTGGTGAAGGCCTATACCGAAAGTTTTAATAAAATGGACAAACGCAAGTATTTTATCGAAACAGTAGAAAGAGAGGATATCTATTGTGCTCTTACAGAACTTTTAGATTTAATACCGCCTTCTCTATCTATCAATAAAGAAAAACTCTTAGAAATTTTTGACCTGACACGGGATTTTTAGGATTAAAAGATGTTTCCGAATTATTTTGACGGCGCAACTATTTTAACGATTGCTCACTTAGCCGATGATTCTGAAAATGAATTTGTAAAAAAGATATTCGCAATGATAAATCAACAACCCCGACGCTTGCGTCGGGGCACAGTGCTCAACGTTTCGCACTGTGTGTTCTATAAGGTGGTTGCAGTCGGCTTTAATACCCTTTATTACGACGCAAGCATCGGGGTATTAAACTCTCCGCACGAATAAAGACTTCGAGAATCTTTCTCCAAAAGAATAGGAAGTGTTCACAGTAAATTTTCCGCATATCTTTAGAAATTAACATGAATAAAATTGTAACTACAACAGTAATAGTAATTTTTACTTTTTTAGTTTTTACAGCCGATATAGTGTTAATCACAAGATTTTTCACACTGCTAAAACAAAGGAGATATAATGATTCGGCCCCTCTTTGGGGAGGACTTCCCGATTTGTTTCCGAAAATTGAAAATAAATATCTTAAAACTTTTTTGAACTACATCATGCTAAATATTGCGGTATATATCATCGGATACTATTTCCCAAAGACAGGAGTTTTTACCGGAACTCTTACCTTTTCTTTTGATATTGTTATCGAGAGCTATAGATTTTTAGTATCGTTTATAATAACGAATTTGTTTTTAGCTATTAGACAACTTACAAGAAAAATAAAAATTTTTCAACAAAATACAATTTCGGCTAAACTATACTACATTGAACTTATCATCATTCCCATTATTGTTGTTTTTTCTCTTTATTTTTTTGACAGTGTTTTTGATAATCTTGCAAGGAAGGTAACAATATAAAAGAATAGTACACTTACAAAATTGCTAAAAGATGATAGAATAAATATATGGAGGCACGATAAACAGTTCGGCAGAAATTCAGCCTCACTGTTTATCTTCGAGTTTGCCTTTCAGGCAGACATCGTATTATTATATATGTGTGCTTTCCGGCACACATTTGAAAAAACTTTTTTCAGGATTTAATAATCCTTGTAAAAAGTTTTTATAGGGGTAAAAATATGAACGGAGAATTATATCTAAAAAAGGGCATGCTGCAACTAAATAAAAAATTGTATGATGAAGCCTTGGAAACTTTGAATAAAGTCATCGAACTCGATGATGATCTTGCCAGTGTTACATCTGCAAAATGTATTTTAGGTGAATATTATTTTATTCATCAAAACTATAAAAAATCAAAAGAATTTTTATCATGGATTTATGATAAACAAGATGAGCTTGAAGAAGAGTTTGACGATTTACTTTCAGAAGAAATTGATACCGCGTCTGTGCTGATGGAGCTGATTGAAAAATATAAGTTGTAAAACAAATTTACTAAAAATACGCAGGAAATGATATTGTATAAAAAACAATTCTTATATTCATAACTTAAAAATGGAGCATGCAGAGCCTCTCCCTCTTTTTGAAGATATGTTAAAGGAAGGAAAAAGTTTTGCAAGAACTTGAAGCGGAGCGGTTACGCCGTCAAAATCTTACAAAAGAAGATTTGCAAAAAAAGTATGCCGAATTACAAAGAGCCGATTTTCCTCTTAGCGAATGTATCGGTTTTATAGCCGATTTAGGCGGCAGTAATCAGCTCGCTTATCATTACGAATTGATTTGCGAAGACTGGGGGCGAGATGATCCGTTGCATTTGAGTAACAGTTTCGACAAACACGATTTAGCAGGAATTAATTTTCTTTTTGCGACTATAAACAAAGCAGCAACCGAAAAAATACGGGTGTTCACCGCCTATCTCATTGCCGAAATTCTTGTGAGGTCGAAACATCGCGATTTTCATACGGCTGCATGCAATCGTCTTGTGCCGATACTTGTTTCGCTTACAAATACGAAGGACTGTGTTCTGAGGCGGAAAGCGTTGATAGCTATCGGGTGGGTTGGGACAGCGCAAGAGATTGGTATTTTTAATGACAGAATGCTTCACGACGAGGATAGTCTTTGCCGTGCATGGTCAGCTTCGGGGCTATGGCAATTATCATGTAACAGACTGCATAGTCAAACAATACTCCCGGAAGTAAAAGATGTTTTGAGACAGGCAATCGCTGTGGAAAAAGACCTTTTTGCATGCGGCGTAATAATAGAGTCGGCACAGAGTTTATTCGGTAAAAAATGGATATCGTCTATCGCTGTTGAAAATGCAGATGTTGTAAAAATAGAAAAGGCTCGCAAATCGGCTGTCAGATTTTTAAGTAAGGATTAAATATAAGGAGTATAATCATGAAACAAATTCCCGATTTTCTGAAAGAATACGAAACCGCTTTACAAAAATACAGGCAGCGTTCTGTCGAAATTTTTGCGACAGCCCTAAACGACGGTGAAACAACGGATATAAAAAGTTCCAAGTTTTTGGGAACCTCTTATTTACCTGTCGGTATGGACTATCCGAAAGACAAGGATGGCAAATATGAACGAAATTTATGCAATTAACAGCTTATCGGAACTGGAAGATTTTTTACATTCTCAAAACTCCATTGAAAACATACGTGAAAAACTTTTTGTAGAGTTTTTAAAATATGCGGATTATAAAAGCGTCTCGGAGTGGAACAAGGCAGTACGACTTTGTGAATGTCTTGCCGTAATCGGCTGGGGAAATTATGAACCTTTGGAAGCGTCAAGAGGTGTGTTTTTTAACGGTAATCCCCGTACCTTTTTTTGTAACAGATTTGGAGAGCTCCGGTTTGTCGAGGCAATATGGTCAAAAAGAAAAACAGGATTTACCATGGAACAGGGTAGAACTTCCTATTACCCCGCTCCCGACTACAAAGACAAAAAACAACCGATGTGTTGGGATTACCCCGTAACTGAAAATATAGAAGACATAAAAATTGAAAGTCAACGTAATTGGATTCCTAAAAATCCTGTTTGGATTGTGCATACAATATCAAACTGTTATGAAAATTCAAAACCGGTTATAGAAAGCATTAAAGAAAAACTTCAGGACGAATTAAATAAAAAGATGCGTCCCGAAAAATACGGCAAAGCCGTAAATTGTATTTTATTGAAATGTGCTTTCAGCTATTATGATAATGCTCATTGTAAAACAAACTATGTCATCGATGAATCGGGACGCAAATTATCAACTCAAGAAGCTGCAAAAGAATTACAGAAATTATACACAAAAGAAGAAATTTCCGAAAACGGATATTACTTGCGCCCCCGATTTCAATACGGGTCATTTAAAGCAGATACGGGCAAGATAGAAGCCGTCATACATTTTGAAAAAGAATTCAGCCTATTAACACATCGTCAGCAAAAAGAAAAACTGGCAGAGTATTTTTTAATTGCACTTAAAACCATTGCAGAAAGACAAAAAAAGAAAATACCGAATTATGATTTCAATTTAATGATTTCCGATTTTACTGAAATAATGAAAAAATGGATGAATTAGGGAGGTGTAAACATGCTATTCATTTCTGCCGGTCAATCTAATTTTCCCCTTGTTTTTCAATAAGATCTTGTACTTCTCTTCCCAAGATTAATAATCGGCTCATGTCTGATATATCGCTTATCCCGAAAGGATTGAAGGATGTAGCGCCTGTAATTGTTTTGTATTCTTTCAGTCTTGATATAAATGATATTTTCCGATTATCAATTCCTATATCAACCTTTACCAATTTGTCATGATTCGATTTGATTTTACAAAATAAGATTTTACCGGCCATAATTTCTTTTTTAAATCTTGTGATTAAACCAGCAATCCGTGTCCAGAGCATATTCCGTATTTTGTTTCTTACAGGCAATTTCGCTGTTCAAAAAATCATCCATAGTCGGCTTATCTTTTTGCAACAAACGCGTGCAGGCCAAATGATATTCTATTTTTCTTGGAGTCTGATCAATATCTGAAACAAAAACGACGCCGTACTCATTCTCAAATTTAACTGCAAGCACTTCTCCCACGTTAAAATACGGATTTCGTTTAATTTTTGCCTTCGGTACCTTAATCGGTTTCTGATTTTCACTTTGCAGCTGTACTGCCAGTTTATCAAGAGCCTTCTGTCTTTGCTTTAAAGCTTTGCCGTCAATTTCAAGCCAGAAATCATCAGCACCTTTTGCAATTATTGTTAATGCCTTATTCTTTATCTTCTCAGACAAATGTCCGACCTTCCACAAAGAATAAGCGAATGCAGTCCAGTAAATCTCCGTGTAAAATGAATCTATACAAAAATTATTCTCGTCATTTAAAATATCTTCAATTATTGTGTCGATATTTTCACCGTCTTTATATCGTTCTACTATAGTATTGTAAATGTCATACCCATCGTCACTGTCTATAATTTTTACACCGTCTATTGCCATTTCTCATAATCTCCTTTAATTATATATTATCCGCTTTTCAGTGATAAAATTCCCTGTATAAATTAGGATACTCATATCCTACAGGATATTTTCTAAAAATAAGATAGACGAATACAGCCGCAAGCAGGCAGAAGAAGTTGACGATGTATAAGTATTTAAGCGTATGGTGCCTGTGAAAAAACAACATAACGATTAAGAAGGTCATTATACCGATCGGCACATAGAGTCTGAACGTAATATAGTTATCTGTCATAGGTTTCTTTCCTATCTTTACTAACCCGTAATTCAGGTATTCCTTATTTTCTTTACATTGCAGTTCATCAAATACCTTCCTAAATGTTTGTAAGCAAAGGCTTTTATTCCTGACACTTCCTGATGATGATGTTTCAACAATTCATCAGGAGAATTCCATACTCCAAAATCTTGAGTAATTCCTTCGCTTTGTATGTACGTGTTGTTCCTGTCAAAATCAATTATTGGATGCCGGAAATCTTTTACCGCCACACCATAACCGCAGAAAAAACCGGTGCAGTTTGCAAATTGTTTTTGCAGTTTTGATAAATACTTTTGATCCAGTATAAAGGCTTCAAGTTCATACCACTTATCCTCAAAATACACTTCAACCCAACTGTGAAATATATTCTGCGGCGCATTTTTATAAACAAATCCGCTCATTACTCCTTTCTGTAATTGTTTGTCTATGGTAAAACCATGAACTCGACAAGGAATTTCGCAGGCACGCAACAAAGCCATGAAGAGTGTTCCTTTTGTATTGCATTGACCGTATCCGTCCTTAAGAACTTTAGATGCGCTGATACCATCATCTGTATTATACCCGAATGCGATATCATCTCTTACAAAGTTATAAATAGCTTTAAGGCAGTCAAATTTATTTTGTTCCTTCCAATGTTTTACTTCTATTAATTTTTGAATGTCCGGATTTGAAAAATCCAGCATTGTAGTCTCTTGCAAGTATTGATTCATATCCATTTTATTTTTCCAATGCTTTCAAAAAATCATACATATTTGAATGTCCTTTTACGGTATCATCACAAACCATTTTCTTACCTTCTTCTATTGCTGATGCTGTGATTATATTGGGAATATCCCTCTATTCTTAAATAGTATGTTCATTATTTCGTGCAACGTCAATATGTCGTCATTACCTATTTATATCTCATCTTCGCTTAATTCTCTAAAATTTGAAATATGATACCCAAAATAACATTTTCCGGATTGACCTATAAAAATTCCATGTTCCGGCATATTAGCTATCTCGCCTAAGTAAACCATAGGCATGTCATCAGAAAACGGATATAATACCATTCATTTTTGCCGGATAAATAATCTCGCACTGTGCTTCATTATTTTTGCCGCCTCAAAGAACTATTTTTATAAGTTTATATTCTCAATCATCTGTTATAATTTGTTTTTCCTAAAGGAATAGGAGTAGGATTTAACAATACCCAGAGAACCGAAAGTTCACGCAAACGCTCTGTTATAGCATCTTCATCCTCACCGTTTGTACGTATGCTTGAAATAAGATCTTTGGTCTCTTTCAGTTCTTCCTCAGAAAGCGGCGTGCCTGAAGCAAAATGATTTGGCAGGGTATTAAGCATATTTCTATAATCTTTATCCCAGTTTACTCCGCCGTTTCTGTATAGCTCATCCTGCACCCTGCCTGTTATACGGATGACTTCGCCTTGTACTGTTTTTGCAGCTCCGCTTGAAGGAATAAGCATATCCCAGAGTTCATCGTATTGTTTCTTCCAAGAACCTGTCTTTACAATAATAGGAGAAACTCCGTCATGTATCTTACGTTTTGGAGCAGGCTTTACATCAAATAGTACATAGAGTTTTTCAAGCTCCGCTTCTGTTTCAGTAAGATAATCTTTATTAAAGTTTTCTCTGTGAAATTCAAAATCCTTACCGATTATTTCGACTCTTTCAACCATTTCAGGCACTACCTCAGCACCCGCCTTTATCAGCATTTCTGCAATTTCTGCCGCCTGTACAATATTAATATTTCTGCAAGTAGCAAGGGCTTCGACTAACGGAGTTCGCCCCATATCATTTTTTGCATTAACATCTGCACCTTTTTCAATCAAAAAACTCACTATCTTAGGTCGGAAAAACCCTGCTGCTGTGTGCAAGGGCGTACTTCCGTATTGATCAGGTTTTTGTATATCTCCGCCTAATTCATATAGCAGTTTTACAGTATCTCTCCCCAGTGTGGCATGTTTATATAATGGCGTACGCCCATAATAATCAGGAGTATTTACATCTAAACCCTGTTCTACAAGCCAGATAACAAGTTCATCAGGAACACCGCCATAATGAAGCGCCGTATTGAGGCTGTATCTACCGTTATGAGCGGTAAGCTCACATTTATCATAGACAGCTTTAAGAGCTTCAATATCTCCTCCTGTAATCAGTTCATCAAAATTTTTAGGTAAGGTAATTCTTTTCTTTGCCATTATTCTTCTCCTTAGTTATAATTCCAAATTATTAAGTTTCCATTATACTATGTGAGTATCAAAAGTATTTGACACTTGTATATTTTACATTTCTAAACCCGCTTAAGGCCATTAACATCTTTTAAAACCATAGATTTTCCATCATAATCATTTTTTAATTCAACTTCTTTTTCCTTAACTGATATGTTGTTGTACCAGTGTTCAAAACTTGCATATTTTCCTGTATGGATATTGATAAGCATGCTTGTTATGGGATCCCAAGTGCCTTTTTTTACTGTTTCCGCCAGTAAATAATACGCATTTAAAAATATCAGATTTCTTCCATACATCCAAAATGGAAGTTTAATATTTAACAGCGGTAATTTTGCAGAAAAAATATCATCCCCATGCGGCGGCACTGTTTCATAGTGAAATTCTATTTCACTCCCATAATATGCAAACGTTGCCCCTTCACAACCGATACTTTGAGGAACACCTTCCTCAGCTACTATAAACTCCATTGTGTCCTCCTTATATTGTATCTGCTTTCATCCCTCTATATCAGCCGACACAACTCCCTTCTTAGGGCTGCCGCAAACCGTTATGCTATGCCCGAAGAAAAGGTCATCATCATCAAAATAAGCAGAAAATGAACCTCCCGATGTCATCCAAATCAAACTTAGACTAATTCTTTTTGCAAAACTTTCTGCTGTAATTTCAGCAGCTTCTTCATCAGATTCTGCCCATTCACAGGCAAGTTTTGTAAGCTTTTGGGCAGCAAAACTACGCAGGTCTGCATCCCATTTTTCCTGTTCTGAAACCAGTATTTTCAGAGCTTTTTTTGCCTTTGTTATTCCTGATTTATTATCCTTATCTACATATAAGGAAATATGTACCTTGCCACCAAGCCAAAGTATGTTTCCCTCAAAACTTTTAAGAGGCTTATCATAAGTTAACTCACCCAAGATATCATCCTGTAAAATTACAGGTTTTCTATACTCTGCAAGTATTTCTTCAAGTTCCGGACACGCTACATCTTTTTCAAGAACTTCCACAACTAAAAAATGGTTTTTTATTGGCAAAGCACCGTTTGGAACTTCCTCTGGCAGTTTTGCACGCACCTTTAATTTGTAAATGGTTTCGTCTTCAAATTGATATGGCAAATTTTCTTTATCTGTGACAGGAAATACTATACGCCCTTCTTCTTTATGCAGTTCACCTGTTTCACAGTCCACATAAGCTAAGAAATAAGCAGCCCAGTCCCAAAAACCGTTTCTCAAACTTCCGCCGCCTTCGTGTCTTAGAACAATAATCTCTCGTTTCTTTTTCTCAAAAGAGTCTTCCCATTCTTTTTGTGTCATTTTATTTCTTAGCCGCATGTATTCAATTAATTCCATTAAGTCCTCCAATCAATCCCCTCACCTGAATGTTTGACAAACTCATATACATCTGAGGCTACACGCTTCATTTCAATCGACCCCAAAGCTCCCAAATCATTCATATAAATAGTATCATCATAATCTTTTTTTATAAAGAAAGCCAAGTCACCGTCCTGTCCAATCATAAAAAAATCCGGCTCCCATTCTTCTATCTGATAAGTAGTATTTCTTTCTACCAAATCCGCCTTTGAATATAAAATGATACCGGTATCCTCTATTGTAAATTCTCCATCCTCTCCTATTTCTAATAAAAATTTATCATATAAAGTAGGCAGTACAAAATCCATCTGATTATTCATTGTAAACTTCTCCAAATATTTTCTGTCTTAATATTTTATATCTCATCTTCGCTTAATTCTCTAAAATTTGAAATATGATACCCAAAATAACATTTTCCGGATTGACCTATAAAAATCCCATGTTCCGGCATATTAGCTATTTCGCCTAAGTAAATCATAGGCATATCATCAGAAAACGGATATTCAAAAGATATTTCATCTTTAAGAGTAACCAAAGTTTTTTCTTTCATTGTGTAAGTGCTCAATTTATTACTCCATTTGAAATGCGATTTTGCATTTTGAGTTCTTTAAATTTGGAAAGCCATATTCCTCTAATCGATTTAATGTTTTTTGAATAGATTCAATTATATTGTTTTTGCTAATAGGTAAATTGCTTACGATATATATAATACCATTCAGTTTTGCCGGATAAATAATCCCGCACTTAGATTCATTATTTGTAATACGGAGCAGGTAAACATCATATTTTGTTTTGACATAGAAATCAAACTCTTGATTATCATAAATCTCCTCCGGAATCAGGTGGACTGGAGCTACGATACAGTCTTTCATTTGAAAACTATCATTTCCAAAATGTGCTTTACAATTATGTTTTCGCTTTATTCTTTCTATCCATTCGGTAATCATTATCATCTCGGTTTTAAAATTATATAAATACAAACTAACGAACATGGTCATTTTATGGAATATCTTTAAACTTTTCTGCAAACCTATCATTCCATATTTTGTAGTCATAAGCAGGCATATTAACAGATAGGGATTCTAATTTTTCAAGTTCTAAAACAGGCGAATAATCTCCATTCAATAGCCTAAATCCCGTTGTATGAAGATTTTTAATATTCTTCAAACTTTTTAAAAAATCAAAAGAATCTACTTTAATTATATTTCCCATAGAACTATGAATTCCCAGTTGTTTAAGATTTTTTAATTTGCCCAACGGCGAATAATCCGTTATGCCGGTGAAGTTAGATAATATAAGCACTTCTAAATTTTGTATTTCGCCTATGGAATACAAACTTTTTACTCTTGATGAAGCATATATTGAAAGAGCCTTTAAGTTTTTTAATTTTGTAATACACTGTATGTCCGAGAAATTGCCCTGAAATATAACGAGTTCTTCAAGTGACGTTTGATTACATATCGCTTCCAATAACTTCTGATTTACAATACCTGTTACTAAAAGCTTTTTAATGTTTGTTTTTGTATTGTTAAAATAATCTATCCAGCTTTTTAAAATGTTATCTCTGTCTTTTTTTAAAGGATATTTTTCTTCAGATAATCCGTAGCAATATAACTTTAAAATTTCTTCTTCTGTATAATCTTTTAACTCTGTAATAGAGTTTCCTGCCCATTTTGCATTCCAATTATAGTAATTCATAATTATTCTCCCATATTCACATAACAGTCAGTTCACTACTATAAATGCGACTAATCCATCATTCATCAAATTCGTTTTTTAGTTCAAATTGTTTTAAACTCGATAAAGGACTGTTTTATTTCAGACAGTTCTTTTAACTTTCTTTCCAAAATCACTGCATTCATTCCGTTTTTGATTGCAATTTCATAATACTTATCAAATTCGGGATGATTATTTTGTTTCACAACCGCTAAAAGTTCTGCAAAATATCCCCAAACGTTATTATAGCTTTTTGTTGAAGTATAATCTTCTCTTTTCGGCATCCACTTGAGTTTTACAAAGAATTTGTAAAGTATCTTACTCCACGTTTCT
The DNA here is from genome assembly GCF_017161265.1 of Treponema medium. Taxonomy (NCBI): domain Bacteria; kingdom Pseudomonadati; phylum Spirochaetota; class Spirochaetia; order Treponematales; family Treponemataceae; genus Treponema; species Treponema medium. The sequence goes on along the minus strand of NZ_CP031393.1, from coordinate 1,994,500 downwards.
ACATCATCATCATAGCAAAAAAACTTGGTCTCAAACAGACTGCCGAAACGCCTGTCCCAAAATTTTACATTGTCAGGCAAATACCAGGTGTTGCGGGTATCGCGGCATATCAATTCTGTTATTATTCTTTCAAGTATTTCGGATGGAAAACCTCCGGCACAACCGTAACTTCCGGCAACTGAAGTTTGAGCCGCTTCCTCTTTAAGTTCTTCATAGGCTGTGCGGCTATCAAGCAACAACAAAGCAATTTTGGCACGGTGACCAAAGGCCTTTCCTGCACTCAATATTCTATATTTCTCAATCTCGTTCATAGTTCCTCCGCTCGCCTAACTTTTCCTATAATACGAATTTTTCCCAGTCCTTAACCGATTCAATCAACATACCCCGACACAAATGTCGGGGTATGTTGTTCTCATAAGGTGGTTGCAGTCGGCTTTAATACCCTTTGTTACGACGCAGAGCGTCGGGGTATTAAATCCTCCGCACGAATAACAGGTATCCAACTATCGATTTCAAATTTTTCCTGTTCATAGGGTTCAGCATATCCATCCACTATTAATATTCCGCTGCATTGGATATGAGCCTTGCTATTCCTTATTTCAAGAATTTTTAATTTGTATGAAACTATCGGTTCGTGTTCATAAATGTAAAATGAATCTTCTCTATCATCGCTTTCTTCTATCGTCATTACAGAAAAGGATTCTCCAATTAATTCTGCTGCTGAGTTTTTGTTTGTACCTATCCGATTTATGCAAATAGAAGGTGCTATTGTTTCGCCCCTAAAATTACCTTTAGCAAATCCGACATCTACTGACCATGATGCAGAACCATCTTTTTTGAAATACATCAGACAGCTCTGTCTTCCATTCCAGTCATCTTCAAACGTATGATTTCCTCCGATCTTTAGCATTTGACATTTTCCTTTCAACTATTTTCACATCATAAAGTTAGCTTGTCTCAATTAATCTCTTCAAATATACTGGAAACCAATTCCGTAATACTCGGCGCTGCATAAACCACTTTATCAGGATCATGTATATAGCAGATAATCTGACCTTCTTTTCCCGCTGTATCCGGATCAAAATCCAACATCAGAAAGCAGCTGTCACAGTATTCGGCAAAGGGAATCCATTTTTTATTAAAGAGATAGGGTTTAATCCTGTTGTCCTTCATATTTTCAATATCTTCGTTTGTAAAATAATCCGTAAATTCCGTTAAGAGCGCATCTCTGTTTTGAAAATGTTCTTTTGTGCTTGTTACAGCCTGTAAGCTCATCAGATTAAACGGCATTTCTATTTCATCTATAACACAGGGTAAAATACTTAAGTATTTACTTCCATTTTTATATCGGTAAAGTTCTTTGAAGTCTTCCAGCAAAGTTATACCGAACTTCTTCTCAAATACTGATAGCTCTTCTTCGGAAGCTCCCGAAATTTCCTGATAGTCGTTCAGATATTCTTCTTCGACAGGATCATCCAAATCCCATTCTTCAAAATGCTTGCATATATACTTTTCAATTTCTTTGATTTTATCGATTAGCTGCATAGCTTTTATCTCCTAAATTGTTATTTTATATAACGTTCCGGCTTATCGATTGATAAGCCATTCTTTAAATATCGATAATCAACATTTCTATAACTACATTCCACGCACAATTCTCATTTCATTACATATTTGATACCATTATACCCTTTTTAAGGTATTTTTTCCACTGTCAGATTTTCATCGCCCCTCTTAAAAACGATAAGGAAAAATGATACAATAGAATATGAAAGGAAGAGGATTAGTTGATGAAGAAGCTCGGTTGAAAGGATTAAGTATATTGAAACAAATAAGGAAGATAAAAATATGAATAACCTAAAATTAAGTTTATTGAAAAAATGGAAATTGGATAGTGAGCTTTCGTTTGTGCATGGCTCTGTTTTGTTGCCGGATGGAACTGCTATAATTCTGACTACGGGCAAGAAGAGCGATTGGGGTAAATTTTACCTCCTTGTGCTTTCTGTCGATGGCATAAAAAAGATTCCGATTGAATATGAGAAAACATCAGGCAGAGATTATCCTGTACTTTTTCGATATGGTGCAAGTTTCGGACTCATCATTTCGGCAAAAGAAGTGCGGTATTACTCCGGCATTCATTCCTCACCGGAAATAATTCCGATAAAAAATAATTCACAGCTAAGAGGAAGCATTGTGTCGGAGGAGGCTGAACAGAGGTATTTTCAAAATATATCCGACAGCAAGACAATTCCCGTTTGCTTTGAAAATGAAGTTTATTGCGGGGACGCAAGATATTTTGCGCTTTTGGAATTTGATGAGGTAGCAAAAACTGCCGAATGGAAATACTTTTCTACAATAGATAAAAAAGCATTTATACATCAAGATGACAGATGCGGCGACGCACCTAAAATAGACAGCATTAAAATATCGGATAAAGAAATCTATGCCTTTACTCCGGGCGACAGCCAAACATCGGTTAATAAGTGGGGAATGAATTATTATGCTCTTGCAAGTATTTCCGAAGATGGGAAAGTAATCAAAAAAATTATCGAATCAGATGACTTAAAAAAAGACGGTAAAAAAGGCGGCATCAACGGATACTTTACGGATTCTCAATATGTGATAATGACTCCTCTTTTTAAAACCGATGATTGGAAAGGCAAGCAAAAAGTTTTTTCACTCAACACACGTGAATATTCCGATATTACTTTTCCAAGAGGAATGTCAAAACACAAACTCGAAAACATCTCAGGCGAAATATGCCTTACCTCGTTTTACGATAGAGGACTAAAAGAAATAGCATTATGCAATGTGAATTCATAAATAAAAAAAAAGGAATGGAATATGAACGGAAAAAATATCGGCCGAACTGTATCGTGGGTGTACTACAAAGACGAAAAACTCATAGGCGGGTCGGCATTTGATATACAACTCTTTCGGCAGATATTGGAAAACAATGCAAAGTTTTCGACTCAGGCTCAAGAAATGATAAAGAGTAAAATTAAAGAACAAAATATTTTTGATTGTATTTCACTTAAAAGCTCAAAATACACCAATCGCTTTTACGAAAATGGCGGCCATAGGGCATTTATACCCGAAAGTATCTGTATGGTTGATTATTGTGAAGATGAAATCTTTGCCGTTGTGAGAATCGGAGATCGGTGTGAAATTGTTTCTTATGATTATGACATCACAGGCAAGAAGGGACAAGAGTGGTTCAATTTTATAGGAAAGAATAACCCTGTTTTTGATAAAAAAATCATTGAGAATATAAAAACAGCTTTAACACAATACGGACAACTGCAAGTAAAAATACTTGAAGAAGAAGACAGACGTATTTGGGAGGAAAAAGAAAAACTTGCTTGCCGGAACAAAAGCTTACCTGCCGATACGGAACAAACTTTTTTATCGCTTTGCAAATTACTCGGCATATCTCCGCAAAAAGCCAAGAAAATATACCACATAGCATTGGAGCAAGAAGATATTTGTGTTTCTTTGATAAACAATTTTATAGATTTGAACTATTTGGCAATGTTCGATTGGAAGGCGGATGTGGGAGATATTGTATACGGTTACAATCTATTAGCAAAAAAGACAAAATCGAATATGTTTCGCTTGGATAAAGATACGGAATTTGAACCGCCGGAAGTTTTCCGTAGGCTTGCTGCGATGAGTGACAAGGTATTATATCTTATCGACACAAATAGCGATTGCTATATTTTAGGTTTGTCAGATAAAGAAAATAGAGAAAAAATCATAAGTGCTTATAAACAACTGTTCAGCCTGCTTCAATCTGAGAATACGATTGAAATTGTGAACATGCTGTAATCAACAACCCCGACGCAGAGCGTTGCCGAGGACGGCGAGTATTAAACCCTCCGCACGAATAAAGGAAAGAATGAAACAAGTAATTGCATTTTGTATATTTATATTCATTACTTTTGCACTATCTGTTGAGGGAAAGGACGGCTTTATGACTATTTCAAAACAATGTATTATAAGCCCTGATGAAATTGTATCAATGCAATTTTCCGATAATACGGATACAGCCTTACGAACAATTAAGGATGATGATATAAAAGCAATAACGGATATTTTAAATACTGCAAAATATGATGATGAGCGTAATGACGGAAAGATGTTTAAAATGACTGCACCGCAGTTAAGAATAGTAATACGATATAGTGATGACAGTGAAGTAAAAATCCAATTATGGGATGCACTTATGTATGTTAATAAAACATGGTATAAAATTGACATAAGAGCTATTAAAGAAATATTATATGGTAAGGAGTTATAAAATGAGTATTATAAAAAACTTGGAATCAAATAAACAGGATAAACAGCCGGCTATGCCGCAACAGAAACTTCATATCAATTTAACTAAAAACGGTTTGTATATTAATGATGAGTTTATTGAAAACCTATCAATAGATATTCTTGCGGAGAAATTCGGTGAATATAGAAAAGTATTGCGTAAGCCGCCTGATGGAACAGTAAGTAAAGATGATTTAGAGGAAATATATATCTGGGATAATATAGGAATAAAGAGTTTTGTTTCCAAAGGACGTATCAGCGAACTAGACATAAGAATATGTGAAGATAAGGAATGGGAGAAAAAAGTAAATTTTTCGTTTTTCGATGTAAATCCCAAGCAGGTGTTTCCCGGCATTTTTACGATAAACGGTAAAACTATTTTGGAAGCTATACCTCAAAAAACATTGAGAGAAGCTTATATATTTTTAGAAATGAAAGTGGAAAATTGGAAAATAAATTGCTCATTGTCGAGCAAATTAAACTCGGTTCTGGGCGCACTATCTTTTCAGGAACGTTTGAGAAAATCAAAAACCGATGAGATAGCCGATTTGGTATGTGCCGAACCTGAACCTATACGGGATATAAGTTTTTGGTATAAACCGCCGAGGGTGTCGAGCGGTAAATGGGCGCTGCCAAAGGTAAAAGGTGAAGTACTGACATTTACAAACTTCAATTTTAAACTTGCTGTTATCCAAGAGCTGATGTACAAACAAGAACTGCTTAAACCGAAATTTGATGTATATGATTTTTGCAATGATTATGCAAAAAAAGAAATAGATCCCGATGATTACTACGATAAAATGATACCTGAAGTAAAAAGCTGGTTTCAGCAATTGGAGATTCCTGCTGAATTGGCCCCAAAGGTAACACAGCTGTTTCTTGATGGCGGAAATGAAATTAATATGCAGCTTATTCCGCAATGGGACGGCGAGGATAACTTATTTGATATTAAATCTATTTCCGATGAAGAGTTGGCACAGTTTCCAAACTTAAAACTTATTGACGGCACCGTTATTTATATTTCCGAAAAAGCAAAGAAAAAACTTATCAAGAAAGGAATTAATATTGCAGAATAAATTTAAGTCATAAAGGATATATTATGCTTCATTTTGATATTGGATGGAGAAGAACTTATCGCAGTGTTAAAGCTATAATATAAAATAGAAGATAGATTATAAAATACATGGTTTATTATAACGACTGAGCTCTCTCATTCATTCCAATCACGTACTATTTCGGTTGAAATCTCAAAGCCGGTCATATCATTACTTTCATTAAAATGAATATAAGCAAAGTATTCATTCCAAAAGAGATGATCGCTTCCGGTTGACCATTTAATGCCGTAGTGCAGCTGAGTTATGTCTGTCGTATTTCTCGGCGGTACTAACCACAGTTTTTTATCGAATGTTTTTTGCAATGTTTCTCGCTGCAATGGAACGAGCAGCTCAACATCATCAAGACAATAACGAATTGAATTTTCTCTTGCATCGGAGATACAGTATTCGTCAATTTTTAAATGAATGATTTTACAATCCTCTAATACCGTATCCTTCTTTTTATGACCATAAAGACCGATGCTCCCAATCACAAAGCCGTCTTTTACAAGAAGATAATGAGCATAAGGTATAGCAGTATTATTTCTTCGGAATCCTTTTTCAACGAGAATACTCCGATCAACGGGATATTTTTTAAAAGCACCGCAAGAAAGCAGTTTTTTATAATCTCTGCCGGAAGGATTAGCCTGTTTTACATAAATATCGAATCCGTCTGCAACTATATCGGCAACAGTTGTATGTGCCATCTTAATCTTTGTGTTGTTAATCGTAAAAACCGGAGCCTTCACCGGAACGCTGATTATGATATATACCAAAAACATATAAAGTGAAAATATTGCGACAGCCACAAACACAAAAATACTTCTTCCGGTACGCTTCCGTGCATTAAAGAGAGCCATAACCGGAGGCAAAATAATATATGTTGCCAAATTAGAAAATCCTGAGCCTCCCTTTTTTATCACCTGTAAGGCAAATAATACCGCCCCAAGTATCGAAGATGCATATACTAAAAGCTCACTGAGCTCCATTTTTGTAGTATCAGTCTGTTCGTTTACTGCTTCTTCCATCAATGATTTTCCACCGGAAACAGTCCGTTTCATATAAATATACATTCCGAAGATAACCGCTAAAAAAATAAGTCCTGAAACGGAAAGCAGTAAAATAAAAATTAATCTTCCCAATCTATCGTCTCCTCATCTATATTATAGAAATATCTGTCTATGCGTTTTATATTCATTAAGCTTTTTTCTCATTATCAGTTATTATTCAAAAATCCGGTTCATATACTTTGTCATATTTTCTATAAAATCATCAAAGGCTGCCAAATCGATGAGCTCTTCATGTTCCATATCATAGCTTGCAATCTTTTTTGTTTTCGGGTTCCATACAATATAAATATGACTATAATCTCCGAGAGAACGGGAAAGTCTTAATAATTTTTGTCGGCCGAATTTAAATGGAATAGTATCAATCAGTTTGAAGAACTCAATATATCCAAAGTCGGAATCCGCTAACTCAAAGTGTAGGTTTTCACTATTTAAAAATTTAATTATTTTCTTTGGCAATTTATACGGTTTTAATTCATCTAATTTATTTTGTGTTTGATGAAATTCGGAAGGCTCTAATGATTTAAAATATTCTGCCATTTCCTCATCGCCTTTTTCCAAGGCTATGCTATATGGACGCATTCCGTCTTTTTCGGCAATCGTAACGTCCGCGCCATGCTTCACTAAAAATTTACACATTTCCAAATTAACATATCTTGCAGCTACACACAATGGAGTCGGTTGATTGGAATATACCATGTCGGACTTATTGTAATTAATATCTGCTCCATGTTCAATTAGAAATTCCAGAGTTTTATAATTACGGTCAGAAACCGCGTGACGAAAGAGTTGTCCGCCGTATTTAGCCGCGGTATGCCCAAGTTCTTGTATAATCGGAAAATTGTCAAAGCGTTTACCATAGTATGCTTCTAAAAATGCTTCCGAACCCACGTTGTTTACTAGATCTATCTTTGCACCATGGGAAACAAGAAACCTTATTACCTCTTCATTACAATATCTCACTGCTAGAAGAAAACTTGGCTGCTCCTTTACATTAAGGTTTACTCCTTTTTCCGTCAGCCATTTTATAGATTGAAATTTTTCCATTATCAATGCAAAATCTAAAGGAGAGAGTTCGGTGTATTTGCCGACTCTTATTGCTTTGTTAAGCTTCCACCCGTTTAATAGATGTTCTTCCAATGCAGAAATATTTTCATTTAGTACATCGTTTAAAATTTTCGGTATCGATTCAAATCTTCCGATGTTTCCGATTGTTATCATAATTAAATCCTTGTTTACCTATTTCTCGAAGTGTTAAGCACCTCTCTTTTAATCTTTAAATAATTCATGTATTTTTTTCGGTACATTAAATTTATAAGTATCATCTTCATTATCACATTTTGTCAAATTATTATTTATGTTGTTAATTCTCCGATATACTGCATTATCATTTTCTCTGTTACTCCTTTTCTCCGATAAAATTAATTACATCCGACCAGCCGTCATCTTTTGCATCATAAGCCCAGCGTTTATCCGTCAAGGATTCAAGGTCGTCAATGCTTTTATGCAAAGCCTCGGACATTTCTTTTCTCTTATCTGCGGAAATCGAATTTAAATATGTATCGCTTATTCTGAATCTGACATTTTGAAGAAAATTGACCGTATCCACATAGGTACTTGAATATTCAAAAACCGTATTTTCAGGGAAACATTTTATCACGTTTTCAAAAGCTGTTTTTATATCGGATAATTTTAATGCTGCCAATGTGTCGGGAACATAACGGATAAGCTGCGGATAATTACAGATAAATTCCCACCAACCATCTCCCTTCCAATTTCCTATGATGTTAACGGCAATATGAAAAAGAAATAAATCCTCATCGGTTTGATTTTTAATTTTTTCTATTTCTCCGATTCCCCATAGTTTATCCGATACTTCCGCAAAGAAGCTTTCATTACAATTTTTTTGATTTTTAATTAATTCTTTCAATGTAAGCATTTTATTTCTCCTGTTTTGCTACTTCGAAACATCAAATCCCAGTCTCTTTAAATTGTTCATTTGTTTTTGTTGATGCTCTGTAGTGCCGGTACTGATTAGGACGTCGCTGTAAATTTCACTTGTAGGCCAATTATCGTAATAATTATTGAGGAACTGAGGGATCTTTTCATACATAGGTTGAATGATTGAAATAAAGCCCTGTTTAAGGCATTGAATATATGTTTTTTCATCAAGTATTTCAGTATGGCCGTATTTGTCAAATGAAGTCCGGCGGTTGAGGGCTCCCTCAATGTCCCAAGGTGTAAATACAACTAAATGCAGAGGACGGCTCCAGCGTTCAATATCCGTTTTATCGGGCGAAGGAAAAAGCTTTTTCCAAAAGCCTCGCTTTACTGCATAGCTGCCGGTAGAAATATACAGACGGTATGGTGTATTCTCGAACGCTTCTTCGGATATTTCGCCGTATTTTTCCAATATTTCGCTCTGAATCGGTTCGAACACCCCGTATAAATCATAGTTTAGCAGGCGGGCATAATAGGATTTTTCGTCTGCATCTATTTCGTAAATTGCGCCAAGTTCGTATCGTGCCATTTAATACCTCCCATAAAAACTTTTTGCAATGATTAGCAAATCTTGAAGAAACCTTAACTTTCCCCGAATATTCGGGTAAAGAGTTTTTTCATTTCTCTTGCATATTTGACCGCACCCGGAATACGCAGCCTTTTATAATAATCTGCTAAAATTGCAGGATGATTTTTTAATATATCGAATTCCAGCATATACATGGCTAAACATGACTTTGTATATTTGCCGACTGAAATAAGTTTTGATTTTTCATCTTCATCAAGTTCTTCTTCCGGAGCAAATTCGCCGTCAGGATATTCATCCAACGTATCATTACTGTACTTCCAAAATTCTTTTATCCAAAGAACAATATCGCTTTTATTTTCTTTGATTAGATGCAAATACCATTCGGCCAGTTCTTTTTCGGTAGATAATTTACAAGTAAAACCTTCCAATAAAAATTGATGTTGTTTTAATCTATCATGTAATCGGGAAATTTCAATATCCTTGATTTTTTCTTCAATACTTGCCGGGTCCGTAAGCCGAATCAGCTCCGAATAGATTTCGCTGTCTAAAAATTCCTTTAAAGCATTTATTTCTTTTGCCATGTAAAAGCCCTTCACCAATTAAATATTGTTTATAATTATATCATTTTTAATCGGGATTTTCTATCTGTATAGAAGCGGTATAGAGGCGGTTATTTTTACGAGCCGGCTGTAACAGAAGTTTGTATGGAGAATCCGCACACAAAAAAACCGCCCCCGAAGCCGAAGTTTCCTCCAACTTGAGAGCGGTAGATTCAATTTTTAATTTGTAATGTGTAACTCAATTGTTAATTTGTAATGTGTAATTTGTAATTAAATTATCCATTACCAATTTCTAAAGCCCCACAAACGGCTTTTTAAAGTCCTTCCAGATCGGGGCATTTTCGTACGCGCTGACCGAGGCGGAGGGCACCTTTAATGTTACGCCGGCTAAGACCACATTCTTAAAAGCCACGTATTTCAGTGGGGGAGGAGTTACCGCACGGCAGGTAACGCTTTGCAATGCCGTGCAGTTTACACAGAGATTAGTTCCCGTTTCAGTAAGAGTAGATGGCAGTTCGAGTGTTTTAAGCTTTGTGCATTCGTAAAGGAACATGTAGTCCAAGAAGGTAATGCCTTCGGGAATCTTAACATGTTCCACCTTGCTGTAGCCGAGGAAGGCATTCCCTATGGAAGTAAGCGTCGAAGGAATATTGACCGTTTTTAACTCATGGCAGCCGTACAAAGCCCCGTCTTCTATCGTTGTAAGACCTGTCGGCAAAACAATAGAAGTAAGCGTGTCATTACCCTCAAAAGAGCTGTCTCCCAGTACCGTAACGGAAGCAGGCACCGTATAAGACGTGCCGGTTTTACCCTTCGGATAGCGGATCAGCTTTGTTTTAGCCTTATCGAATAAAACGCCGCCGTCTACGCTTAAAAAGGCAGTTTCACCGCTTAAAGCAAAAGCTTCTAATGAACTCAAATTACGAAACTCACTGACACATTCCCTACTGAAACCGGTGAGGGTGTATGTAATTCCCTCGTGCTCAACCGTTACGGCAACGGTATAAACGGTGCCGACAGGATCGTTTTCACGCTTTGTCATTATTACATGCCTTTGCGCCTTGTCGACTACCTTGTACTCTGCGCCGTTTAAAAACGTAAAATTATCGGGAATGGTTACGGAAGGCACAAAAGATACCTGTATATCCGCCCCGCGTGTTACGGTGTGCTCGTAGGTGGTTGAGGTATTGCCCGGTACGGCCGTGCCGTTTTCCGTCCATTTTTCCACCTTGTAGCCCGTTACAGGAGACGCCGTAAAGACGAGTACGGTGTTTTCGACGACCGCAGTGCCGGAAGTAAAGGCTGTCCCGTCCGCCTTGTACTTTGCGCTTATGCTTCCGTTAGTGCCTGCAACGCCGAAGCTGACGGTATATGTGGTAGGAGGCTTTAACTTAAAGCTCACGGCAACCGTTACCGGCTCGGTTATTTTTACCATCGCCGTACTGCTTCCCGCCTGTCCGCCTGCAAGGAGCTGCCCGCCCGTAATCGTCCACGCGTCCACCGTGTAGCTTGCTGAATCAGGAGAGGCGGTAAAGACGATAGTCGTGTCCTTATTTACCATACCGCCTGCAGGAAGGGCAGGTTCGGCACTTATGCTTCCGTTTGCACCGGCACTCATCGTTACCTTGTGCTTCGGAGTAAGCGTTTGCACTTGAAAGCTCACCTTTACGACAAGATCGGTAAGGCCTTCTTTTAAGTTTACCTGCGCCGTGTTATTTGCAGGCGTTCCGGTACCCGCCTCAAACACCGCTCCCGTGCCGAATATCTGCCACTCCTTTACCTCGTAGCCCGCAGCCGGAAAGGCCGTAAAGATTACCGTTTTGCCTTTTTGTACGCTTATTGGGCTTGTTGCCGTTTCCGCAACTCCGTCCGCCTTTGCTTTAAGCGTACCGTTTCCGCCTTCCACACTGAAATTCACGGCGTACTGCGGAAGCGGCGTGCTGTCGCTTTCAAAGCTCACCTTAACCTCGGCTGCCTTGGTTACAGTAAATGAATAGGAACTGTTTGTGCCGTTTACAGGGTTGCCGTCAAGCGTCCAGCCCTTTACATGAAAGCCCGAATCAGGTGTTGCCGTAAAAGTTACGGTTTTGCCTTTTTGTACGCTTATGGGGCTCGCATCCGTTTCCGCAACGCCGTCCGCCTTTGCTTTAAGCGTACCGTTTGGCGTAGTGCTGTCCACGCTGAAAGCGATAGCATGCTTAGGCTTTGGCGTAGGTGTTGGTGTGGGCTTTCCGCCGCCTCCGCTTCCCGAACCGCTTCCGCCCGCTGCATTCGGGCAGGCGGTCATTCCAAAGAGCGCAATGAGCGCTAAAACTGCGGCTGTGATGAGCGCCGCCCCTCTTTTCTTGTGTTTCATAGAATAACCCTCCTTATATTTTTTAATTTAACCGCTAAGCACGCCAAGGACGCAAGGTGTTTTAAGAGAGGCTTTGTAAGACATTCTTTTATAATCCTTTGCGTTCTCTGCGGACGTTGCGGTTTCCTTAAACGGTGTAATGTAAAAAACGCACAAAGACAGTGCTCCTGCTCTGTGCGTGTTATTAGTTGAGGAAATTTGTGTGTGTTCGGGTGTTTTATTTATGCAGATTACGCGCTTATGCCGCTCTGTCCGCTTGTTGCTTGTTGCTTGTTGCTTGTTGCTTGTTGCTTGTTGCTTGTTGCTTGTTGCTTGTTGCTTGTTGCTTGTTGCTAAAAATTGTGTCAGGCACACTGCTGCGTGTCAAGTGCTTTACTTCTCTTTTCGCATTTTTTTGGTGAGAATGGTTGTAGCTGCTACTATCAGTGTGTTTTTCTATCATTGGTGTACAGTATAGCACGGTTTTATGCGGATTTCAATGTTTCTTTTAAAAATATACAGGCATCTTCTGCGTTGCTACACCAAAACTATACATCCGTGTATAGTTTTGGCTACGAGTTTCGGTTTTACCGAAACATCGCGTCTGATAGAACCAGCGGCATCCGTGCCGCTTCTGAAAATTCTCACCATATCATTTCCGCCAGGATGGCGGTGGCTCCAAGCGTGCCTGCGGGTGTTTTTTTCTTGCGCCTTGAATCTGCTCCGCCTATTTTTAAAACGGCTGATTCAAAAATTGCCGTAGGCGTTTCAAATGTTTTCGACTTCTTCTTGAGTTAGGCCGGTCGCTTGCATGATCTTTTTTACGGAATCGCCGAGCTGTTTTAAAATCCGTGCCGTTTCAAGGGCTTTTAGACGGGAACCTTCAGCAAGACCAAGTGATTTACCTTGTTGTATGCCGTCCTTTCGTGCATCCATTTCAAATGCTTGTATTAACATGTATTCTTTCCTCCTCTCCTCATTTTCTTTTAGTTCTTTGATATACCGGTCTATCTTGCGGATAAAGGGGCTGTCGCTTGTTATGCCGTTCATGTATTCCAAAAAAGCCTTTAGTTCAGGGTCAGGCGTCTTGTCTGCTGCAGTGCTGTTGATAATGACCTTAGCTACGCCGTCTTGTAATACGATTGCAGTATTTTCACTGCATATCGTTTTGAAGGTGTATACCGGTAATCCTTTGTTTAGATAGTCGAAGGGGCAAAAAAAGATGATGAATGAATTGGGTAAATCAGTATAATGCCCGCCCTTTTCAAGGCTGCTTACATCAACCCTCTTTTGAAAATATGCATGCCGTCTACTGCGTTGCTGCACAAAAATAAATGCTCAACGTACAACCAGTACGTTTCCGCTTTATTTTTGTTCGCGCCTTGTATCCGACACCACTATTTTCAAAAGGCTTTTCAGAACCGCCATGGATGGCGGTGGTTCCACACAGTAACGAGTTTTCGAAAGGAAACTCGTAGCTAAACAATGTACAAGGATGTACATTGTTTAGCGATATCGTCGGTAATCGTTAAATCGTCAAAACTTTTACGCACTTTTTAATCTCCGCATACATTATACCACAATTACCTCAATTTTGTAAGAGCGTTTTTTTTAATTTAACCGCAAAGATACAAAGAGCGCAAAGGAATTTTGATGGATAGAAAAATACCGTAAAATCATGTATAATTTGATACATTAGAACCGGATATGGCTTATGTTCGGATTAGGAGAGAGAAAATAAATGACCACTAAAAAATTTGCTCAATATATGGAAAAACAATGCAAAGGAATAAATAATTTTTCACTGGAAGCTATTTTTGAAGAGTATATTGTACTTGTGTCGGGGAAACGAATCGGTGTGCTGTATCAGGAAAAGTTTTATGTCCTTTATGCGCCAACTTTTGAAAAAACAGAGAATATACTGCCTTGTTTTAAACCGGTAAATTTATTTAATTGGAAGTATTATCAATTTATTGAAGTTACAAATCTTGAAGATAAGGAGAACTTTGAAAAAATCATACATTATGTCTATCATGAATTATATTTTCTAAAAGAAGTTGTCATTGATATAGGATTTTTATTTCAAAGTTATAGAGGCTATCCCGAAACCATTTATAAACTATATGAAGAAAATCTTACATTTCTTAATTTTTCCTATGAAAAAAAACTGATAAAGGAAAATCCTGTAGACAGAGAAGGCCGAATTATAAAACTCTTATATACGAATCTCGATTTAACCGAAACCGGACAGAAAATTTTATATGACTTATATAATAAATGGCTGACCTATACGGATAAAAATGATGCCGATTCTTTAAAAAGAGCACGGAATATAAAACAATTAGAAAAGTATTATCAAAAACTGATGGAAGATTTATGATTGTTTCGCCTATCTTGATGATACAAGTAGATGCGGGGTATAGAAAGTAGATAGATGAACACGATAATGGATAACTCAAATTTTAATATTCAAGAATGGGTAAATTTAAATTCTTATACCGATAGTAAAGGCTGGAAAGGATATTGCAAAAGAAATAAGCCTTTCACTATTTTTCGCGCAAATAAAATAGTCGATTATTTTATGCATTTTTTTAGAAAACATACAAATAATATAATTATAGTTTCTAATATTTTCAAAGTAAAAGAATATAATTTAAATAACAGCAACATAAACAATTACATAAAATACATAGAAAAGTATTTAATTGATTTTGGATATATAGAAACAATTAGTGCGTCTATTTACGATAATGATAATTGTTTATCTTTAGGATTCAAAAAAATTCTAACTACGGATTATGATATTATATCTATGTTCTCTTTATTAATGATGATGGATGAAGGAATTGACGGGCATTGTTTTTTTGTTTTTGATGAATTAGGATTTATTGCTTATCCACATGATGATACAGGTTTTGGATTTATACGCATCAAAAATACGAAAGTTCACTATGACGATATATTTCTAAAAAATGTATCTCAATTTTCAGATTTTACGAGCGTTTGGTGATTATTCTAATTAAAACCGGTAATATTGTAGAGGTGTTATTGAGTATGGTGCAAGACATGATGCATATATAATTAGGTCATTACCGATATTTATGCGGGTAATTTTTGTTCGTGCCAGCTCCAAGTATTCCATTTCTTAATCTTCCCGATTGATATTATCTTAATAACGTAGTACAAAAGACAAGAGTATTCATAAGAATGATAATTTAGATAACAGCTAAGGAGAATTTGATATGGGAATGATTGCAAACTATCAACTCATAAGTGATAGGGACTTAAAAAAACTTATGACCGAAAAAGACATTGCGGATTTTACGGAAGAACTGCAAGAAGCCGAAGACTGTATTTTATTCGACATGGATAAAATGTGGGACGTTTTACATTTTGTACTTACCGGTGTTTCAGCAGGAGAGCCCGATAGAGGGTAACCCGCTCAGTGAAGCAATTGTCGGAGTAAATTCTTTCGAAGAATGCGAAGATTTTATCGGATATACAAAAAAGGAAAACATACGATTAATCGTGAAAAAATTAAATGAAACCAATATTGATTCTCTTTTGGAAAACTTCAGTATGCAAAAATGTAAGGAAAATAAACTGTATCCGAATATCTGGGATTATGAAGATGAAAAAGAAGAAATTATAGATGAACTTAAATGTGCATTTGCCGGACTTAAAGATTTTTATAACGAAGCAGCCCAAGCAGGTCAAAATGTTTTGGTTTCCATTTACTAAAATGTGAAGATTTTGAAATATTAGAATTTTGGAAATGAGTTTTTAGGAGGAAGTTATGAAACCAAGAGAACTTTGCGAAAAAGCATGGCAAGAAATAGCACGCAATTTTCCCGACTTTAAAGTGTTAGGTAAAGGAAAGGCTTTACGAAAAATTGCAAATAAAAAAGACATTATTTTTGAAATATATTTTCAAGCCAATAGATACAACTGTGAATCTAATGTTGAGTTTATCCCGCATATCAACATTTATTCAAAGGCTATGAAAAAAGCAGGCATAACCAGTGAAGGAATTATTTACGGCGGAGAACTTAGTTCTTTAGCCGGAAGAAAAGCAGGCGCTTGGTGGCAGTTGGCCGGAGCAAGCTATAAAGATACCGTAACGCAAATTACGGGATTATTACATAAATACATTATGCCCTTATTTGCAGACTTTGAAGATACAAATAAAAATATCGAAAGAATTTTAAACGGCTCATTAAAAGGGTATGCTTTACTCTACTATATCTACTATTTTGGCGGCAAAGAGCCGGCTGAAAGATATTTTAATAAAGTCATCAAAGAAGATAAGTTAAAGAAAAAATATATTTCGTTTTATAGCTCATTAAAAGAAATTCCAAAAGAAAATATCGATTTACATTTTGAGGACTTTTACGGTGCAAGTTTAATCAAATTTGCATATTTACATGGTTTAGAAATTATTCAATAATCTTTAGAAAAATGGGACAAGAGGAGGTGGTAAACTATGGACGAGCGTATTGAGCAATGGATAAAAAATAATCCTACTATTTTTGGAAAAATAATAGCGGTTGTGGTTTTTGTTTTCGGCGTTTGCCTCATTGTAGGCGCCGTCAGAGATTGGAATTTGCTGTATGCGCCGGACGCACACTATCAAAGTAAATGAGGAATGGGGCAGATAAGCCGTTATTTAGGCCGTCCTGTTGCCCGCATAATAGGTTTTGCAGGCGGTATTTTCTTTGCTATTTGGAATCTGCCTTATCCTATTCGGCATTTTCGTAACCGTAATATTTTCGTAAATCGTACTGTTTATCTTTTTTGCGATAAATGTATCGGCAAACAGTCTCTTCCGTTAGTTTTACTGCTTTTATACTAATGAAGCAGGGAACTTCTAAACCGTTTTTGCAGATATTCGGCGCTTACTTGAAAACTTTTGATCGGATCGTTATCAATCCAGTTTTTATGTGTTTCCACTATAATTCCTTCCGTTCCATTATTTAACGCGATTTCTAAAAGCGTATCCAAATCCATATTCCCGCATCCCAATTCGACGGCATCTTCTGTAAGTATCGGCGTCATATAGGGGCCGCGCTGTCTGCAACCACGATCATTGATATGCCATAATTTCATTCGCCGCCCCAGTTTCTCCATTATACGCACAGCGGAAGCGCCTCCATCTGTTATCCAATAACTATCGAGTTCAAAATTAACATATTTAGGATCGGTTTCTTCAATTATTATGTCGTACGCTGTCTTGTCGGCTGTTACCTTTTGCAATTCGACATTATGATTATGATATAATAAGCGTATTCCCTGTTCGGCAAGCGCTTTTCCTGCCTGATTCAACCGATTGGTTAGCGCTTTCACTTCTTCTAAAGTGCTGTAATCGAAGCGATACATTCCGGTAATAACTACAGTATCCGTGCCGAAATTTTTTGCCTTATCAGCTATCGCCTTCGAATCAGTTTCAATACTTGTCAAATTACTATGCAGACTGATTACTTTTAATTCGCTTTCGGTTATTAATTTTTTCCAATCATGATTACCGGATTTTCCAATCGGCATTCCCGAAAATTTTGTCATTAACCTTACTAACAGCGATGTCTTTTGAATCATAAAGTCATTGAGTTCAATGGCGTCATATCCTGCGTGCTTTATTGCCTGCAATGTCCCTAGTGCATTATCATAATTATTGCACAGTGTACCGATCATAATTTGCTGTACTGCAATAACGGGATTTCCTGTTGTATGTATTGCTGCCGTATTAGTTTTGTAATCAGCTCGATGTGCTTGTACAATATGATTGATTCGGATAGTTTCTTTAATATTGTATGCAGCAATACAAAGCACTACTATGATAATACACGAAAGAACGATCATTAAGCCTTTGGGTAAATGTCTCACAAATTTATATCCCCCGAATTATGCTTTACAAAAACACCGCAAAAAGGATCTAAGGAAAACGGGTATGTTTTAAAAATTGATTACTTTTTCGCCATATCCGTTCCATCCTATAGCGATAACTGTTCAAGATATTTCATAATATTTAATACAGCGTTTCGATTTTTTGCACTGCTGTCGATAACTTCTCCGATAATCGTTTTTATTTGTTTTGTTCCCTCATTGACGGTGTTCATTGTATTGTCGATATTTTGAGAAATTTCGACCAACCTTGCCATTTCTTTACCGACTTCCGTATTACCTGAACGTATTTCTACAGAGCTTTGTTTAACCTGTGCCGTTATGGCATTAACTTCTTTAACGGCTTCGAGTACTTGTGTATTACCGTCATTTTGCTTTGTCACCGATTCCATAATAGTATTACTGCCGCTATTAACCGTTGAAAGCTGTCGCATAATTTCTGCAAACTGAACAGCAGTTTCTTCCGCAACCGAATTCAATGCTTCAATTTTTTCTTTCAGTGTTTTTAACACCGCAGTAATAGTCTTTCCCTGTGTACTCGATTCCTCTGCAAGTTTTCTGATTTCGTCAGCAACAACGGCAAATCCCTTGCCGACGTCTCCTGCATGAGCAGCCTCAATAGCAGCATTCATTGCAAGCAAATTAGTTTGACTTGCAATATGTTGAATGACATTACTTGCTTCCAGTAATCCTTCGGATTGTTCACTGATGTTTTTTACAATCGTATGAGCATTTGATACTGCCGTATTGCCGGCATCGGCAGCAGTATTTAAATGTTTAATCGAATCAAAGGTGTTTTCTATCGTACGGGTAACCGACTGAATATCGGCAACCATCCGTTCAATAACAAGAACTGCCTGACTGATAGAAGTTGATTGTGTTTCAATACTGTTATCAAGATCTTCAATATTTTCTATTGCTTGACGAAGACTTTCCTGCATCTCTAAAACGCCGCTAGACTGTTCTTGGATATGATTTCGCACAAAAGATACACTCTCGCCAATCTTCTCAGCAGATGCAGAGGTTATCTTCATGTTAGAAGACAGTGCCTCTGCCGTATGAGTTGAGATGGTAACGCTTTCATTCAACTCTTTTAAGAAGTTTTTATTAAATGTGAGTAATTTATTAAAGTCCAACAATAAAAGAGCTATATCATCCCGCGTCCATGCACTAAGCATTTCTTGCCGATAATCTCCGTTTGCCAATTTCCTGACAATTTGCTGTATCAACGCTATTCTTCTTTCAAATGAACGTATGATGATCAATAAATTAAATACTGAAAAAACTAAACCGTATATAAAAAGCGGTAAGACTGCTGTAATCAGCTTGGTATGGATATCATGTTGTTGGTACCGTACAATCGGTGCAAGCACTAAAAGAACCACTGCGAAAATACAGGTAACGGACATAAACGCCACTCGCTTTAACATAGAAAGAGAGAGTGTACCTTCTTCGATCGGAACGAACGACGCCCATTTTTCAAAACTTCTAATTGTCGTTGAAGCAAATAAACTTCCGATTAAAAAGATATTTCCGATAGTACTAAAGATCGCCGATAAGAAGATACCGGGTTTTCCCATTAACCCCATTTCTATAGAAATAAAAAAAGGAATGGTAAAGGCTATTATAAGCGGAACAACCATAACAAGTCTTTCATATAATATGATATACTTTTTAGACTTTTCCGGATTCTGTTTCCAGTCTACAATCACAGGAATCATAACTCTGTAGCGTATAATAGGATTGATAGCTGCCAACAAGATGCCGATGATAAAAGCTTTTGTTCTGACAACTTCGCTTAAACTACCGGTACTCCCGACAAAGGGTGATGTAACGAAATTAGCTGCTATCCATCCGAGGTTTGTGCATAAATCAAAAATAAGAATTCGTTTAGGGGGATTTTGATACTCCTGTATTGCTGTTGTTTCTGCCATAATACTCTCCTTTCTGTGTATATGTGCGAACTTTTTTATATGGTGGAAACGGGGATGTCCCAAAAGTTTCTTTATTTCAGGATATCCCCAACGAACTTAAAATTAAGTTTTATATATCAATGACTTCATTTTAAGTATCACAGCTAAAAACATTATTCCTCTTGTTCTTCGATAAATGCCTTGGCAGCGGCAACTACCTCATCGGCAATTTTACCGGATATCGGGTCGTAGTGATCAAATGACATCTCAAAAGAACCGGTACCGCTGGTCATCGACCGCAGATCGATAGCGTAACGAAGCAGTTCTTTGTGCGGTACTTGTGCGCGGATTTCTTCAATACCATTTGCAAGCTGAGATTGACCGAGTATCCGACCGCGGCGCGAAGATAGATCACTCATAATATCGCCGAGGTAGGCAGTTTCCACATAGACCGTTAAATTCATAATCGGTTCCAACAGAATCGGCCCCGCATTGCGCATTGCATTTTTGAATGCATTCCGTGCCGCAATTTTAAAGGCCATTTCAGAAGAATCTACGGGATGTTCTTTACCGTCCAATACCGTCGTACCGACATCGACAACGGGATAACCCGCCATAACGCCGTTTTCCATCGCTTCTTTTACACCCTTTTCGACACCGGGAATGTAGCCCTTGGAAATCGCACCACCGAATACCGCGTTAGTAAAGCTGTATTTTGCACCACGCTCCAGCGGTTCAATCGCCAGTACGACCCGCCCGAACTGACCGTGTCCACCCGATTGCTTTTTATGTGTATATTCCGCTTGCGCTTTTTGCCGGATGGTTTCGCGGTAAGCAATGCGGGGAATAGAGGTTTGTACTTCAATCTTTGTCTGCTTCTTGATACGATCAAGTACGATGGAGGTATGCAAGTCTCCCATGCCGGAGAATACATTCTGTTTTGTTTCGGGGTTGTAGACAAAAGAGAGCGTCATATCTTCTTCGCAGGCACGGAGCAGTTGCTCGCCGAGTTTGTCATCATTTTTCTTATCAACGGCTGCAACCGCAAGCGAATAGATAGGATCGGGATTGCGCAGTTTTACAAACGGCGGGCAATCTTGGGATGCGGCGAGGGTATCGTTGGTTTTTGCCGCCGCGAGTTTAACCGCAACGCCGACATCTCCGGCGGCGAGTTCCTTTACTTCGGTCAACTTCTTTCCTGCAGCACGGTATAACTTACCAACTCGTTCTTTCTTTTGTTCGTTGATGTTATACACTTCCGCATCCGATACGAGTGTGCCGGTAATAACTTTGATGTACGAAAGCCGCCCTGAAAACTGGTCATTTGCGGTTTTAACGATAAAGCCGGAGAACGCAGGCTCCGAATCAATCTTGATGGTACATTCTTCTTCACCTTTTACCGCACGTTCCAAACAACCGGTCGGAGACGGTAAAATCTCCGTGATAAAGCGTAAAAGCGCTGTTAAGCCGAGTCCCATTTGTGCGGCTCCGGCAAAGATCGGCACAATTCTATTGTTTTTCATCGCAAGTGTGAGTCCCTTCGCAATCTCATCGCTATTGAGTTCTCCTTCGTCGATGAATTTTACTAATAAATCTTCATCACCTTCCGCTGCAGCTCCTGCAAGAATCTCACGCATTTCCTCGTATCGTTTTTTTTCCGAATCGGGAATAGGTATCTCTTTTTCTTTTCCGTTTGAATCTATTTGATATGCTACACCGTGCAATACGTCAACAATACCGGTAAGATCGGCGCCTTTCCCAATCGGAAAGGTAACCGCAAATACATCAGCTTTAAACTGAGTTTTTACATCCTGCATCGCGTGATCGAAGTCGGCGCGGTCTTCATCCATTTTATTAACAAAAACCAAGCGAGGTTTATTCCGGCGGTCAAGGTCTCGCCAGTATTTAATGGTTTCAATCTGTACTCCCGATTTTGCATCGAGTACCATCAAGCCCGTTTCCGCCGATCGGAAAGCAGCAATAACTTCGCCCATAAAGTCAGAAGATCCGGGTGTATCCCAGAAATTGATCACCATATCGTTCCAATTCGCCGACACCAATGCCGAATATATCGAAATTTTCCGCTCTATTTCTTCGGGCGTGTAGTCGCTAATCGTTTTACCGCCTGCAACCGGTTCTGCCCGTGCAATTGTACCCGTTACTGCCGCAAGATTTTCAATAAGCGTTGTTTTGCCGGACTGTCCGTGTCCAGCAATCGCAATCGTTCTTATTTTCTCTGTTCCAATTCCCATCACCAAGCTCCTCATACGATGTTAAAATTAACTATACTATATATTGTAAAGGCTAGTGATAGGAATTGTCAAGGAAATAATCGAGAACTTCAAAGTTAAACGCATCAGATACTTTTAGGATATCCCCGCAAAATCACGAGGCTGTTCAACCAGAGTTTCGCCGCTTTGCGTCTCAAATGGTCTCACAGCCTCGTGATTTTGTGATTCTTATCTATATTATCTGATGCGTTTAACTTTTCAGTAAAAAAAGGCATCATTGTAGACGCTCATCTTATACCTATGAAATTTCGCACAGGAGGAAGACAATCGCTTAAAATACTTGTACTGCGGTTATCCTACGAGAACTTACACACGGCTTTTAAAATCTAAGCCGAGCAGGTAGGTTTCGAAGCTGCTGCTGCGGCATGCCTCCGGTTTAAAGGCTCGGGCGGTTTTAAACAACTTTCGCATGTGCTGTAGGTACTGTTGTTCACTGCCACCCTGAAAGATCTTGACAACAAAGCTGCCGTGAGCTTCAAGCTGCGTTTCGGCATAGTAAAGCGCCATATCGACAAGAGCGGCGGAGCGAGCGGTATCGACGGTTTTATTGCCGGTAGTAGCGGGCGCCGCATCACAAATAACGGAACGGTAGGGACCGCAGCTTTTTACCGCAACAGCCATAGCCGCTGCGGTTAGATCCCCTTGGAAAAACGAAAGCCGCGAATCCCGGATCGATTCTGAAAGTGGTTGCAAATCCACTGCGCATACGCGGCCTTCCGAAGAAAGAAACCGCAGCAAAAAAGTTGTCCAGCTTCCCGGCGCGGCGCCAAGGTCAAGTATGCTATCATTTTTCCCGAATAGATTAAATTTCTTTTGCATTTCTTCTAATTTGTAAACCGACCGCGCCGGATAGCCTTCCGCAAAAGCCTTACGCGACCAATAGTCCGGTTCCCGATACTGATTTCCCATCTGTTCCTTTTTTTACCCCAAAAAGTGCAAAGGTATCGAAAGAGTAAATCAGTATCGCAGAATAATGGAGGTTATGACTTTTAAGCATAGTTTTTCCGTTAGCCTTTTGAAAATAGACGGTGTAGACACAAGACGCTAGCTGAAAATAAAGCGGAGACGTATCTATGATACGTTGAGCATTTATTTTCAGCGTACGACGCAGTAGATGCGCCGTCTATTTTCAAAAGGAAAGGTTGAACAACCCCTATTTATTCTGCGGGCTATATTTAGAAACTATTCGATGCCTTTGCACTTCGCTAGAGTAGTTCTCTATCAATAAAATATAAGATATAATAGTAGTATGAATGATGAATTTAAGCAACGGCTTGAAAAGATTGAACGCGCGCTGCATATTGCATTTTTACCCGATGCACCGGAGTCCGCTGCGGAACAGAATCCTATTGCACTTTTATCCGCTCCGTGCGCCTCGTTGGTGTCCGGCGGCGGAAAACGCTGGAGACCGTTGCTTGCGGTTCTTGCCTATCAGCTTGCAGGGGGCAATAGCGAGGATATCTACACACTTACGCCGCTAATCGAGGGAATCCATACGGCAAGTCTTATTCATGACGATATAGAAGACAATTCCGAACTGCGCCGCGGACAGCCTGCCGCTCATGTGGCCTACGGGCTCGATTCGGCACTTAATTCGGGCAGCTGGCTTTACTTTCGGGCATTGCAATCGCTCGAAGACTATCAGGCTCCTGCAAGCATAAAGCTCGATTTATATGCTACGGCGCTTACGCAGATTCGCGCCCTGCATGAAGGACAGGCGCTCGATATCCACTGGCATCGGACTGTCGGCTTTTTTCCCTCACAACAGGACTATGAACGGATGATTCGTTTGAAGACTGGGGCGCTCGCCGCGCTTGCCGCCTATACCGGTATGCGCGCTGCAGGAAAAAAACATGAAGAAAGCAAAGTTTTTGCAGCGCTTTTTGCAGGGGCTGGTGTCGGTTTCCAGATACTCGACGATGTAAAAAATATCAGCACGGGAAATGCCGGGAAAAAACGGGGCGACGATATTGTGGAAGGGAAAAAGAGCTTACCCGTAATACTGCATATCGAAAAACATCCGGAAGATGCTGCGGCTCTTACCGCTCATTTTGAACAGGCGCAGCGAGAAGGTATTGATTCCCCTGCGGTAGAAAAAGCGATTGCATTGTTGAGCTCAAGCGGTTCGATTGCCGATGCGGAAATGCAGGGAAAGAAAAAGATCGATTCTGTACTGGAGCAGCTTGAAACACAGTACGGCAGCACGGTAAAAAAGATGTTCGAAGCGCTCTTTAACCTTATGCAAGGGCGGACAACCTTTTAAAAATCGGCACCTTCTGCTTGAAGCCTATAAACTGCCCTATACTTTCCGCATACTGTCCAAGGGCTTTTCTTTACCTGCATACACGGCGGGCAGCAAGCAAACAATCACCGACAGAATAAGTGTTCCGGCGGCAATTATATACAGTTCGGTCATATTTAACGATATGGGGATATACTCTAAATAGTATTCGGGCGCTAAGAGGCGGATAGTTTCAGGGCTGCCCGTTTTTCCCAGCATATAATAGAACGCAGTCTGCCCCGCGTTGATTGCGTGTTCAAAAGCGACAAACAGCTCATTGATGTGCAAGGCCGCAAGGATTCCGCCGGTTAAGCCGATACAGAGGCCTGCCACTCCTGTAAAGAGACCTGCCAGTAAAAACGACAGAGTGATAAAAAACGGATGCGCACCGGTCGCTTTAAGAATTGCAATTTCCTTCCGTCGCTCCATGATGAGCATCACCATTGCCGACGAAACATTGACCGAAGCTGCAAGAAGAATTAAAAACATGATGAACATCAAAAGATTCTTTGAAGTCTGAAATGAATAAAACTGAGAGCGGTTTAAATCCTGCCACGTATACACCGAAAATCCCGCCGGCAATAATTGCTGAATAGCGTCTTTTACTTCCGTAAGTAAAGTGTCATTAAAAGGATCTGCAATGCTGACTGTAAGAGCGCTCAGCGAGGACTGCGGCGATAACACTGTATCGGCAGATGCCAACGGGATAAAAATCCACAGTGCATCCAACTCCTGATAGCCGGAAGAAAGAATACCCGCCACCTTAAAACGGGTGAGCTTCGGCTTTGTCTGGTTGCCTGTATACTGCGGCAGCAGCGTGAGCAATGAACAGCTGTCTCCGACTTTAAGACCGGTTTTCTCCGCAATCTTTTTGCCGAGCAAGATAGAACGGGCGCCGTCAAATTCAAGACTGCCGTCCACCACCGTTAATAGGTTTCGTGCAGCGGGATTTTCGGTAAAATAGCCCGCCTCTATTGCCCGTATCGTGCCACCGCTGCGGCCGGTCTTGCCGATGAGTAAACCGGTACCCTCCTGCTGCCGCCGCGAACCGGTGAGCACCGGCAGTGCATTCATACGGATTGAATCAAAAACCTCTTGGGCGCTCTGTTTCCGCTCATCAGCTGTCTGTGCACTGCGGGGGGTAGGACGTAGATCGAGTATCTGCAGGTGCCCGCTTCCGAGTTCAATCATGCGGGAGGTAATTCCCTTGATCATCCCATCGGAAACCACAAGCACAATCACCAAAGGGATAATACTGATACCGATTCCCCAAACAGCGCCGATTAAACTCTTCCGCGCATTTGAAACTGCCTTTCCCGCATTCAGCCCCAGATACCGCAGCGCCAGCTTCCATGCCAATAAAAAATTCATAAAAGATGTAGCTTTCCTTGTTCAAGCCGGTAGCACAGATCAGTGTCGGCGGCAATTCCTTGATCATGCGTTACGATGATAAGCGTTTTATGATGTTTATCCGCCATCGAAAAGAGCAATTCTTGAACCCCGTGCGCATTTGCGGGATCGAGGTTGCCGGTCGGCTCATCAGCTAAAATGAGCGAAGGGTTATTGATAAGCGCACGAGCGACCGCTGCCCGCTGCCGCTCTCCTCCCGACAGTTGAGCAGGAAAGTGATTAAGCCTCGTTTCCAACTTGACATCCTGCAAAAGCGCAGCAGCCTTCTCTTTTACCTCTTTTTTCGGCATACCTGCAATAAGTGCGGGCAGCATCACATTTTCGATAGCCGTAAAATCCTTCAACAAATAGTGAAACTGAAAGATAAAGCCAAGGTAAAAACGGCGGTAGTCCGTCAAACCACTTTCGTTGAGCCGGTGCAGTTCATATCCACCCGCAATAATCTCTCCCGAATCAGCCTGTTCCAAACCGCCGACAATATTCAAAAAAGTGCTTTTTCCGCAGCCGGACTCCCCTACTACAGCGATTTTTGCCGGTTGTTCGATTATCAGATCTAAGTTATGTAAAATGCAAATTGAGTCCGCCTCCGACTGAAAGGTTTTTGAAACGTTTGTCAGCGCTAAAATCGGTTTATTCATAGCGCAGCACCTCCGCAGGTTTAAGGGTTAGAATTTTTCGAGCTGCAATTGAAGCGGCAAAACTCGCAGAAAAGACGCCGAATAAGAATACTAAAAAAACTTCGCCGAAGAAAATACGCACGGGTACTGAATCAATATAAAAGTATTGAGGACTGAAAATAGTAAAGCCCGTAAAAAACGTATGCTCCAACAAAATATTTGCCGCTTCAATGACGGCATTTATCAAATATTCAGCCAATAAAAATACCCGATTGATGTCTGCAGAAAGCAGCAGTCCTAAGAGCAAGCCGATAGATGCGCCCAAAAGCCCGATCGTAAAGCCGTTAGCAATAAAGAGGGCTTGGATATGTTCTTTTTTAGCACCCAATGAAGCGAGTACCGAAATCTCCTCCCGCCGTTCATAAATGGAACGCCGCATTCCGTTGTAAATATTCACCGTGACCACTACAAAGATCAAAAACACAAGCATAAACATCGTATTTTTTTCGATACGCAAAGCCCCGAAAAACGCTTGATTATAGGTACGCCATGATTCGGCTTTTAATTCGGGTACGGCTGCGGCAATGCGGGCTATATATATCCCGTCAGCTTCCGAGTTTTGCAGTTTTACTGCGGCAGATAGCTCCTGCTGTGTGCCGCACAGCAGCTCGCCGGTCTCCGTTGACATAAAAGCAAAACCCGCATCGATTGCATAATAGCCGGTCTTCATTAAACCGGCGACCATACATTCAGCATTCTCCGGAAAGATGTCGGTATCCGCAGTACCCGAAAGTGCAAGGAGTGAAATGCTATCTCCTGCAGAAACGGAAAGCAGACGGGCAAGCTCATACCCAAGCACAACGGAATGCGGCGCACTGAGGTCAAAGGCTCCTTCCATCATTGTTATAGCACCGGCTAAATCGCGGTCATCGCTTAATATCGTTTTAGGCACGGCGCGTAGTATGGCGGGCTGCTGCCTGCCGTAGTTTCCCTGCATTATTGTCTGCGTTTCTGAAAATACATAAAAAGCTTTGAACCCACCTGCAGCCCGCGCCTGTTCAAGCGCCGCTTCGGAGCCATACAGCTGTACGTGTGCCGAGCTTACCTGCAAAATAGTATCGATAAAGCTACGCTGAAACCCATTCATCACAGCAAGAATAACAATCAAGACCATAACTCCGAAAGCGATGCCGAGTACTGAAAGGATTCCGGTAATTGCCGAGCGTCCTTTGGTATCAGCGGCATTAAATCTCCGCAGCACGAATAAAATCCACGTAAGATCGGTACGCTTCACGGTTCCTCTCCTACATACACTTCTTTGTCATCGACATAGAGGTGTACAATATGAGGAGTACTGTCCAACTCGATAAAGGCGGTTTTCTTTCCGTTCCGATATTTAGTTTGAGAAAGAGCCTTATCTTTGACGAATTCCCATACAGACCTATCGGTATTTTTCCCCGTAGTAATTGTCTGTTCAATCAGCTTATCGGCGGCGTTATAGACATTTTCCGTTTTGGATATCAAGTTTTTTCCTTCGTACCGCTCGATAGACAGCTCTTTTCCTTTCTCGTTATAGCGAAAAATTTCCGATGATTCCTTGCGAAGTATTTTTTTCTGCTCGGGATAGCGGGCAGCGCCCTGATATGTCCATACCGTTTTTTCAATCGCAGCGCCATCTTCGTAGAGTACTCCAAAGGCCGACCGTCCTTGCCGGTCAAAACCTTCGTAGTACCATTTATTTCCGTCCGCAACGGCTAATCCCTTGCTATGAATTGAGGCAAAAGTAGAATCGGTATCTTCGTTGCTTTCAGTCTCTTTTCCCTTCGCATCGGCTGTCGGTGAAGCAGTTCCGCTATTCGTTGAATCGCTCTTCGAATCGTCCGCAGGTACTTCTTTCGCTTGGACACTTGTATCAACATTCCCAGCAGACGGTAAATTATTTTTACCGCTTCCGGCTTCTTTCCCACCTTCTCCGGCTGACGAAGCGGTTCCGCTATCCTTTGCAGTTTCCGCAGAAACCTTCTCTGCTTGGGTAGTATCTATCGGCGCTGTATCTGCCGGAATCTCCGGAGTGATGTCTACCGGAATCTCCGACGTTGTATCGACCGGAATATCCGTTAATTCGATCCCGTCAGCAGCACCGAACGGCGATTGGCAAAACGCAACCGCTAAAATGAAGAACAAAAAAACAAAGCGTTTCATACCGGCATACCGATAAATTCCCGTAGATAGGTATCGGCATTGAAAGGGGCAAAGTCCCCGTATTTTTCTCCGGTGCCGGTAAAAATGACCGGCAGATTCAGCTGCCGTCCCACACTGAGTGCGATACCGCCCTTTGCCGTCGAATCGTATTTTGTCAGGATGACTGCATCGACACCGACCGCCTCGTGGAAAACCTCAGCCTGTCTAAAGCCGCTTTGCCCTGCCGTTACGTCGAGCACGAGTATTTTTTTATAACATCCCTCATCGGTTTTCGATTCGGCAATTCTATTGATTTTTTGTAGTTCCCGCACAAGGTCTTCCTTATTATGGAGCCGCCCGGCGGTATCGGCGATAACAAGACCGCCCCCCTGCGCCCGCACCGCCTGTGCTGCATCAAAGATAACCGCCCCCGGATCTCCGCCATATTGATGCGCAATAACCCGTACATCAAGCTGTTTCCCGTGATACTCAAGCTGCTCTATCGCAGCTGCCCTAAAGGTATCCGCAGCGGCAAGTATGATCGGCGATTCAAAGCGAGGTTTAAAATACTGAGCAAGCTTGGCAGCAGTTGTCGTCTTGCCTACTCCGTTTACACCCAGCAGCAAATACACGGAGGTTTTATCTTTCTCCGGCGTAAAAGAAGCAACCGGCAAAAAGGGAAGCAAAATATCGTATAAAATCTGCAATACCTGTTCTTGCTCTTCAACCTTCCGTTTTTTACATTCCGCACGAAGCAAATCTTCAATCTCGAACGCAAATTGAGCGCCGATATCGCCTTCTACCAATGTATCGGTGACGCTTTCAAAAAAAGAATCATCTAATTGAGAATGAATGCCGAACAGTTTCTTTAAGCCTTCGGAAAAACTTCTTTTAGCCATATTTTTCTCCAATATACTTAATATTACACGATAGCAGAGCATCTGAAAAAACTCGATTGGATTTTTTTCAGATATCTCATCAGCAAAGCCGATAACGAGTTTAACCCGTTATAACTTACGCGCCTCTTTTGGAATACTCTGATCAGCGGCGTACAGATACAGTCCAAGCTGTATCACATAGTTAATACCTAAACCGATTGTTATTCCCTGCATAACTGCAGTGCTTATAAACAACGCACGATATTTATTCTGTACTGCTGCATTAATCCCCAAACGGGAATCCGCAGCGGCAGAAGCCATATCCGCTGTTACCCCTTGCAAAATCATAAAAATAGGAAGCGATACATAAAAGGCGCCGAGCGACCAGTACAAAACATTCCGACGCCTGTCAATCAATGTCTTGGTCTTTTCTTTATTGAGCGTAGCTTGCAGCTGATAGATTGTCTGCCCTTGCTGCATAAAATTATCAGGCCGAAGCACAATATAGGTTTTTACATCTTTATATGAAAAACTGATAGCCGTATTTTTACCTGCCGGAACATCGGTTTGAAACGGAGTACCGGCAAAATACTGTGTATGTAAAAATACATCCGCATCAGGTTTTATAAACTGAAATCCGACGGAAATAATTTTTTCTTTTTTTAATTTTATGTTCAGCAAATAGTTTTGTCCAGCTTGAGCCTCGATAGTCTTACCGGCTGAATCGTAACCGGCAGCAAGCGCTTCAAGTCGATGACTCCCTGCATACATATAAATAGACTTTTTTCCCGTTTCCAGTGCTTCGCTGTCCAAATACACTTCCGCATCTTCCGGTTCGACAGTAAGCAAAACCTTTGCAGGTTGGGTATTTTTTACCGCCGTCATAATTTGCGCCGCTAACGAACGGGCAATTGTTTCGATTGACTGATACGGCCCCGCTTCGCTGAACCGGTAGTCGGGCATACCCGGCAAACCGGTTGTCAATACAACGGACACGTACATATACCCCGCCAAATCCTGTATCGAGCCGTCAATAACTGCGGAGATATTTTCGGATTTCAGCGTTTGCGAAATGTTCGCATATTCGGGAAGCTCAAACACCTGTTGGCCATCCTTCCACATCATAACGGGGAGCGTTTCAGCGGTAAAAGAGGTGTCAGCCAGCAATGTATCGATTTTCTCTTGGGCTTTTTGAATATCCGCTTCCTTTGCAGTTATTTTTTTGTTGAACGCAGCTGTCTGCTTCAGCTTTTCTTTTTCGGACATTACCGCAAGGTACAGCGAATCGCGTTCTGCGATTAATGATGACCGTTCGCGAATAAGCACAAGTTTTTTTGCAGCATAATCTATGAGTTGCCGCGCCCTTTTTTCTTCGGGGGTTACGAGCCTGCTTGCGGGTACAGCACAAAAAAGGTTGAGCATTGCGGGTAATGCAGTCGAATACGACGTATACAATTCAGGCACATCGGTAAGCGTGAATTTTGATGCCGTAATTGACCATGTAGGAAGTTCGCCTTTTGTTTGCGCAACGCCGAATAATGCAGTTACCATCGCAATCAGAGCGACACACAGCCGTTTTATTTTCATTCCGGAGTATCCTCATACATCAGCTGATTTGCCCATTGTTTTTTCAAAAAGTCTTCGATAAAACCGTCTATATCACCGTCCATAACGGCTTGGATATTTCCCGTTTCATGTTTTGTACGATGATCTTTTACCATTGTATAGGGCTGAAATATATACGATCTGATTTGATTCCCCCACGAAATCCCTTTTTTCTCAGCGGCGAATTTTGCATTCTCTTTTTCTTTTTCGTTGCGGTAGTATTCGTAAAGCCGTGCTTTGAGCATACTCATCGCCGTTGCCCGATTGGAGATTTGACTTCGCTCATTTTGACACGCTACAACAATACCGGTAGGCAAGTGCGTCAGCCGTACTGCCGAATCGGTTTTATTAACATGCTGTCCTCCGGCGCCGCCTGCACGGTAGGTATCTACCCGTAAATCTTCCGGTCTGATATTTACCTCGATGGTATCATCCAGTACGGGGAACACATAGACAGAAGAAAAAGACGTATGCCTACGAGCATTCGCATCAAAGGGACTAATTCTGATGAGTCGGTGTACACCCGTTTCCGCCTTTAAAAAACCGTAGGCATAATCGCCGCGTATCTGTAGGGTGATGGATTTTAAGCCCTCATCGGCTTCCAGTTCATCGAGCGTTTCGACGGAAAAACCGCGGCGCTCCGCCCAGCGGAGATACATACGGGTTAACATCCGTGCCCAATCGCAGGCTTCGGTTCCGCCGGCTCCGGCATGCACGGTCAAAAAGGCATCGCTCCCGTCAACCTCGTCGGAAAGGAGCGCCAACGTATTGAGCTTTTCAAACCGTTCTTGAAGGTTTTTAAGCGACGTATCGATTTCTTGAATGGAATCTGCATTATCTTCCGCTCCGGCTTCTTGAGCGAGTTCATAGAGCGTCTGCAAATCTTCTATATCAGCAATGAGTATTTCCCACGGCTCAATACGGTTTTTCAGTTTTTTAATTTCCGACAAGAGTTTTTCGGCATTTTTAGGGTCATTCCAAAAGCCTTCATCCCCCGCGATAGCTTCTTTTTCTGCAATCCGTTTTTTTACCGCTTCGGAGTCAAAGACGCCTCCAGATTTCGTCGACATCGGATTTAAGCGCTACAATCTGCGGTTTATATTCTTCCAATAACATCACTATCTCCTATAAAAACTTTTGCAGGATGTTTCAACATCCGAAAAAAGTTTTTAGCCGTGCGCGTAACGCGCACACGTAAATAATCAAGTTTGCAGCACAAACTTGAGCTAAAAAGTTGCCAACGATAATTTTAACTGGCACTTTTTAGCGTATCTCCTATAAAAACTTTTGCAGGATGTTTGAACATCCGAAAAAGTTTTTAGCCGTGCGCGTAACGCGCACACGGAAATAATCAAGTTTGCAACGCAAACTTTACCGCCACGGAGGGCGGTGGTTATAACAGAAGCGATATTTTGGCGTTGCCAAAATTCGCCATCAACCGATGTACACGGAAGTACATCGGTTGATGAGGCGACATAATTTTAGGCGGTACTTTTTAGCGTATCTCCTATACATTCCATCAGAAGCTTAGACTTTCTGAGGCGGACGGATTAAGAGTTTCCGCCACTTCTTCTTTGCAAGCGTGGAAATCGCTAATACGCCCTCAACGGGATACTGATATATGCGGATAACATCATAATAATCGGTTACCCGATCAATTTCACGTTTAAGAGCAACCAACTGTTTTTCATTAAGCGTAACGGATTCCCAACACGCCCGCTGCACCCGTTCAAATCCGTAAAAGGTTAACAATTCAGAAAGATGGGCGGCGGATTCCTCTCCGCCCGGATCTATCATTACCGATACAAACATAGTATCGTATAGAATATAACAAACAAGGCTCTAGTGTCAAAGGGCTTGCACCAAGGAGTCAGGGTAAACACATCAGGTCGGTTTTCATATCCGCCGCGGATGGCGGTGGTACTAATCAGCAACAAGTTTTTCGTTAGAAAAACTTGACACGAACATTGTGCAAGGAAGTACAATGTTCGTGTTACCCGCGGAAAAAATTGAGACTATTCGACCAGAACTGCCAAGGATGGCAGTGGTTCCATATAGTAGCGATGTTTTGTGCGTGCACAAAACTCGCCTTCAACTGATGTACATGGATGTACAACAGTTGAAGATGGTTCAAATGGTCTCACAGTCTCAATTTTTCCGCGGTTTTTATCTACTCGACCTGATGCGTTTACCCGTCCACTAAAAAAAATGTGCGAAATTTTATTCGTGCGGAGGATTTAATACCCCGATGCTTGCGTCGTAACAAAGGGTATTAAAGCCGACTGCAACCACCTTATGAGAACAACAACCCCGACGCTTGCGTCGGGGTTGTTGATTTCCTTAAAATGCAACAGTTGAACAAAATATGAATTTTGGAAACTGTTGCATTCGTGCGCGAAAAGCGCACACATCAATACGCAAGTTTTCGAAAGAAAACTTGACGGTTAATACATCCGCCACGGACGGCGGTGGTTAGAGCAGAAGCGATATTTTGGCTTTGCCAAAATTCGTCATCAACTGATGGACAGGGATGTTCATCAGTTGATGAAGGCGTCATTGTAGACGCTCACCTTATACCTATGAAATTTCGCACAGAAGGAAGGCAACCGCTAAAAATATTTTTAATACGGTTGCCCTGCTCACCCCCGCAGTCGCCGGTTTTTGAGGGCTTTTTCGACGGTAACGGCAAAGCGTAAGAGGTTTTCGATAAGAGCAGGCAATAAAGAAGCAAACCGGCGATAGGCGTTTACAATATCACGCCGCCGATGGGTACGTGCATCATAAGCATAGTTTAACTGCGCCCACACCTCAAACACACGAGGTACGCACATCAATGTGATGGTAAAGAGCGTCGAAAAGGCGCCGGTGTATTTCTTTCTGCAAAAAAAACGTTCGATTTTTTCACAGAGTACAAAAATTTCCAGCTTTGAGGTGGTTTCGTAAAATATTGAAGCAGTAAATAAGATAAGCGCGAGTTTTTGCATAAACAACAGTGTTTCCGCTGCCATAGTTTTAAACATATCTACCGTCAGCGGCATACCGATTATCTTGATAAAAAAAATACAAAGTGTATAAACACCTAAAAACCGGCAATTTCTTTTCACCGTTAGCCATGACAGTTTTGCACCAATACCGGCTAACACCAGAAAGAATGCGTATACCGCTAGCAGTATCTGAGGTGCGCTGTACAAGGTAAAGGAAGAAAGGCATAATATGCAGAACTTTACCCCTGCAGGGAGACGGTGAATCACCGTATTTCGCGCTGTATACTGAAATAAAAAGCTGTTTTTATCGACGATCATCGGTCATCTATATGAACCGGTGAGCTTTGCTCACCAATTTTCCATACAAGGTCGGCAAATACACGGTATGAGCAGAGCGGATTCCGTATGCCGTATTGTTCAAGGATACCGCTATGGAGTGCAGGCTCCGGTTCTGCGTTATAAACAAGATGTCCTTTGTGCAAGATGATAAGCCGGTTCGCAAGTGCAAGCACTTTTTCCAGCTCATGGGTAAGCACCATAACCGTTTTCCCGTCACGCTGCAGCTGCTCTATCATTGCCGTTACCTGCACCACCCCTGCAAAATCGAGATTGGCAAAAGGTTCGTCAAAGATGATAACATCGGCTTCCATCATCAGGATACCGGCAACTGCAAGCCGCCGCTTTTCGCCCCCTGACAAACTGCGGGCGGGCGAACGGCGCTTTTCGTATAAACCCAGCATCGTTAGTATCGTTTCCAACCGCTGCGCAATAACCTCTTTCGGCAACTTGCTGTCCCGCATACCGAAAAGCGCATCCTCCTCGACGGTATCGCCGAGGATTTGAGCGTCGGCTTCCTGAAACACCAGCCCGATACGCAACTCACCGCCGTCTTTCCTGCTGCGGACTATCGAACCGGAAGAAAGCGTTTCCAATCCGGCAATCAGCGTCATCAATACCGTTTTACCCGATCCATTCGGTCCCGATACGACAATGCAATCGCCATCAAATACCGAAAAAGATATACCGTTCAGCACCGGCTGCCCAGCTCCGGCAAAAGATTTAGTTACATCGGTGAGCTTGAGCAATTCATATCGTTCTGAGGAAGACATCATCAGTATAGCACTCAGTGCAGTGATAGAGGCAGTGTTATTCCGTATAGCGCCGTATAATCGGGTGCAATTTAAGCGTAATAGGAACGACAACGACCAGCTTAATCAGATCGGGTAGGATAAACGGCACAAACCCTTTCATAAAAGTATGCTGCCAGCTAAGGCTAAGTGCGTGCTTAAACCACAGAAGACCGAATACATAGATGGAAAGGAAGCTTAAAAGCCCTGCAACTGCAATGATGCCGCAGGCGAGCGTCCACCGCTGTTCCTCTCTGTAAAGTTTCATAATAAAACCGCCGACAACTGCTGCGGCAAGATACCCAACTAAAAAGCCGCCGGTCGGTCCTGCAAATACGGCAAAGCCGCCGGAACCGCCCGAAAAGACAGGCAAACCGACAGCTCCCGCAATCAGAAATAACAGCACCGAAAGACCGCCGAACAACGGCCCCAACAGCAATCCGGCAAGCACTGCAAGCGCGTTTTGCAGTACAATTGGAATAGGTCCAACGGGAATGGCCATCATCCATCCCGCACAAATCAACGCGGCAAAAACCGCAGAAATAATACTTTTACGCATTTTCGTACATACCCTTTGAGTACCTCTAAAAATTTGATGAATTTTTTAGAGGTTCCCTATAGTTTCGGCGGAATCAGTTTCCAGCTGCCGTTAATATTTTCCAAGCCGTAGACAAGCAACGAAACATTCGCCTGTTTCATAATAACATCAACCCGTGTCGGGGAAACAAACTTGATATCGTCTACCCGTACATTCTGCCGTGAAGGCACAAAAACATACGTAAAATAATCTTTCAAAGATTTAAGTTTTATCCCTTTAACCGGCAATGCTTCGGAAACTTTTTGAAGCGTCAAAGACTGAGAATACTGCTGTTTATACTCTTCCGATAGGAATGTTGTCCATTGAGTATAGTCTTTTGTCGCTGTAATACGGTTAAGCTTCTCGACGATTTTTTCCATCTCCGTTTTTGTTTGATCATACGTTTCTTTTGTAATCGTAACCCCTTCAAACTCGGCGATGACGGTATTTTTTTCTTCGACAGGTTCGGGTTTAACTTCAACAACCGGTTCCTTAACCGGTTCAGGCTGTGCAGGAGGTTCCTCCACCTTCACAGGCGGCTCCTCAACCTTCGCAGGAGCTTCCTCCACCTTCACAGAAGGTTTTTCTACCTTCACAGGCGGTTTCTTTGTTTTAACAGGAGGCTTCGGCTTAACCGGAACTGCAGGTTTAACGGGTTCCTGTTTTACCGGCACTTCCGGTTCTTTGATCGGTTCAGACTGAGGTGCCGGAGCTGTAATCTCTTCAGACTGCACCGGTTCCTCTTTTACGGACGCACACCCCACCGCTATGCTTATTAAAAAGCTTAGTAACAAATATTTATGGATTATTTTCATATCGCTATCCTATCGATAAAAATCGTTTTGGTCAAATCATCCAGTGATTGTACTCAAGGCAAACGGGACAATTCATTATGAACAGTGTTATATGTCATAAAACCGCCCGAAAGGTTCACCGTATTCTTATATCCGTTCTGCCGCAAGATCCGTTCAGCTGTATAGCCCCGCAAACCGGAGCCGCAGTTAATAACAATTGGACGGTCTTTCGGTACTTCGTTTAATCTACCACGCAATGCAGTATGCGGTATATTGACCGCTCCCGGAATGGCGCCGCAGCTAAACTCCTCTGGAGTCCGTGCATCAAGGAAGAACGCTCCCTGTTCTGCATATCGAGGAACATCCCGCCACGAAATAATCGTTGTTAAACCGTTATGGTCGTTTTCCGCAATAAATCCGAGTATATTGACAGGATCCTTTGCAGAGTCAAACGGCGGCGCATAAGCGTGCTCAAATTCGGCAAGATCGAAAATCGTGCCATTCTTTTTAATGTAGGCGGCAAGAACGTCAATTCTCTTATCAACACCTTCCGCACCGACCGCCTGTGCACCCCATAATCTACCATTTTCAGGATTATATAGAATTTTAATCGACAGTATAGAAGCATGAGGGTAATAACTTGCATGATGAGCGGCATGCGTTACCGCCTGCTTATAAGGGAGCCCTACCCTATCCAACGCTTTCTCTCCCAATCCCGTCGCAGCTGCGGTATAATCGAATATCCGCGCAATGCTGGTACCGATTGTCCCGCAGTATGTTTTCTTATTGCCGTACACGATATTATCCGCACAGATACGAGCCTGTTTATTCGCAGGGCCAGCAAGCGGAATTGTCGTATCGGTATCAAGCAAGGGGCTTTTAAACGAAATAGCGTCGCCGATAGCGTAAATATCCTTTTGAGAAGTTTCAAAATAATCGTTGACCTTTATCGCTCCGTTCGGCGCCAACTCAATATTGCAATCCTTTGCCAATTTGGTATCGGGACGTACACCGATCGAAAGAAGAACAGCATCGCATACCACCTCTTTACCCGACTGCAAACATACCGCCAAACCGGCGCTGCGCCGTTCAAACGCTGTTACTCCATCTTTCAGGTATACACCGACCCCCTTGCTGCGGATGTTCGCCTGCACGATTGCCGCCATATCATAATCGATAACATTCATCACCTGATCAACTGCTTCGATAATAGAAACGTCTATGCCACGGCGGTGCAGGTTCTCAGCCATTTCCAAACCGATAAAGCCGCCGCCGATTACAGCGACCCGTTTTGTTGCAGGGTTGTCTATTCTTTGTTTAATCGCATCGATATCGCTGACCGACCGCAATGTATAAATCGCTTCATCGTTAATTCCCGGAATCGGCGGCTTAATGGGGGATGCGCCCGGGCTTAAAATCAGCGTATCATAGTTTTCGATAACTTCCGCCCCGGTATCCAAATTTTTGACTGTTACCGTTTTGGAAGCAGGATTAATCGCCGTTACCTCATGTCGTACCTTTGCGGTAACGTTTAGCGATGCCTTAAACTTTTCGGGCGTCATCACAAAAAGCGCATCCCGGTTTTCGATAACGCCGCCGGCATAATAGGGAAGCCCGCAGTTTGCAAAGCTGATATGCTGTCCCCGCTCAAAGACGGTAATCTCCGCTGTTTCATCCAATCTGCGCAACCGAGCTGCAACGCCTGCCCCTCCGGCAACGCCGCCTACTATGATGTATTTTTTCATGTTTTTCTCCCATAAAAAGTCAAGAAGAAAGTATCAACTTTCGATTGACTTTTTACGCACGTTCGCAATGAAATGAGAACGTGCTTATGATATACAAGTTTGCACTTTAGCAAACGTGCGTAAATAAAAGCCTGAGCTATTTGTACGGCTTTTATTTTACACTCCATGAGTTATTCAATTTTCCCCGATGCAAAGGGGGGAAAACCACCACGTGAATAATGCTCCTAAAAATACAATCTATTTTTAGACGTTTTCCTTACATTTATCTTGTTTGTTTTTTCCAAGCGTCGATAAACTCAAGCATGTACTGCTGAATATCGCCGAACCATTTTTGCTGAAAATCGCAGGCTTCTACACCGATATAGCGGTAGTGCCATGACTCCCACACATAGCCGGTTACCGCCTCGTATCCTTTGGGAAAAGAAAGCGACCAGCCGTATTTTGAAGCGTTCTGTAGTACCCACTTACCGGCGCGTGTTTGTGCAAATTCATCGGAGATGGAACCGAAGTCTACGACCGTACCAAGCTGGTGTTGGCTTGTTCCCGCACGGGCGGAAAAGCGTTCCGCTTCTTTTTCACCGGATTCCCGTACATACCGATCAAATAAATTTTTCTGATATGTGTATGAACGGTACGAGGAGCTGACAATCAGTGTAACCCCATCCTGCTTTGCTGCAAGCGCCATCTCCTGCAAGGCTTGTTCCGCTGTTTTTGTCAGGGATAAATCCTTTCGGTTAATGATATAGGCGCGACCGGTATCCAACCTTACAAGATTTTGCGGCGTATATCCATCAGGCAATAGATGCTGCTTATCAACCAATATCAAAAGATTCTCTTTCTCGACAGCCAAGATCTTCTGCAAGTCAGCTAAGAAGGAAACTGCATTGTTACTAATATGACGCTGCATCTCTACGGGAATAGCAGAAGGATATGCAAAACTGCGAAGTTGCGTTTCCATATTTGCATCAACTGCCGTTACACAAAAGAATGATAATAGACATATCATTATACAAAGTATTTTTTTCATACCACTTACTTTTTAGCGACGTATTTATAGGTATACAATAATACAAGAGCGAGACTGCTCTTGTCGATAGCATACTCTACGAGCAAGATTTTTTGTCATCAATAAACCGAATCCCCGATACCGCTTTGCCTTCAGATCAAAATAGGGTTGTGTTCTCTTGAGCGCATGTAATAACTTATCAAAATTTGTACTACGGTAGGAGAAACAAAGACGCGGAAAGAAAATATTTGATACACTTAATAGAATATCTTTATTTTCAGCAAAGACGGCATGCTCGGCAATATTGTCAAACACTTCTGTTGAGATAATAAGCGCGGTTGTTCGTTTACTCTCAGGAATATCTTTAGAGGTAGAGATAAACTCTTCAATAAAGCCGATATTTTTTAAATCGGCTTCTACCTGTAAATGGTTCACGTCCTTATACCGTATCAGCCTATTTTACTTCGTCAAGCGAGCGAATAATAGGAAACACTTCCGAAAAACCGGTGGAGGCAATCGCAAGCTTTACAACCTCTGAAGGATTCAAAATATAAATTTTATGACCAAGCTCCTCCCCATCTTCGGAAGCAGCCATAAGGATTCCTAATCCTGACGAGGATAGGTTTGTAACCCGAGATACATCAAGTACAATTGAGTGTTCTTTAATAAGGTTGTAAACTTTTGTTTCAAATTCATGATACGTGTATGAATTTATTGAACCGGCTACCGTCAGCAAAACAAACGCATCGTTTGTTTTTTCCGTAATCGTTAAGTTATCCATCATTATACTCCTATCTTATTGATTATATTTCAATACCAATATAGTAACATCATCATCAATTTTACGTAAAATAAAATCCAGAAGGCTATTATAAATAGTACGAGCAATCTGAGAGGGGTTAGCGCTGTTATTTTCCTGCAGGATTCGGCCAACACGATCGCTGCCAAATCGGTCTCCTTTTAAGTTCGTTGCCTCAAGCAAACCGTCAGTCGTAAAAACAATCGTATCTCCTTTGTGCATGGTGATTTTCCGTACTTTTAAGAAAGGCGCAATATTCTTTACAAAGCCGAGAACTCTGCCTTCTCCCTGAATTTCGATTGCGTTCTTATATGAACTGATATACATTGACATCAGCGGAATACCGCAGTTCAAATAATAAATCGTATTAGTCGGAAAGTCGATAATACCAAAAAGTCCCGCAAAGAAAGTTCCGCGCGGCAGATTGTCCTTTATAAATCGGTTTACCTTTGTTATTAATTCCTTAAAATCTGAGATTGTCTGCAAATAGGTATGAATAATCGACTTTAAAATGACCATCGACATACTCGCACTTAATCCCTTACCTGAAACATCGCCGATAAGGAACATTGCCCGTTTTTCGTTCAACGTAATATAGTCGATAAAATCACCGCCGAGCTGATGCGCGGAATATGCAATAGAATCCATTGAAAATCCATGCTCTTCAAGCGTATCCTTATAATTCTGAATAGATCCGATAATTTGGTCGGACATTTCGACCTCGCGGTCAATCGTAACGGTAATATCTTGCTTAGAAATATTTCTAAGGTAATAGATTACCAAAAAGAAATACGAATACATATTGGACAATACTCGTATGTCATACGGGTTGTACTCCGCACTGTGCGTCTTAGGGGCTAATAGGATACAACCGATGAGTTTTTGCCCCTCTCTCATACTGATAAGAATTTCGGTCTGTGTTGTTTCAAAAATATCGAGCAGTTCACCCCGTATCGATTCATACAAATAATTAGCAATAAGCTCCGTTTTGGTAATAACGATATTATTTTGACTGAGTAGATATTCAAAACAAGGGAGGTTTGCGCTCAATGTATTATGATGGTCAAAATCCGAATACACCGTCTGCAAATTCATATTTTCATCGCTGACAAGAATATCGAGGCCTTTACAGGTGATATACTGTTTCATAATTCTCGGAAAAGTCTCCAACACCGTATCGTGACCTTTACCAAAATCGAGTTTTTGCAGCTCTGCATCTAACTTTACTTCGTAGTCTGCTGTTTTACCAAAGACATATTCAAGCTTACCGGCAACAAAACTTCGAATAAAGAAAAGAATAATACACGAAACCGTAATTAAAGCTATCCAACCGCCAACCGAAGGGATAAACTGCATAATAAGCGCTGTTGCAAAACCAGCAGCTCCGGCAAATAAAACAGTAAAAAAGATAAACCGGATAAAACCGAAGAGAATTTGCTTAATATCAAAAACACGCGTCAACGAAAATATGGCATTGTCCAACGCCAACATAGCAACATACCCGAACGGTATAAACGAAAAAGCCCAAGAAAACACCATAAAATAATGGTTTTCTGCAATCCATATCGCAAGAGCAAGCCCGATGGCAAATCCGTGCAACAGGAGCTGTTGTCGATGAATATTGCTTTTCACAAAAAACATTTTGACAAAGCATATTATGATTGAAAGTACCGGGACAAAGAATATGTAAATATACATAAAGAGTCTAATACCGCTCATACCCGGAACAACATCACGCTGTAAAAAGTAAAAACCCTTTAACGGACTCCACTGGAATCTACCGACGTAGAATACAATAAGCCCCATACCCGCAATATGGAATACTGCGTTAATCTTTTGAAGCACTTTATAAGCTTTAAACTCTGAAATAACAAGCACCATATCAAGGATGTGGTAAGAAGCAAGCAACATAAAGAAGATACCACACGTCGTTACAACTCGTTGTATACCAGCTTGACCATAAAAAACCAGATGAACGGAAACAGCGACACAAAGTGCAAAAGCAGCGGCGGGTACCGTAATCTTATTTAACAGGACACTAATACGATTCGATTGATGAAACGAAAGATACGATGAGTTTACAAGGAGTAAAACAGCGCCAAAATACGTAAAGAAAATTAAACCCATACATTATCCCTTTAATTTTACTGCTAAAATAGTGGTATCATCGCGGAAGGCTTTTGCAGCACTGTAGTTAAGTCCCAATTCCGCTACCTTTGAGGTAATTGACGATGCGTCAGACGAAGCAAAAGATTTAATTGATTCAATGTAAAGGTCATTACTACCAAGTTCCACACCTTCTTCATTGGTAATTTCGGGAATTCCGTCCGTCGTAATAACAAGCAAATCATTACGGTACAGAGGTTTTTCGGCAACCGTCACCGAATCGATATCAATAATCCCGATAACGGAACAATTTGAATCAAGCATCTTTACTTTATATCCTTCCGCCGCTCTAGTAAAGATCATCGGCGCTTCCATTGAAGCATTTACATAGCGTA
Organism: Treponema medium; assembly: GCF_017161265.1. Lineage (NCBI taxonomy): Bacteria > Pseudomonadati > Spirochaetota > Spirochaetia > Treponematales > Treponemataceae > Treponema > Treponema medium. Next base: position 1,951,990 of record NZ_CP031393.1, on the reverse strand, counting down.
TTTTCATAGCCTTAGTGTCGATGAGCCCTAAAAACACGACGGTATATTTATCCAGTAGATTCATACGCTTAATAGCGCTGTCTACAGCAAAGATCAAACCGGCAAGATCTTCTTTATTTTCCATAATCCGTATTGTATTTACAAGGACCCCCATAACAAGTGCCGCTGCAAGACCTTTTCCGGAAACGTCCCCTGTAATAATCAAGGTTTTATCTTCGTCAATAGGGATAATATCATAATAGTCTCCCGATACGTTTACCAACGGCCGGAAATAAACACCTATTTCCAGCTTGTCAAGCGCCGGTATTTTCTGCGGCAGGAATGCCCGCTGAGTATTGGCAACCATTTGCCATTCCTGTGCAAGCTCCGAATAATAGAGGAGTTGCGAAAGTGTTTTTTCACGTCCGAAATAGTTTTTAAACTCAGTAAAAAACTGCGGGAATACTTCAGGTTCAACAGCGCGGATATAACGACAGATAATAAAAAGACGTGCAGAACTATATGCAATAACAAGACCCCGTGCTTGTTTCCTGTCGGAAGTCATTTGCATATCGGAATCCAATAAATAAATATTTTCTCCCCAGTGATCAAGCCACTCGGCAGAGAATCGATGCGCCAGCTTTTCATACACATCGGGATCCGAAACATAAGCCGAAGTACTGCTATATACAACCAAATCGGTGTCGGTATTGATAAGCAAGACAGAGCAATCAGCCTTGTATTCAAGCTCTTGCTGAACAGCTTCGATAAGGTTTTCACGTGTATAGCAAAAGCGTAATCTGTTGATAAAGGTCTCAAAAAGAGCAGTCTCCGTTTCTTTATACACCCTTTCCCGTACCTTACGAGATAAAAAGACTGTTCCAAGCGAGGCCATAATAGAAGCAATAGCAAAGATTGCAAAAGCAAAACCGAAACGAGTAAAAAAACTGAAATTAGGAAGCATCCGGTATTGTGTTACCATCAATGTAAGGTCTTTTGCCGAAATCAACCGTCCCAAAAACGAAAAGCGGGGACTCAACGCGAACATAAAAGCTGAAAAAACCAAACTGATGCCGGTAAAAATAATTAATTTACCCCAAAACTCCTGTTGTTTTCGTATCATGCGCTACAACCTCGTAACCATTTTAATTTACTTTTAATCACATTAATGCGCTTAAAACCAATCCGGTTTTATAAGCGCTTGATATTTTTGCCTTAAATACGAATAACACCGACCTGCCGCTATCGACAGATCAATGTTATTCCATATTACTATTGTTACTTACCTTCCATCTCGTTATTTCATGGTATTGACGGCAGGCTTGTCGCTGATCAGCGCGAGGTCACACCAATCCCAGTCGGTAACAAAACGTTTATCCCAGTTCTTTGCCCGCTTATTTACGGCATATAATTCCATACGATAAGCAGTCGGAATTGCCGGAGCTTCTTCAAGAATATTTTCGTCCCATTCTTTATAAGCTTGAGCACGGAATGCTTCGTCAAAAGCGGCTTCAGAAGTTATCTGAGCAAGCAACTCTTCGTTTTTCTCGTTTACCCAACGTTCCAAATTAAACTGGGCAACTTTCCCGTACAGTCCGGTCGGTTCCGGATTCGACCCGACTCCCCATGCAGCGGAATACATTTCTACGGTTGGGTCATCATCCAGCAGCTTATCATAGAACGCATTGAACTCGATCAATCGGCCGTCGTTCAGCGCGACATTTAAGCCGACATCTTTCCAGTTTTGGATATAGTAATTCGCCATCGGAGCTGCTACATCGCTGCCGCTCATAAACAGGAAGTTAATCTTAAGCGGTTTTCCGTCCGGTGTTTCGCGGTATCCATCCCCGTCGACATCCTTGTAACCCGCTTCGTCCAGCAACTTCTTTGCTTTTTCGGGATCATAAGAGTATCCTTTTCGGCTTGGGTCATAAAAACCGGGATGGTACGGTGTGATAAACGAGTTGGCGGTAACGCGCAAACCGTGGTAGTAGATAGCATTGATACCGTCGTTATCCATTGCATAGCCGATAGCATGGCGCAGTGCCTTATCCTTAAATTTACTACGGTCGGGGAACATTTCGCACATTTCTTTTTCTTTATTCCACGTACCGAATTTAAATCCGATGTACGTATACGTACCTTCGATACTGCCGACAATATCGATATTATCGATTTTCATTTTGGGCTTTCCGTTTTCGTCAAGGACGGTTTTACCCTCATCGTCAAGTTCGACCAATTGATCGTATATATCATTCTTAAATTGAATAACATCAACTTCACCTGCTTTTATCGCTGCAACAACGGAGGTCGGTGCAATTCGCTTTACGATAAGCTTATCAACGGCAGGCTTTTTCCCGAACCAATAGGGATTAGGTACATATTCAATTATATCCCCTTCAACCATCGAATTGATGGTGAACGGACCGTAGGAAAGAGGGGTTTTCCGTACGCGGTCGTGGGATGCCATCTCCGCTAAAGGTATATCTTTAAGATAATGAGCAGGCTCTGCATAATAGGTAAGTCCGGCGCCCCATAAGATGCCCGGGAAAAAGTTTTCAAAGGTAACTTCAACCGTTTTATCATCTATCTTTTTGAGGCCGGAAATCGTTTTTGCCTCGCCCTTGTGGTATTCAACCATGCCCACAACATTTTCAAACTCGCTGTCATAGCGAACACCGGTATAATCGGGATGGCCGATACATTCATACACAAAGATAATATCATCGGCAGTTACCGGTACTCCATCCGACCACGTAAGCTTCTCGTTTATGTGATACGTCGCCGTTTTCGCCTCACGGTCAAACGTCATCGCACAATATCCGTCTCTAATTTCATGGTTCGGGCCATCAGTCATAAAATATCCGAGGCGCGGCCGCATTACTTCCAAAGTGGGATTATCCTGATACAGGAACGTATTAAACACTCCCTTCCACGGTGTATCGTATGCATACCCATATACAAATGTGCCGCCGACCGCCGCTCCTTCCCGTTCGATCACTTGCGGAAACAACAGCTTTAATGTGTTATCCGTTGCTCCGTCTCCGCCGGCCTGCTTTTGTTCCGTTTTTCCGCCGCAGCTTGCAAGAGCCAACATTACCGCGCATAAAAACGCAGCAGCCTTTAAACCTTTTGACATTATTTTCCTCCTCATTTAAAAAGTCAAGAAGAAAGTATCAACTTTCGATTGACTTTTTACGCACGTTCGCAACGAAGTGAGAACGTGCAAATGATATACAAGTTTGCGCTTTAGCAAACTTAGGTAAATACAAGCCGTGCTATTTGTGCGGCTTGTATTTTACACTCCTCATTTATTTATAACGCTGCTTTGCATCGGAGGCGCGTTTTATCGTTTGTCCGACGTAGTTGATACACAGCATTAATACCATAATAAGAATAGATGCAGGCAGCCATACCCACAGCTTGCCGGAAATGGTTCCCGGATCGCGCGCATAGCCGATCAGCGTACCGAGCGACGGCGATGTCGGCGGGAGACCGAAGCCTAAAAAGCTCATTCCCGTTTCGATACCGATATTACCTGCCATACCGAGCGTAAAGTCAACGATAATAATGGAAGCGATATTCGGCAAAATTCCGCCGTACATAATCTTAAAATCTCCGGTACCCATAATGCGCGAGGCATTCACATAATCGCGATGGTTTTCAGATAAGGCTTTACTGCGCACAAGCCGAGTAACTCCCGTCCAATAAAAAGCGGACATAATAAAAATAAACGTCCAAATATTATAGGACGGTACGATAGTTACAAAGACGATAATCAGCATAACAACCGGCAGAATAAGAATAAAATCGCAAATACGCATAATGATGTTATCAACCCTTCCGCCGTAAAAACCGGTAATCAGGCCGAAAAAGACGCCGACGATTTCGGTAATAATGGTTACGCTGAATGCGATGAGGATGGAATTGCGCGCTCCGATAATCAGCTGTGGCAAAATCGGCCGACCGCCGAGATCTGCCCCGAGCAGGAATTTTTTGCCGGGTACCGAAAACTTATCCCGTAAACTCACCTTCATAACGGTTTCCGTATCAAGCACAAAACCACCGATGATAATTACCGCAAAGATAATAACCAATATGCCAAGCGCAACGATTGCCGCTTTATCATGTTTAAATTCCGTCTTTACAATCTTCCAAAACGACGGCACGGAAGACATTTCTTTTAACGTCGCTTCATCTATATTATCAATATCAAATGCCGTTTTTTCCATAATATCCCCTATTCAATTCTAATCCGCGGATCGACGATTATCATAATAATGTCCGAAATCAAGCTGCCGAACAGGGCAAGCGTGCCGTACAATAAGGTGAGCGCATTGATAATGGCATAATCGCGCGACATAATCGCTTCGATGAACAGCAAGCCCATTCCCTGATACATAAAAATCGTTTCGATAAAGATCGAACCGGCGAGCAGACCTGTTACTGTAAAGCCGAAAAAAGCCGCTATCGGTAATAGGGAGTTCCGAAAAATATGGTGCGTATACACCTTGTCGATCGGTACGCCCTTACTCCGTGCCGTTTTAACGTAATCTTGGCTTTTTGCATCAATAACCTCGTTACGCAGGTACTGCACAATACCCGTCGTGCGCAATACTGCTGCCGTAATGGCCGGTAGTAGCATGTGATATATTCTGCTTGCAATATAACGACCGGTATTCCCCATTGCCTCCAATCCGACAAATCCCGACGTGGGGAAAATTCTCAGCCGATAACCAAACAGCAAAAGGCTCAAAAGCCCAAGAATAAACGTCGGGATTGCATACGTGATAAAATTATAGACCAATACCGCCTTATCAAACTTCGAGCCGTTATAGCGGCCTGCACGGATACCGAGCGGAACGGCAATGGCATACGTTAACACCACCGTTAAAAGCGAAAGCCACAGGGTATTCTGCGCAGGTAATTTGATTTTATCCGTTACCGGAATTTTATAGGTATAGGACACGCCGAAATCGCCGTGCAGCAGAATGCGCCCCATCCAGTTCTTATACTGTACCGGCCACGGATCATTTAAACCGGCTTTTTCCCGCAGCTCTTCGATGCGGCTTGCCTTAATGTTAGGATTGCCGACCAGTCCGGTAAAGGGATCGCCGGGCATCATCTTTCCGATCAAAAAAACCAAAACACTCAATATAAACAGCTGCGGTATCATAATAAGGATACGGCGTACTATTGTTTTCCACATACTCTCCCCCTAATCCTTCAACGCAGCGTAATGGGTATCGCTGATTTTCTTTAAATCGTACACTCGCCCTTCGGGACTAAAGTAACGTTCCGATTCACGCTCATATATTTCTTCAATTTCGGCACGGCGTTTTTTATATTCGTCGCGTATTTCGACATTCATTTCAGGGATTGCTGCGATAAGCCGCTTGGTATAGATATGCATCGGGTTGCGATAAATATCATCCCGTGTTCCCGCCTCTACGAACCGGCCGCGGTACATAATGTAGATATAATCGCACATGTGCTTGACGACGCCTAAGTCGTGCGAAATAAACAGATAGCTCAGCATAAATTCACGCTGAATTTCTTTAAGGAAGTTGAGAATTTGTGCCTGTACCGAAAGGTCAAGCGCAGAAACCGGTTCGTCCGCCACAATGAGCCGCGGATTAACCGCTATCGAACGCGCAACACCGATACGCTGCCGTTGTCCGCCCGAAAATTCATACGGGTACTTATATAAGCCATCGGGCGGAATCCCGACAATCTGCAACAGTGAAAGCACCTTCTTTAATTCTTCATGCTTTGAAAGCCGTTCAAAGTTTCTGATAGGCTCCGCAATGATGTCTCGGATACGCTTTTTGGGGTCAAGGCTCGACATAACGTCCTGAAACACCATTTGAACGTTTTCGTTATATTTAATCTTTTTCTGCTGTGCCTTGGTATTTACAAGACTATCTTTGAAGCGGATTTCGCCGCCGGTGGGCTGTTCCAACCCGACAATCGCTTTACCGATAGTGGTTTTCCCCGAACCGGACTCCCCGATAAGACCGTAGGTTTTTCCTTCTTCAATCTGAAAAGAAACGCCGTCCACCGCCCGAACATAATCCTGTATCGTATTGAAAAAGCCGCCGCGGATAGGGAAATGTACTTTTAAATCTTTTACTTCCAATAACGCCATATCCGCCTCCTCTAAACCTCACCCTCGAACCGGAAATTTTTCCAGCAGGAGCAGCGGACAAAATGACCGGGACTTACTTCGTGCAAAATCGGCGTTTCTTCGTGTTCTTCAGCTGGAATCCACGGAATACGGTCGGCAAACCGGCAGCCCGTATGCTTGAGTTTTTTAAGCGAGGGAACCATACCTTTAATAACGTGCAGCATATCGTCATCTTTATCCGCCTGCGGAATCGATTTAAGCAAAGAACGGGTATACGGATGCAAGGGATGAGTAAACAGTTCCTGCACGGTAGCAAGTTCGACAATCTGCCCCGCATACATAACCGCAACGCGGTCGGCAACCTGCGCGACAACGCCGAGGTCATGAGTGATAAGGATGATGCCCGCCTTGTGCTCTTCCTGCAGGTCTTTAATAAGATCAAGAATCTGTGCTTGGATGGTTACGTCGAGCGCTGTTGTCGGCTCATCGGCAATGATAAGCGACGGATTACAAGACAGCGCCGTTGCGATAAGTACCCGCTGCCGCATTCCGCCGGAAAGCTCATGCGGAAACCGCTGCGCCGTACGCTTGGGGTTCTGGATACCGACATCGTTTAAAAGCTGTAAAACCCGCTCTTGCCGCTCTTTTTCGTTGAGGCTGGTGTGGTACAACAGAGCTTCTTCAATCTGCTTCCCTACCCGCTGCAGCGGATTAAGCGAAGCAAGCGGATCCTGAAAGATAAATCCGATATCTTTTCCGCGGATTTTGTTCATCTCGTCTTCGGGAAGTGTCAGCAAATCCCTGCCGTTCAGGAGAATTTCGCCCGAAACTTGCGTAAACCGCATATCGTGAAGCCCCATAACGGACATCGCAACGGTACTTTTACCACAGCCGGATTCCCCTACAATAGCAAGCATCTCATTGGGATGAACGTCAAACGACACGCCGTCAACAGCATCATAGTAGCTGCCGTCGATACGGAAAGCCGTGTGCAAATTTTTAACGGTCAATAAATTGTTTTGTTCCATGGTAGTTTACTGTATTTATAACCTTTTTTTAATAGCTATGGGCATCTTCTAAAAACTCAGGTATAGTTTTTAGAAGATGCCCGACGAGTTTTAATTTCAGTCTTTATATTGTAATGACTTAAATTAAAACATCGCAAAAAATCTAAGGAGAACCTCTAAAAAACTGAGGTTTTTAGAGGTTCTCCTATGTAATACGGTATCACGGATACGCAAATTTTGCAACCGTACACCTATAAAAAAATCCGGGTAACTGCATCAGGCTCTTTTGTTATCCCCGCAGAATAATTGAGGCCGTTCAACCAGAGTTGAACCGTTGGTTCAAATGGTCTCTCGACCTCAATTATTCTGCGATGTTTATCAATTTTTCCTGATGCGGTTACCCATCTGCTAGAAAAAATGTGCGAAATTTTATCCAAAATTTCGCACAGAAAGAAGGTACCGCATCCTTATACTCTATAGCACGTACTTTTCTAAAAAGCGGGCGATACCGTCTTCGTTATTGGTGTAGTCCGTTACTGCGTACGCAATATCTTTGATAGCGTCGAGGCCGTTTTTCATGGCGATGCCGTATCCCGCAAGACGGATCATCGTTTCGTCATTCATGCTATCGCCGAATGCCATCACTGCCTCATTTTTGATACCGAGCAGCCATGCCAGCTCTTGCAGAAACTCCCCCTTACCGGTATCCAACGGAATGATTTCCAAAAAATACGGCTTACTGGTAAACAGGACAGCCCGCGTACCGAACCGCTTTCTAAACTCAGGTTCGACGGCAGTGATAATATCAGGCTCCGCAGGAATGAGCAATTTATACACCGGCTTGGTGCGCAAAATCTCCCGATAGTCTTCCGGTATCACCGTCTTCATTTTTGTCAGATGCGCATCCCTATCCGAAAAAACAGTCCGTTTAGCGATGTAAATGGTATCGTCAAAATAGAGATGGCAGGAAAGATTTTGCGATTCTATATAATCGTAAATCTCAATCGCAAGATCGGCGCCGAGACGGCGGCTGATGATTTCCAGCTTCATATCGGAGGTCAATATCTGCGTCCCGTTGTTGCACAGGATATAGCTTTCCGTTTTATCCGAACCGATCCGCTGCGCATACGAATGTACCGAACGAGGACTTCTCCCCGAAGCGAGCAATGTCAGTACACCCTTTTTCATCAAGGCCTGTAAAACCGATACCGTATAATCGGAGATGGTCAGATCATCCCGCAAAAGGGTGTCGTCCAAGTCCATCGCGATAATTTCTATGTTTTTTAGCTTTTCCATTACAGCGGCTCGCCTTTCAGCAATTTACCGATACGCTCAAGCGCAATCCGTATCTTGCTTATGTCGGTAGCGTAGCAGCAGCGGACAAAGCCTTCGCCGCCGCTTCCGAACACGTGGCCGGGCACAACAGCAACTTTGTAGTCGGTAATCAGCTTAACCGCAAAATCTTCCGAACTTAAACCGGTACTGCGGATATCGACAAAGAGGTAAAATGCACCGTCGGGCGTTATATAAGGAAGATTCATCGAATCAAAGCTCTTCATCATCAAGTTACGCCGCTGCCGGTAGGAAACCCGCATCCGCTCAACCTCGTCCCAGCCACGTTCCAATCCTTCCAGCGCCGCATATTGGCTCATAATCGGAGCGCAGATTGCCGCATACTGATGAATTTTATGAATTTGAGCCATCAGCTCCTGCGGGCAGGCGATAAACCCGATACGCCAGCCGGTCATCGCAAAGGACTTTGAAAACCCGTTGAGGATAATACAGTAATCCTTCATTCCGGGAAAGGAACCGATAGATGTATGCGGCGCTCCATACCGAAGTTCGCAATACACCTCGTCGGACAGCGCCCAAATCTTATGCTTTTTAACGACGGCGGCGATCTTTTCCATCTCATCAGCAGGAATCATCGTACCGGTGGGATTGTTCGGGCTACAGATAATCAGCGCCTTAGTTTTCGGCGTAATGAGCGCTTCGATAGCCGCCGCAGTCGGGATAAAGTTATCCGCCGAAGTATCCAGCCCAACCGGTTTCGCCCCGCAGAGCGCCACCAAGGGCTGATACGAAACATAGCACGGTTCCGCAACAATTACCTCATCTCCCGGATTCAGGATGGAACGGAACACAATATCGATTGCTTCCGAAACGCCGAAAGTAATCAGTACCTCGTTTTTAGGAGAATACGACATGCCGTAGCGGTTCAAATAACCGGCAATCGCCTTGCGGAGCGGTTCAAGCCCCCAGTTTGAAGTATAGGATGTATGCCCGCATTCGAGATGATACCACGCTTCCTCGCGCATACCCCACGGCGTTGCAAAATCAGGCTCCCCTACCCCCAGAGAGATAATATCATCTTGTCCGGCGGCAAGCTCAAAAAAACGGCGGATACCGGAAGGAGCGACGCTCACAATCCGGTTGGAAAATTTATCGGATCTGTCCATTATGCGGTAATCTCTTCACGGGGATCTTTTTTCGGGTCGATATAATACGTTCCGTTTTCTTTATAGGTCTTGAGCACAAAATGAGTACGTGTACTGATCACTCCTTCCAGCGAGGCGAGTTTTTCCGACACGAAAAAGGCAACCTCTTTTAAATCTTTTCCTTCGACCAGCACATGCAGATCATATCCGCCGGACATCAGCTGTACCGTCTTTACCTGCGGGTACCGATATATCCGCTCCGCAATGCGGTCAAATCCGTGTTCCCTCGCCGGTGCAACCTGAATTTCTATCATCGCAGATACCGTATCGCTGCTTGCAAGCCGTTCACGGTTGATAACCGCAGCATATTTTAAGATGATGCCCTCATCCTCTAATTTTTTAATGGCAGCGCGAACCTCTTCCTCGGACTTACCCGTCATTGCGGCAATATCCTGCGGACTCAGCCGCGCATCGTTTTCCAGTAAATCGATAATTTCCTGCATAACAGCTCCCATAAAAAGTCAAGAAGAAAGTATCAACTTTCGATTGACTTTTTACGCACGTTCGCAACGAAGTGAGAACGTGCTTATGATATACAAGTTTGCGCACCGCAAACTTGAGTAAATAAAAGCTGTGCCATTTGTACGGCTTTTATTTTACACTCCTTATTCTTAATTCATAATTGTAATATTATGAATTGACATATTCTCAGTTATTTCTTGGGCATTGTTTTTAATGAATATTGATTTGCTTAAAGGATTCGATACTATTGAGCATCTCTAAAAAATGAGATTTTTAGAGGTTCCCTACAGTTTGTTCCGTCATATCGGCGTATTGTTCTGCAAAAGCACAAAATACGCCGACTATTCACGGACGGTTCTATTCCAGCGGGGCAAAATAGCCGGTTTCATCCCTTCCCGAACGGGTTAGAAGCCGTACCTCAAGCTCTACCGGTAAATAGGCACGGCCGAAGTCGGTTGGCAATGTAGAGGTATAGCTTAGCTGATACGAGCCTATAGGTTTGGCGATTAAATCTTCAATAATCGGAGAAAGCCCCTGTTCGGCATAGATATACGTACTCATTCCGCCTGTCTTCGTGCAAAGATACGAAAGCTCAGGAGGCAATGTCCGCGGCTTTAGATTAACCGTATAAAAACGGATACCGTTGTTGGTCATATATGCGGCAAGATCGTTTAAGCTGTACTGCTTAAAGCTGTCGGAACCGATATCTTCAAACGATAAGAACACGATAGCCCGCTTGGGAGCCGCATTAATAAGCTCTCCGCTTGCCAACCGCAGCGCAAGATCACAGTTCCATACGGGCGACCACGCCGCCTTTAATTTAAGCGGCTGCGATAAAAGCGCTTCCGGAGAAAATTTTCCCTCCAGCACCGGCAGTTGAGAGGCCGACACAACGGAAATTTTCCCTTTTCCCTGCATCGCCTCGGCAAATTCTTTTACCACCGTCTTAACCAGCTCCAATTCTTTTTCCGACTGTGGAGAGCGCTCGATTACAACGGCAATATCGCAGCCGGTATTGAGGTAGGCGGCGCCCTTTAAAGTAAAGTCATTAACCTGCCGGTTCGATTCGGTCAGGAAAAAATTATTTTCCGTTAAACCGACCACCGGCTGCCCCATCCGGTTTTCTACGCGGACATCGACGGTAACCGTCGGGAACTTATCGGCATAGACGCGGTCGAAACGGACAAACAAACCGCCCGCCAGTTCGTTGATATGGGAAAAAACCTGAATATTTCCGTTTTTATAATCGGCTAACAAAAGACTGCCGTTGGCATCGGGAATTGCCGCGGTTACACGGGCGGGCGCATTCCCTAAACTCGCAACGGTATATAAGCTCGCTAATCCGATATCGACCAAGTACACCTTATTGGCGCAGGACACCAGCAAGTTGTTTTTCCATACCCGCATCGACTCCGCCTGCACGACACTTCCGTCCGGCAGCAGCGTTCTGATATAGTTTCCCGCCGTATCGAATATATAGATAGAGCCTTTTACCGAATCCGCAACGTAGACTAAATCGTCCAAGATTGCGATACCCGCCGGAGCGGTAAAGCCCGGGAATATGCCGCTACGCTGCCCGAAGGTAAAAAGACCTTCTCCGTCCGGAGAAAACACAACGACGCGGGCGTTGCCGAAATCCGTTACAAAAATATTTCCATAAGAATCATGCGCTAAAAACTGAGGGCCGATGCACTGTCCGTCTCCCCTGCCCTTTGTGCCGAACGACTTAATGAATTTTCCGTCTTTGGTAAGCAGTGAAAGCCGATCGGCAGCAAATTCTGAGATAAGGAGATTTCCGTTTTTGAGCGGTAAAATATCGAAAGGACGGTCAAAGCCCTGCAAGGGGCCGCTCGTCCGGTCAAGTATGATGCCGTTAATATCGAAGTGTACCAATTCGTTGGAACCGTAGGCAACCACCCAGAAACTGCCGTCCCCCATTGCCGCAACTGAAAGCGGCTGTTTAAAAAAGACTTCCGATCCATGTTTGGATTCAAATACGGCGGTTTCCACATAGCGTACCGATTCCGCAAAATCGGGCTGAGAACTGCGTCGTTCTTTCACAACCTCTATTTTGTTTTTTAAAAGCTGCCCGCCGTATCCTGAGGCAGACGCTGCCGACCATTGCTCAAGTGCAGCCCCCTCTATACCGGAGCGGTAATAGGCTTGTCCGAGCCAATCCAAGATGAGCGGATCGCCGGGAATATGCGTGAGAGCTTTTTCAAATAGCAGGATAGCCTCGTTAAAGGTTCCGCGGTAATACGCCTGCACGCCGCGGCGGAATTCTTCAAATCCATGATCTCTATCGGCGGAACTCAGGCGGGGTTGAAGGCTGTTGGTCTGCGCAGGCAGCGCCGTAGCGAGGCACAATAAAAACAGTGTTAAACCGGCTGTTTGCAATAGTCTCTTCATACGCATGATAGTTAATCCTTTTAACAATTTTCTAAAAACATGAAGTCTTCGGCCACTTTCACAATGAACCTAATTATCTGCTCATAATAAGCTGCAGATGGCGCTTAATTATTTCGTTACCGGGAAGCTGTGCATCCGCCCGTTGGATATATGAACGGGCTTCGGTATCAAAGCCCATCTTGTAATATGTCCACGCCAGCGAATCCAAATAAGCGGGATTATCGGGCTGTGCGTCGAGCGCTTTTTTACACAGAATCAAAGCCCGAGTTAAATCTTTTTCGGTATCGGCAAGGATGTAGCCAAGCCCGTTAAGCGCCGTCGAATTATCCGGATCAAGTTCCAGCGCTTTCTCATAAAGACTCAAAGACTTGTCTACTTTATCCTGCTCATACGCCAAATACGCCATCGAAGTATGCACCTGCGGAGAATCGTATCCTGCATCCAAAAGCTTTGAAAGCTCAAACTCTGCCAAACGGGCACGGCCTGTCTTGGTATAAATAAAGGCCAGAATAAGCCGACACTGATATACGCGGGCGATATCGGTCCCGGCTGTGATAATCTGTTCCAAATAGACAAGCGCATCGTCATATTGTAAAAGGCTCGCATAACAGAGACCGATATAATACGCCAAATCGAAATTGAGCTCAACATCTTTAGACGATATCTTTAAAAATGCGGCAAGCGCTTCTTCATACCGATTTTCCCGATAGAGCTGTATGCCTTCTTTAAGAACCGTATCCATTTCGTTTCTCCATCATAGTATGCGTACTCCGCCGGAAGGTTTCACTTTATAATACAAAGGCTTAAATCCGAAAATTCGTTCATAGTCGCCCAGTTTTTCAATATAGGTTTGGATATCATCCGCTCTTAAAATACTGTACGTACATCCGCCGAATCCCCTTCCCGTCAGGCGCGAACACACAATATCGTTCATATCGGGAGCGACAAATTCCATAGCCCGCTTCACAAGCCAATCCAATTCGGGGCAGGAAATTTCAAAGCGATCGCGCAAATTCTCTTGAGAGCGTGTTACAATACGCGAAAACACCACCCAATCGTTTTTCTTTAAGGCGCCGATAGCGTCATCAACACTTATCGATTCGCGGATAATATAGAGTACCCGCCGCCGTACCGATTCCGGGATGGCAAGCTCTTCAAGATCGCTTTCGGCAAGCTTACTGAAATCATTGGGAATATCCGGCATCTTTTTAACCCGCTCGTAGGCTTCCATACATTCCTGGATTCTATGGTTCAGCTCTTCCCGTGCCAACAGACGGGGAACCCGAGAATCCGTCAAAATGATCCGGTAGTTGCTGATAGGAAACGGATAAATATCGGCCGTCTTCCGCCGGTGATTTGTCCGTATGCAGTGTCCCGCCTTTGCATAGAGCGCACACAAAATATCCGCACGGTGGGGATAGGTTTTAAGGTGCTGCACATTCGCATTTTCCAAAATATCGACAAGGTCAGCCTTCGTAAGCCGCGGCGCAAACACCTTCCGCAACGCCATTGCCGTCGCAACCTTGAGTGCGTTCGGCGTACCGAGCCCTGCATCGGCAGGGATTTCGGAAAGGATGGTAAAATTGAGCCCTGTCATCTCAATCCCTTGATCCATGAAGGAAAGAATAACAGCCTTTATCGAATTTGCCCAACGGTCCTCTTTACGATACCGCAAGTTTGCGGCGGCAACTTTTTTCCGCTCTTTAAGCGACAAAGAAAGGAAGCGATAATTAGAATCTTTCCTTTTTGAAACACAAAGATACAGATAATGATCGATCGCCATCGAAAGCGTATTGCCCTGTGCAAACCATGTATGTTCGCCTAAAAGGTGAAAGCGCCCGGGAACTGCAACGGTTACTTCCGGCTCATCTCCATATTCGTCTACATGAAACGGTAGAATCTTCTGCATACTCTCTATAATATCCCTTATATTGAAACAATTCAAGAAAAATGATTAAATTGTTGCAAAATTATGTCGGTTATTTCATCTTTTTTAGCGGTTTTATGCTCTGCGGTGCTGCTTTCATTAGGAATATCGAATGAATATCTCCATTTCGGATCGGCGCTGTTCGGTATCATTGCACTGATACCGTTATATACCGCATTTTGCATCAGCCCTACACGAAGACGCACTGCATTGATGTTCGGCGCCCTGATAGCTTTTGTCCACCTGTGTTCCAGTTTTTGGCTGGCATATTTTGAAAACTTTGCAATTTTTACGCTCGGCGCTTCCAGCGTCGCTTATTTGTTCCTCGGCTTTCTTTTCGGCCACTGGTTCTATTATGGAATGAAACTACCATTGAGTCTGCGCCCCTTTGCATTTGCCGGTTTATGGACGCTCTGGGAATGGTTTAAGGGCAGCGGCTTTGTCGCCTATCCATGGGGCAGCCTTTCGATGACCACGCTATCGCTGCGTCCGCTCATTCAAATAGCCGATATTACCGGCGTATGGGGAATTACCTTCCTTATTGCATTGATTTCCGCGCTCCTTGCAGAAATAATCAGGGCAGCGGCAAGATTAACCGCCGGTTTTTCCAAACCGCAGGGCAGACCGTTGCTACGACCGCTGGCATTTACGGCTGCGTTGTTGCTGCTGATCAATGGGTACGGACTTTTTCGCATATATCAAAAAAGGACGCCGCAGCAAAACCTCAATCTTGTGTTAGTGCAGCAAAACACCGACCCGTGGGTCTCCGGTCTCGATCTGTTTTTTGATAACCTCTATAACACTCAACAACTCACCGAGCAGGCAATTACCGAATCGCCGGTTAAACCCGATCTTATCGTATGGAACGAGAGTAGCCTTGCATACGGCTATGACCAATTTCAAGATTATTATAGGCAGCTTCCCTTTAAAGAGTCCTTCACCGATTTTTTGCAGCGGATGGATATACCGATTTTAACGGGTTCTCCGCTTTTTCAGGATGCCGAAAGAGAAAAATACTCGAATGCCGTCTATCTCATTGCACCCGACGGTACGGTGCTCGACACCTATTCAAAGATACAGCTGATCTGCTTTGCGGAATACATTCCCTTTATTGACCATCCGTTTGTGCAGCGTTTTTTTGACTCGCTGGTCGGTTTTTCATCGGGATGGGCGCCGGGAACGGAATATAAAGCGATGACGTTTACCGCACAAAACGGAAATGATATCCGGTTCGCCGCACCCATCTGTTTTGAGGATGCCTTTCCAACGCTCTGTGCCGATTTGCATAATCAGAAAAGCAATATCTTAATTAATCTGACCAATGATTCATGGTCAAAAACGGCGAGCGCGGAATATCAACATTTTGCCGTCGCCTATTTCCGTGCAATTGAACTGCGAACGCCGCTTGTCCGCTCTACCAACGGCGGCTATACCTGCGTTGTCGATCCCGTCGGAACCGTTACCGCGAGCCTTCCGCTCTTTACCGCAGATTCCCTGAGCGTTTCGGTACCGATCTATCCCTACCGCCGGACTTTTTATGCGCAATGGAAGGACTGGCTTCCTGCGCTTTTCTTAGCAATTGCGCTCATCTCCGCCACCGCATACCGGTTCAACCCCGCGTTTTGTAAAAAAGCGGTGGTGTATATGGAACATCCGCTCGAATGGCTCTCCCCTGCCGAACGAAGAAAACGGCAACGGAAACAGCTCTGGAAAAAGCCGTGGTTTAGAAAACGGCGGAAAACGGCAAAAACTGATAAACTGATCACGGTTGATAAGAGGCCGCAGTTTCAAAAATAGTAATATCGGATACGGAAGTTTTTATAGGAGATATAATCATGAATACACCCGAACAAAATCCCGCAAGGGAGATACCCTTTTTTAGACCGTCGTTCGACCGCAGGGAAGAAGAAGCGGCGATCCGCGTGCTGCACTCAGGCTGGCTGACGACCGGCAAGGAAACGCTCGCCTTTGAAAAAGAGTTTGCCGATATGGTACACAGTCCGTATGCGCTTGCGGTCAATTCCGCATCAAACGGATTGATGCTTGCTATGGAAGCCTTCGGAATCGGCAAGGGAAGCAAAATACTCACCAGTCCATACACCTTTGTATCGACTGCAACCAGCGCCTTGCACCTTGGCGGAGAAGCGGTCTATGCGGATATCGAAGCGGATTCCTACAGTATCGATCCCGAAAAAATCGAAGATAAACTCAAGCAGGATAAAAGCATTAAAGCGATTGTGCCTATCCATATCGCAGGAAACCTCTGTAATATGAAAGCGATTAACAGCCTTGCAAAGAAATACAACGTCGCGGTTATTGAAGACGCAGCCCATGCCTTTCCTGCAAAAACGGCAGACGGCTACGGCGGCACCTTCGGCGATGCGGGCGTGTTCTCTTTTTATGCCACCAAAACCATCACAACCGGAGAAGGCGGTATGATCTGCGTCCGTAATCCCGAAGCGGCGGAACGCATTAAGCTGATGCGCTCCCACGGTATCAACCGCACAATATGGGATCGCTACACCGACAAACACGCCAGCTGGCAATACGATGTCGTTGCGGAAGGCTACAAATGCAACCTGCCGGACATCTTATCGGCAATCGGCAGGGTACAGCTGCAAAAAGCGGAAGAGTTTTACCGGAAACGGAAGCTCATCGCCGAACGCTTTACCCGCGCCTTTAAACCGCTCGACTTTTTTCAAGTTCCGCCGGACGGAGAAGGCAATGCGTGGCATCTCTACATCCTCCGCATCGTACCGGAAACGCTTTCCGTCGGCAGGGATGACTTTGCCCGCGCGCTGCAGGAACGGGGACTCGGTATTTCAGTTCACTTTATCCCCCACTTTGAACTGACCTTCCTGAAAGAACGGTACGAGCTGCGCGCACAGGACTTCCCCAATGCCGCAGCGCACTATGCGCAGAGCATCAGCCTTCCGTTCTGGCCGGATATGACTAATGAAGATGTGCAGTATGTCATCGATATGGTCATCGATACCGCAAAAAAGTTTCGCAAATAGAGAAGATACCGCGGGGAATGGCAAAAAGGAACCGACTTTTGAGGCATTCCCAAAGTTTTCAAAAAGCAGGATTTTGACAGGAAGTTTGATATGATAGAACAATTTGTTTCGGATATGAGCTTTGAGGGGCAGCGCTATGCGGTGATTGTCCGCGCCCCCGTATCATCGGGGATCATTTCCGCCGTACATCTGCCGCTCTTACCCGAAGGATATGCCTTTTACGGAGCAGCACAGATTCCCGGTCAAAAAACAATCGAAGTATTTGAACACTCGATCCCTCTTTTTGCAGCAGGAGAGATAGAATATAAGGAACAAGCCGTCGGCATCCTTACCGGCGATAATACGGCAACACTTGAAGCGCTGCGGAAAGATATCACAATAGAACTTGAGCCGATACCCGAAGACAGTTTTGAGGCAGGACGGACGCATACGCTGTTTGATTATCCTATTATTGCACGGGAAGATCGAACTTCGGGAAATATCGATTCAATCTTTGAAACAGCCGCTTCAACCGTATTCTCATCGCTTAAAATAACTTCGCAGTATGCTGCCCGTTCGGAGCCGTTTTCCGCCGTTACAGTGTTCCGTGAGGACGGGCTTGACGTCTATGTACCAACCCAATGGCCGTTTCACGTCCGCACGGCGGTAGCAAAAGCAACCGGACTGGCAGAAGAAGCGGTTGTCGTACATCCAACCCAAACAGGCGAAACATTCAACGAGCTTTTATGGTACACATCCCTCCTTGCCTGTCAGTGCGCTGTTGCGGCGGTTTTGCAGCGGAATACCGTTTCGCTCAATCTATCCGCGGAAGAAAGCAGGGCGGCAGCGCCTAAAACACCGGAGATGATTATCGAACATAAATCGGCGCTATCAGACACTTATTCGATTGACGCAATGCAGATTTCAATTATTGTCAACGCCGGCACCTGCTGCCCGCTCATCGGCAATATACTCAAACAAATGACCGCCGCCGCATTAGGACCGTATACCGTACCGAACTATCGGATAGAAGCGCGGGCATCAAAAACGGCGGAAGGCCTTATTGATATTTTTGAGGGATGGGGCGACTACTATGTGTCAAACGCATTAGAAAACCACATCAACAAGATCATTCAGGATTACAATCTCTCCCCGGCTGAATGGCGTATAAAAAATATGCCGGACGATTACAGCGCCGTTTTTTCAAATCTCTTTGAACTCTTAACCGGCAAAAGCGATTTTATCTGCAAACATGCCGCGTATAATGTTTTTAACCGAGGTAAAACTGATAAACGGGATGGACGATGGCGCGGTATCGGCTTGGCCGCAGGCTTTCAATACAGCGGATGCGCCGCAGATTTCACGTATACGGCAGAGATGACGCTGGATGTTCACAATCAGCTTTCAATTAAAGCGGAACCGGCGGAGGATAATTTAAAGAAAGTCATCAGGAAGCTGGCTGCAAAAAAACTGGACATTGCCGAATCCGATATTACCTTTGCAGGTCTTACAACTGCCGATATGAATGAGTCCGGGCCTGCAACTGCCGGCAACACCGCCGGTATCGTTCTTCCCCTTGTTGAGCAATGCCTAGCCGATCTACAGGAGCAGCGATTCCGCAATCCGCTCCCGATCAGCATTTTAAAAAGCACGCGAACGCCGCAATCGGATGTCTCACAGTCCGATGCCCCGCCGCTCGATGTTCCACAAGCAGATGGCTCACAGTCCGATGCCCCGCCGTTCGATGCTCCACAGTCAAACGTTCCATCGCTAGAAAATGAAACCGGCAAAAACAGTGTTCCATTTATTTCCAAAACGCCCGCTGCCTGTATTATCGAACTCGAAATGGACACGGTTTGCTATGAAATACAAATCCGGAAAGTATGGCTCGCATGCCGTCCCGGAAAAATCTACGAAAAAAAACAGATCCTCAACTATCTGCGTAAAAATATTGCTGCAGCATTATCGCGTACCGCTAAGGAAGCGCTCCCTTCAGCTGAAACTGATGATACACCTCTTCACTATTCGGAATACCGGATGATACTGCCGAATGAGATGCCACCCCTTTCCGTGGATATTCCTGAACGGAGAAATTCGACGAGCGCGTTCGATTCATCTGCGCTGAATATACTGCCCGCTGCATACCTTGCAGCGTTGAACCAAATACTGTTGCGTGTTCCTGCGCGGATAGATGCGTTACCAATCCGAAGGGAACACCTCTTTAAAGCTTTGACGAGGAAAAAATAACATGAAGATACGATTTTACCTTAATAACGAAGCGGTAGATATTGAAGCCGATGCCGACGAGCGGTTATCAGACGTGTTAAGGCGGGATTTCGGCATTCTCAGCGTACGGAGAAGCTGTATGCAGGGTACCTGCGGTTCCTGTACGGTGTTATTAAACAATCATCCGGTACCGTCCTGTATGCTTCCCATCTTTGCTGTAGCAGGACAAAATATTATTACACTTGAAGCCTTTAGCGCTACGCAGGAATATAAGGACATTATCACCGCGTTTGAAAAAGAAGGCATTACACTGTGCGGTTTTTGCTCCGCCGGTACCCTTTTAACCGCTCACAGTATTGTGCAAAAACACTGGAATCCCACCGACGAACAAATACGAAATGCCTATATCGGAACTGTGTGCCGATGTACCGATATTGTTTCAATCACAGCGGCGTTAAAACAGGTGTGCAAATCAAAGAGAGGCAAGCGGCATGAAAAATAATTATATCGTCAATACCGCAAAAAACATGGCGGAGCTGTATACGCTGATGCAGAACAATACCGACATTACTCCGCTTGCCGGCACCACCGGATTGCTCAAAGATTGTCATACCGACCGTTTCCTCCTGCCGGAATCGATTTTATTTTTAAAGAATCTTCCCGAACTTGAAACTATCGCAAAACGGGAACGCTTCATAGACTTCGGCGCTGCCGCAACCCTCAATACCATTTTAGAACTGGGAGAAAAAAACGTACCGCAAATTCTTTATCAAGCGATTTCCCTTGCGGCAAATCCCGGTGTCCGCTCGCTTGCAACTATCGGTGGAAACATCGCACAAGCGCCTATGCAAAATTCCTGTCTTATCCCGTTAATCGCGCTTGATACAAAGATCGAAATACGGACACGGAAAGAAACGTTTTGGATGCCGCTCATTCAGTATTGCGACGAAAGCAGCAATGTGCTGCGCCATACCCCGCATATTATCCTCCGCGTGCGCGTTCCATTTGAAGAATGGAACATTTCATATTACAAGCGGCTTGGGCCGATCGGTCATATTACTGCCGATACCGCCTCTTTTGTATTTATGGCTCGTACGCAGAAAAACCTGCTTTCCGATGTTAAATTACTGTTCGGCGGCACTCAGCTGATAAAAAGTAAAGAGTTTGAAAACCTCTTAACCGGAAAAGGGCTCCCCATCGACCGGCGCAGCGTCGGCGCATTGATGAAAGAAACCGAAGAGATTTTCAGCGATACCTTTTCCGCTGCAGAGATATTCGAGTTCCAAAAGGCGTGTTTTTTCAATTTGATTGAAGAGAGCATCTACTTGCTGACCAATTAAGAATGGAAGTGAACTATTACACCGCTTAAATCTTTATCCAGCCTTTAGAGCGGGACAGTTTTCTTACATTGTATCAGAGCTGCTTCTTATGCTAGTATCAACGCTATGTTACGACATATAATATTTTTTATATTACTACTGTCCACCTACACCACTACAGCACTGGATGCACAAATACAAGGCTATATTCCCTCTCCGTTGTATGGCATAACGCTTGACGATGTTTCAGAGCATTCTATCACAGCTATCATAGATGCAATTAAAGCATTACCGGTAAAACCGACCGCACGTATCGTTATTGATGCCGATAGAAAGCCGGCTGATTTTGTTTCACTTCTGGCAAGTATTCACGAAGTCTCGTATATTATGCTTTGTCCATGCGATTCGTATGATATGGCTTTTTATAAAACAGCCGAATCCTATAAAGCGCGCTTCGCCGAATGTGTGGCACATCTCACGCCGTACGTAGATATTTGGGAAATCGGAAATGAAGTCAATGGAGAAGGATGGTTAGGCGGTTCGGAGGAATTGATTGCCGAGAAAATTTATACGGCATGGAAATACATACATCAGCAAGGTTTTGCAACAGCACTTACCGCATATATGGCTGATCCGGATTCTCAAAGTATAACAATGGAAGACTGGCTTTTAAACTATATTCCACCTGATATGCGAAATACACTTGATTATGTGTTAGTCAGTTACTATGACGATGATAATGACGGTAAGCATGAAGAATGGCAGAGTATGTTCAGAAATCTGTATAACATATTTCCTAATTCTTGGCTTGGATTCGGCGAATGCGGATTTGCAAAACCACACAACGCCGGAAAAACTTTCAATATGCAGGCAGATAGATATTATCGTATGCTTCCCTATAACCGCCGCTATATTGGCGGTTATTTTTGGTGGTATTGGCAGGAAGACTGTATTCCACATAAACACAATTTACGATGGAACAAAATAGCCGACAATTTTTTGTGGATGAAAGAACAATACCGCTAAAAAAGATAGTACAAAAAAAAGTCATCGCTGTTAAAAACCAAACTTTTTAACAGCGATACCTAAAACTTTTATTTTACTTTACAAAAGCGCCTACTCGCATCCCCCCTTAATTCATCAATCTGAATTAAGGGGGCAAACCGCGCATTACGCTCCGCTACTTCATCTTAGTATACTCAATAAATGGCTCTCCAAGCCATGCAAGTACCGGCTTATCTGTCGTACCAACCTTATAGTTGTCTATCATAAGTCGGTTGAATTCGGGGATGCTTACATTGGGTACGCCAATCGACGGAATATACATCGAAATCCAGTTTCCGGTAAAGGCACCATTTGTATCTGCACCGGCTAGACCAATAGAAGCGGTATTTTTCGGATATGCAAGCTTAATCGTACTCTTTGTTCCCGCCTGTGCATTGTTGTAGTAGCTGATATACGGTAATCCGTTTACCATCGTAATGCCCGTTTTATACCCCACCGACTGATACGCATCAACTATAACCTTACTCGTAACCGCCGCTGCGGCACCACTTGTTTCCACAACCGCCAATTTAAGCGCAGCGTTTGCCGCATCGTGATATGCGATGTAGAGTTTTGTGCCGGAAGCAGCCATAGAAACATACTGCCCGGTAAGCGTACCGTTATCGACTTCAAGCGTGTTCCATGTGGCAGCCGTGTTTGCAAGACCTGTCGTAAGAAGCGGTGCTTTTGAATACGCCAGTTTAAGCGTTGTAGAAGCAGCATCGTAGTAAGCAATATAAATTTCACTACCTACCTTTGCCATAGCGGTGTGTTCACTAGATTTGCCTCCGGTGGTATTGGGAAGAACAAGATTACCGTTCTTTGCCAAACCTCTGGGCTCAACATATTGAGGACCGGCTTCAGATAAATTTGTTGTTTCATTACCGGTTTTCTTAAAGGCAAAAAAGCGGATTTCTTGTGCTTTTGAATCGTAATAGGAAATATAGATTTGTGCCGAATTATTGGAACCATCTACAATTAAATTAGGATACTTAAACCGATTTAGCGAAGGTTTATCCCACCCGCTATTACCGTATGATGTATTACACAGCTCTATAAATCCGTCCTGTGATACATAAGAGGTATTATATCCCTCATATCCTATTAATGCAGACTTTGGAAAATTATAGCCCTTATCATTGGAATTAAGATACAAATAGCCGGAATATCCATACGTAAAGTTATCTTCATTGCTTAATATCATGTACTTGTTGTCACTCGTTTTTGCAAGCACTGCATTCCGTGCAAACCATTTACCGCCTTTTTGATAACTGGTAGAATCGTTGTCAGTTCTCCATGTAAATCCGTCATTGTTATTGCAGTAAGCAAAAATGGGCTTATCTCCGCTCATCACCATTGAAGGATAGTAAAAGGTTTGGTCGGTTTTTGAAGTACACACCTGTGTATTTTGCCAAAATACCAGCTCGCGCTTTACATTCCACAAATTGGAAGAGGGATTAGTTATGTCTTTTTCCTGATTGTAAGGCTTGGTAATGTCGACCATGTTGTTGATGCTTTCAACGGTACCTACCGTAATAACCAAGTCGCCCGACTTTGAAGCTTTTTTGCTTATCTTAATTTGATTACCACTTACATCCGAAACAGTTGCTGTTACCCCGCCTATTGTTGCTGTCGGATCACCGCTTGCAGGCTTCAAGTTAAACCCTTTTACGGTCATTTTTTCGGTTGCCGAATAATTCATTGAATACGTACCGTCGGAACCGCGTATAACCGAGTTGCTCAAACCTTCTCCGGCTGTGTTTGCAATGGAAGTGATAAAGGGCACTACATCGACTCTGCGATTTTTTGCAACCGTATTGGTCTGATCCGTATCTTTTACCCTTATCGTAATGGTTTTATCGGTTCCGACACCGTTCGCTATCTTTGAGCTATCCCAATCGAGCTGCCATTTAACGGTATGACCTTTTTCTACGCTGAACTCATTCGATACAACCGTAAACTTCCAACCGTCTGTATCAACATTACCGGATTCTACCGTAAAAGTACCGTTTGCAGCATTATACGCCGCCAGTTTCGTTTCGCCTCCCAAAACGGCGCCGGCTACACCGGTAAATGTAAAGCCGTCGATCTTTGCCCAAATTTCCGTAATAACCTGATCGTCATGAGCAGTTCCCGTAATGCTTATTTTACCGGAAACTTTATCATCCTTGTCCATAAGACCGTTTGCTTGGTTAAAAGTACTTGGTAAATCGGCTCCTATTTCGATGTGTCCGTTATCGCGGCTGTTGCCGTACAAGCTGTTTTCGCTTTCGGAAACCCACTTAAATGGGTCTATCTCGTTTGTAGGGGCAACTCTGTCCTTCGTATCTACAATAACATCAAGTTCCAGCTCTGCCATCCACGTATCGGTACCGCAGGTTAACCCCCTGTGCGGAATCCCATACGGTAAGAAGAAGTTTACGCTTTTTTGGGTCGCTTGTGGCAAGGTCATCACTTTGACCTATTTTAGTAAAATCAGCCGCATTCAGCGTAATGACACCATCTGAAGGTAAAGCAGTTAGATTCCGAATGTCAGTACCGTTTGTTACGCATTTCAGTGTATACTTTTTAGCGCCGCTTCCGCCGCCGGTTCCAATTTTAATGTGCGACGTATTGTTTTTAAACCTAAACGTACCGCCGTCAGCTTTACCGTGCCAATCGTATTTTTCACTGTCGATACCGTCAGGATTTGCTGCGTTATATGTCAGCGCCAATGTTTTGGTTTCAACCACCGTAGAGCCGACATCCGCGATAGCACCGTTCCGGTTCATATCCGTTCCCAATGCTACAGCACTTATCCTCAAAGGCTCCTTTTTAAGTTTTACGGGTACTTTAATCGGAGCAGAGACATTATTTGCGCGGTCAATCGGCGTAATGACGATTTTTCCCGTACCGTCTGCAAAGCTGTTTACATTAATCTCACCCTTCCATGTTACAAAGTTGACATCGCCGTTACCGACATCCGTTTGCACGCCGCTCGGAAACTCTAAAACAACTTCGGTTGCAGAAGGAGCGTCATATTTTACTTTGACCTTTTCAACTCCCGCGCCTACATCATACGCAGCGCCGGATACCCACACTTTACCGCTCGTGTCAGGCTTCAAATATTCAATGGGGCTGTAAATAAGATACCCCTTTGTAGGATTGACCGGAGCAGACGCAAGCGTAACCTTGCCGGTATTCTTGTCGAATGCGGTAATTTCAATATCCTCGCCCGAAGCAAAAAGCTTCATTGACGTACTGATATTTGTTCTTCCTCTTAACGCAGTGTCGGTAAACGAAGTGCCGCTCACCGTTACGATACCCGACGAATATATTTTCGTGCCAAACACCGCTGTAGGCTTACTGTTATCATACTTAAAGGAGAACGAAGTTGAAGCGGTTAAACCGTCTATATCTCCTTGTTTTTGTTTTTTAGCCTTTATCGTAACGTTAATAGTAAATCCGTTATTATTTGTGGGATTCGCCGTCGTCTTTAACGGAATCCGCATTTTGTAATTGTGGCCGTCTTGTTCAAAACACTGCTGATTATGCAGCTTATAGCCGGTTATTTCGCTGTTTCCCGTTAAAGAGACATCCTGACCGATATAGGTACCGCTTATATCTATTCTTTCGATACCGGCATCATGCGATAAATCTGCACATAAATAAAGATCATCTCCCTTTATCCACATATTTGAAACATAGTCTTGGTTTTCAGGGTCTATCGGCCATGATGGAATGGGCGTGTTGATATTACCATCCGTTGCAACTTTCATACCGGTAATGGTCGGAGCCGCTTTATCGATGGTAACTTTAATCGGCGCTGTCCATTGACCGGCAATATTCTTATCATTTTTACCACGCAATCTAAACCAAATAACCCGCTGCGTACCGCTTGAAGCGTCAAATTCTTTACTTTTGTTTATTTCTACCGACCAATACGGACTTCCCTCCGTATATGATAATTGTTTCCCCTCAGAAGGACACCAGTCAGTACTGCCGAATACAGCACTCTCGCTAAAATCCGGTTTATCGGAAGCATCTACCTTATCGGTAATCTGAATCATCACCGCCTTGACCACTCCCGCTGCAGGATTGGGCACGCTCACTGTTCCCCAAATACGGATCGTACCGCCTAAAACTTTATCCGCGTCAGGCGATCGTACCGTTATTTCAGGAATATCTCCGTTCGGGTCTACTCTTATTATGTGACTGACAATACCGGCATTGCCTGCTTTATCTTCCACTAAAAAGAAGAGTGGAATATCATACAGTTCTACTCCCGCTGCAAGCCCGTCTACCTTTTTTCCGAGACTTTCGGCTTTTGCTTTTTGCGTGATATTATCCGCATCGGTAAAGGTAATAGCCCATGTATCTCCCGATAAGTCAAACGCTTTCCACTCTGCAATGGTTTCATCAGGCTTTTTCGTTATATCGCTGCTATCTTGTTTACCGACGATATATTTTATGCTTTTTACACCGCTGGGTATATCAATAACCGATCCGCGCATCGTAAAATCACCGCTCTGATTTTTAGATAAATCGGGACTCAGTATTTCTATTTGGGGAGGTCTATTGTCTATTTTATAGTTTTTTGTAATTTTAGATGGCTTTCCACCCTTGTCGGTAACGGTAACGATTGCTTCATATTCACCGTCGGGAATAGCGTATCCATTTTCATTCGCTTCGTTGTCTATATGAACCGTCCACTCTACCGAGGCGCTGCCTTTGCTAAATCCTCCGACGTCATATACTTGGCTCTTTTGTTTCGTTTTGATGTTTTCAAAAACAACCGAAATCGATTGGATACCATCGTCATCGTTCGCCTTCCCCTTTAAGTCAAATGAACCGCGTATTGCCCCTCCCCCCATCAGGATAGGTAATCTCCCCAATCGGCGGAAGAATATCTATCTGACCGCCTAAACCGATATTGTTCTTACACGTCGTAAATAAGGCTGTAAAGCACATTATCAATGCTGCTACTAATGCTGTTTTTCCAATACGTGCCTTTTTCATACACTGCTCCTTTGCTTTTATACTATACCAAGAGTATCCCGCCTCTCATATTGGCAATAAGACCGCAGAACTTTATTCTTGCTAATGATAGACCTTTTGTACAATTACGTTTATAGATGACTTTTAGAGGACGGCACAATACCGCATAGATTACTAAATATCATTTGATGTATATCGATAATACTCCGCTTTGTCAAGCGGAGCCCTATATCTTTATCCGACCTTTGAAGCTGCGCATCAGCGTCAGTTTATCGGTGTACTCCAAGTCGCCGCCGACCGGCAGACCCGATGCAAGACGGGTAACCTCGACGGGAAGATCACGCAGCACCTTTTGGATATAGAGAGCGGTGGTATCCCCTTCGATTGTCGGATTGGTTGCAAGGATCACTTCTTTTACTATCGTACCGTTGCCGATACGTTTAACGAGGCTTGCGATACGGAGCTGTTCCGGCCCGATGCCTTCAAGCGGAGCGATAACACCGCCGAGCACGTGAAAAAGCCCGCGATATTCACCCATGCTCATCAAGGTATAGACATCCTGCGGCTGCTCCACTACACAGATACAGGAGCCGTCCCGTCCCGGATCGCTGCAAACAGCGCACACGTCCTGATCGGTAAAAGCGCCGCATATCGGGCACGGTTTAATACTGTCGTGAAGCCTGTAGAGGCTGTCCGCCAGCCGGTGCGCGTATGGCGGTTCCTGCTTGAGGATATGATATGCGAGCCGGGCTGCGCTCTTTTTTCCAATACCCGGCAGGCGGCATAAATTGTCGATAAGGTCTTCGAGCGCATTCATTATGACGGCATTCCTCCCGTAAGCGCAGCGAGCGGCCCCATTTTTTCCTTCAATGTATCCTTAATTTTTTCTATTGCATCGGTATGAGCGGAGCGGATCAGGTCTTGTAACATCGGAATATCGCGGTTATCGACGGCGATGGGATCCAATTCGACTTTTACCATATCGAAGGTACCGCTCAGCGTTACCTTCACCAAGCCGCCGCCCGAAACGCCTTGCACGCGAAGCTCCGCCAGTTCTTCTTGCATTTTTCCGAAATGAGTCTGCAAATCTTTTGCGTTTTTCATCAATTCAAACGGATTTATATTCATTATTCTTCCTCCGGTTCTTCTGCAACTGCTTTTTTCTGTATGTCAACGATACTGCCCTTGATATTACGCAGTACCATCTCTACCCGCGCAGGAACGGACAGTTTTTGCACCGTCTCTTCTTGAGCGAGTGTTATTTGTATTTTTAATTCTTTGCCGTAGAGCTCAGCCGTCTTTCGGGTTAGGATATTCTTTTCCCGCTGCAGCTGCTGTACTTCAAAAGGGGTATGAACGGACATATACAGCACACCGTCTCGTTCGAACCAGTTGAGCGTTTTAGCGACTGCCGCCGACAGCATCGTATGCTCTATTAGCAAATGCTGAACGAGCGCCTCTTTGAGTTCAGCAATGTTGTGTATGCGGAGCGGCGGCGGGGTTTCCGCTGGAGACTGGCGTTCCGCTATTGGCGGCTGAACCTGCTGTACTGCTGAAAGCGGATATCCCGTTGCGGACGACTGACGTCCTGCTGTCAGCGGGTTAATCTGCTGCACCGGCGGCGGCTGAATCTGCGGAACCTCCTGCGATAACGGAACATTCCGCTGCACCGGCTCCGCTCCGGAGGCCGGACGCTGTACATCCTGTTGCTGCTGCACAGCTCCGGTTACCGGATGCTGAGTATAACCTATCGGAGTATTGACCGATATCCCTATCTGCGGTGTACCGGCTATTCCGACCGGAGCATTCACCGGTATCCCGGCCGATGCGGTGTTTCCGTAAGTACCGGCAGCCCTCAGCGAAGAGAAGCCGCCGGTCTTAAAAAAGGGGAGTCAGCCCCGCCTTTTTGCGGCGCCCCATTGCCGGGCAGTGCTCTGGTTGCCGATTGAACCGCCGTAGGTACGCCCGCGAGCAACGCTTGAGCCGCATCAAAGGCTTCTTTCAGTTCCTTTGGAGAAACATAGTCGGAAAGCCACGCAAGGCGGGAAACCGTTAATTCCAGTTCATAACGAGGATTGAGCGAGAACCGGAGATCTCTGAAAAGCTGCAAAAACAGATACAGCGCGCGCTCAAGCTGCTGCGCACCCCATCCCGTCAGTATTTCCTGCGGAAATCGCTCCGCACGTTGTCCTATCAAAGCTTCTTTTGTAATGCCTTGTTGTATCAAGAGAAGACTGCGGAGATAGTTGGTGCAGTCTACCGTAAATTGCTCGGTGGAAACTCCGTTTTGCAGAATAGTATCAAGGGTGAGCAGCGCGGCGGCGGCATCCTTTTGAACGCAAGCAGTCAGCAAGGCGCCGATTGAATCGGTACCCGTTAAACCGAGCGTACTCTGTATTTTTTCAAAGGTGATATGACCGTCCGAAAAGGCAGCCACCTGATCGAACAAAGTGTAACAATCGCGTACGCTTCCGGTAGCCTCACGCGCAATCCAGTACAGCGCCTCGTCGTCAGCTTCAATATGCAGCTCTGCTGCCGCCTCCGCCAATGCCTGTTTAAGCACTTCTACATCAACTAATTTAAAATTGAAATGCTGGCAGCGGCTTTTGATGGTTGCCGGAACCTTGTGCAGTTCGGTTGTTGCAAAAATAAAGATAACATACGGAGGCGGCTCTTCAATCGTTTTCAGCAACGCATTGAAAGCGCTCGTGGAAAGCATGTGAACTTCGTCGATAATGTAGATTTTATAGCGGCTGGTATTAGGAGGAAAGAGGATTTCGTCCTTGATTTGCCGCACATCGTTGACGCTCGTATTTGATGCGCCGTCTATCTCGATAACATCGATGCTTGAACCCGCCGTAATTTCGCGGCACGAGGTACAAACTCCGCAAGGAGTAGCGACCGTTCCCGTTTCACAGTTGAGTGCCTTTGCTAAAATACGTGCCGAACTGGTTTTACCGCATCCACGCGGACCTGAAAAAAGATACGCATGGGCTATTTTCCCCGCTTCAATAGATTTTTGCAGCGTCGCCGCAACAAAATCCTGCCCTAATAAATCTTCAAATCGCTGAGGCCTGCGCCGTGTCGCCGTTACTTGGTACTCCATCCGCGCATAGTATCATAAATCGAGGTTTGGATAAAGTATTTACTCACGTAAAAATCTAACGGAAAGCCTTGACATCTAATCGAAAAGCTCCTTGTCTAACAAGTCATACACTGATATAGTACACTATGCACACAGAAAAAATTATTATCCTTGATTTCGGAGGGCAGTATAGCCAGCTCATTGCCCGCCGTATCCGCGAATGCGGTGTTTATTGTGAAGTACTTCCTTTCGATACAGAACTTACCCGTATACAAAGTATTTCTTTAAAGGGAATCATCTTATCCGGAGCGCCCGATTCCGTATATGCCGATGATGCGGCAACCTGCAATCCTGAAATATTCAACTTAGGGGTGCCGGTGTTGGGTATCTGCTACGGAATGCAGCTGATGACGTATTTGCTCGGCGGAAAAGTGCAGCCGGCAGAAAAAAGCGAATTCGGTAAGACAAAGCTGCACACCGGCGGAGATGCAGCAGGTGCAGCACTCTGGAAAGACTGCCCTACGGATTCTATTGTGTGGATGAGCCATAACGACAGCGTATCTGCCCTTCCCGAAGGGTTTACAACCATTGCGAAAACGGATAACTGTCCTATCGCCGCAATGGCGAATACTAAGCGTAAATGTTACGGCGTACAATTCCATCCCGAAGTATTACACTCCGTATACGGCACGCAAATGCTCAAAAACTTTGTGCGCAGCATTTGCGGATGTACCGAAGTCTGGAATGCCGCAACCGCCGCCGACTCGGTCATTCAGGAAATAAAACGGAAGGTCGGAAACAAAAAGGTTATTTCGGCTCTGTCGGGCGGAGTTGATTCCTCCGTTGCTTCGGTACTGGTGCATAAGGCTGTCGGCGATCAGCTTACCTGTATCTTTGTCGATCACGGTCTTTTACGCAAAGATGAGGCGGCACAGGTATTAAAAACATACCGCGAAACACTCGGTCTTAACATCATCCATGTGGATGCCTCCGAGCGGTTCTTAAAAAAACTTGCCGGAGTAACCGAACCCGAACGCAAGCGGAAGATTATCGGTGAGGAATTTATCCGTGTTTTTGAAGAAGAAGCGAAAAAGATCGGTACGGTTGACTTTTTGGTACAAGGGACCATCTATCCCGATGTTATTGAATCCGGCGGCAGTAAAAAGGCGGCTGTCATAAAATCCCATCACAATGTCGGCGGACTTCCCGAAAATATCGACTTTAAAGAATTGATTGAACCGCTGAGGATGCTATTTAAGGACGAGGTGCGGGCGCTCGGCACAGCGCTTGGTATTCCCGACGAACTGGTCAAGCGGCAGCCATTCCCCGGCCCTGGACTTGCGGTGCGTATCTTAGGAGAGATTACTCCCGAACGGCTGCATTGGGTACGCGAAAGCGATGCCATTCTCCGCGAAGAGATTGCGCAGGCGGGCTTGGCGGATTCTATTTGGCAGTATTTTACCGTATTCCCCAATGTTCGCACGGTCGGCGCCATGGGTGACGGCAGAACGTATGACAACCTGATAGCGATACGGGCGGTAACCTCCGTCGATGCGATGACGGTTGAGGTCGCGGAAATCCCGTATCCGCTGCTGCAGAAGATTACGCTCCGCATCATCAACGAAGTCAAAGGCATCAACCGCGTAGTGTATGACATTACGCCCAAACCGCCCGCCACCATCGAATGGGAGTAAAAGAAGCGTATGAAAAGACCTTTTAGCTGAGGCAACAGCTCACAGCTAAAAGGTTTTATAGTCTCCTGTGTTAAATCCATTCACAAGAGGAAGCCGACCATTGCTTAGTGTACTCCGTACTCTCGATAGCTGACACGAACGGAGCTGCCAAGAAAACTTTTATTGTATTAAGCACTGTACCATAATCATCCGTTTTAGTGTTAATCTTACGCGTAAAGGCGTCCCACTTCTTCTGCATTGCTGCATCATTATTAAAATTCATTACCTGTTTAAACTGTTCAACAGTAAAGAGGTGGTTACGATTGGCAAAAGTTTCCCTTAAAGCTTCTGACAATACCTGACCGTCAAAATCAAACTTGTTGGCGATATAATAGATATCATAATAGTCCTTCATCCGGCTGGAAAACTCCATCAGACTAAGAACGGCATCGATTTTTTCAGCCACTACGGTTTCAATGGAGTAGGTATTTACTGTCGGAGATACAAAATCAGGAAGTTGGGTCGGAATTCTGCGCTTTTCCTGTTTTGGAACAATAACATCTCCTACACCGAAGTCAACACTGAATCTTATTTTAATATTTCTAATGCGAGCAAGAATTGAGGCTCCAATACCTGAGTATTTTTTGGTAACGGCAATCGGTTCAACATCTTTTATCTCAAAACTTATAAAATCATTATCCGTAGAAACAGCGATAATTTCCTCTAAAATAAATTTCAACTGTTCCGGCGTATTAGGTATTTTTCGAAGCAAAAAGTCTACGTCCATCGTAACTCTGCTGTCAAACTCTGTAAGAGAATAGAGAAACAAACCGCCCTTTAGTACGAGATTCTCGGCATATTTTGATTTTTCCAAACGGCGCAGAAATTCCTCTTGGCAAAAAAGCTGGAGACACAGCTGATAGCTTCTACCGCTTTCGAGAGCCTTGTTTTTGAGCCGTGCAAGAACGGAAGCTGCAATATCAGCCATTAAGCAGTACCTCCATTACATCCATCAATCTTTTGTAAATATGCATTTCCTTTGCATATCTTGAAAGATTACTCAAATTTTTCTTTTCATCGGCAGCGTATGCATTGAGGGCATTGTTAAACATTTCGTTATCCAATTTTGTTCGATATTTAAAACAGTCACAAATAGTGCGTTCACGGTCATAAACAGCAAGTTGTATACCGCCAAAATCGCCGCTTGTTTTTCCGATTTCGAAATGAGCAAGCTGTACAAAATAGGTTTTTATAGCAAGAGAATCAATCTTTAACTTTGTGCGTGAAAATGTTCGCGGAACGGCAATCGACCATTGCCTCGGTGTAAAGTCGCTATAGTTGTAGTAAAACAGCGCTGACTCCACACAGACAATACTTTCAGGTAGAAGTGCCGCAAGCACTCGTTCTTCTTTTATATCTTTTTGTTCCGAAAGCTGATAATAGCCATGCCTAACGCGTTCAATATAGCCTTTCTTGCATAAATGTGCGACATCATAATGAGAAAGACTCTCAGAAACAAAATCAGAAGTCTTAGCAATACCATCGGACTTCTCTATGATTCTTTTTATGACTTCTTTTTTATCCACTTATTTATCAACCTCTACATCATAAGGAAACTTCTAAAAAACTGCTTCATAGTCCGCAAAAGGATTATACTATACAAAAACTCAAATATCAACAATTTTCAGTACACAAATTAAAATAACTGTGTAATATAAATTGGTAACTAATTGCAAAACCATGTAAAATTTGCTATGCTAAAATAGCTGAGCATTGCTTAATCATATTCGCATGATTAATACTATCAATATCAAAAACGACAGAGAATATCCCCTAAATAAAATATATTAGAGGCTGTCGAATGGGAGTAACATAACCGTATGAGCGTTTCCCACTTTCACATAATGCGTCTTTTAAAGCATCTTTTACTCCTTATTTCCCTGCTTGCAGTATTGCTCTGCTTTTCGTGCCGGTCGGTTCCGCCGTCCATTCCTAAAGCGATTATGGGTACCGGACGCATGACACAGGAACAGCTCGTTTCGTTCTTTTTAACGCAAACTGCCATAACGCAAACGGGAGAAATCAATCAGGAAAAAGTAGAACGGTTGGCAGCGTATTATGTAAAAGAATCCGCAGTTGAAGGGATAAATGCCGATATCGCTTTTGTGCAGATGTGTTTGGAAACCGGCTTTTTACGGTTCGGCGGATTGGTAACTGCAGACATGAACAATTTTTGCGGACTGGGCGCAATCAATGCCGAAAATCCGGGGTTGGCGTTTCCCGACGAACAAACGGGAGTCAGAGCGCATATTCAGCATCTAAAAGCATACGCCAGCGCCGAACCGCTCAACCTTCCTGCCGTAGATCCTCGTTACCGTTACGTAAACCCGAAAGGCAAGGCGCCGTATATTTATAACCTTGCCGGAACGTGGGCATCGGATCCCGCTTACGGGCATAAAATAGACCAGCTGCTGCGTCGTATGTACGCAGGGCTCTAGAGAAAATATAACCGGTAACTTCTAAAAAACTCAATTTTTGAAGTTACTTTAAATTGATTTGCGAAGGAGATCACTATGACAATAGCTGAACGTATTAGCGTATTGCGCAATAAAATGGCGGAATGCGGCTTCGACGCGTATTATATTCCAACCGCCGACCCGCATCAGTGCGAATATCTTGCCGAACACGATAAGACCCGCGTCTTTATTTCCGGCTTTACCGGCTCTGCGGGCGCCGTATTGGTTACAAAAGACAAGGCCTTTTTATGGACTGACGGTCGGTATTTTTTACAGGCTGAAAAAGAATTGAAGGAAAGCGGTATCCTCTTGCAAAAGAGCGGAGAACCGAATGTACCGACCGTATTTGAATATCTTGCACAAGCGCTTCCTGCGGGAAGTACGATCGGTATGGACGGGAAAGTGATGGCGGTTAATTCGTTTGCACAGTTTAATTCGTCGCTTCCCGATATGAAGTTTGTTATCGACCGTGATCTCATCGGGGAGATATGGACGAATCGGCCAGCGCCCGTATTAAGCGCCGCCTTTTTACTCGATGTCCGCTACACGGGAAGATCCGCGTCGGAAAAAATTAAAGAAGTCCGCGCGGCGCTTCGGGAAAAGAAAGCGGAGTCGACGGTTATCGGAGCTTTGGAGGATGTCTGTTACCTCTTTAACATTCGCGGCAACGATATTGAATGCACGCCGGTTGTTACCGCCTACGCCTTGGTTGATATGCAGAGCGCACGGCTTTACATCGACGCGCGGCAAATGACGGATGAGGTGAAGGCGACGCTTGAAAAAGAAGGGGTGTCGGTTGCGCCTTACGAAGCGGTTTTCGCCGATGCCGAAAAATTACAGGGTACGGTCTACCTTGATCCCGCACGGACAAATATCTTCTTACGCAACAAGATTAAAGCGAATATCATAGAAGGCCTTAATATCACTTCTTCGATGAAAGCGGTGAAAAACGAAATCGAAATTAAAAATTACCGGAATGCGTTCCTTAAAGACGGCATCGCGATGGTCAAAATCCTCAAATGGGTGGAAGATCATGCCGATAGCGGCGTTACCGAATGGGACGTTTCCGAACAGCTGCTGCGCTTCCGTGCCGAACAGCCCGACTTCATAGAGGCGAGCTTTACCACGATTGCCGGATATGGAGCGAATGCGGCGATTATCCACTACGGGCCTAAAAAAGAAACAGCCGCTACCTTGCAGCCCAAAAGCTTTTTACTGCTCGACTCAGGCGGACAATATCGGGACGGAACAACGGATATTACCCGTACCATCCCGCTCGGCCCGCTCACCGCGGAAGAAAAAGAGGATTATACGCTGGTACTCAAAGGGCATATCCAGCTCGCTTTAGCAAAGTTCCCCGAAAACACGACCGGCTATAAGCTTGATATCCTTGCCCGCAATCCGCTTCGAAAATACGGCAAGGACTATAAGCACGGTACCGGACACGGCGTCGGGTATGTGCTGTCCGTTCACGAAGGGCCGCAAAATATCGGGCTCCGCTATACGGACGCTCCGATGAAGGCGGGTATGATTACCTCCAACGAGCCCGGCTTTTACTGTGCTGGCAGTCACGGTATCCGCATCGAAAATCTCACACTGACAAAGGAATGGAAAACAACAGAGTATGGGACATTCTTTGAGTTTGAAACGCTGACGCTCTGCCCGATCGACACACGGCCGGTGGTGAAGGAGCTACTGCTTCCCGAAGAACTCAAGTGGCTGAATGATTATAATCAAGCGGTTCGTACTGCGCTGGATCCTCATTTGGATGAGGCACATCGTGCATTCTTAAAAGTGCGGACACAGGCGCTGTAATACGCAAATGCGTGCTTTAACCGGCGTTAATATGGTAGGAAAATAAGGAGAATGGCGGAACAGCGGACAGCCGCAGGACGGATTATCATGGGGATTGACCCCGGGCTTGCCTCTACCGGCTACGGCATCATTGCTGTGTCCGGCAGCAGGATGCGCTGTATCGAGTACGGTGTTATTCAAACGGAGGCGGGGCAGGTACAGGGAAATCGGCTGCTCATTGTCTTTGACCGGCTCACGGAGCTTATCCGCACATACCAACCTGCTGCTGCCGGTATCGAAACGCTCTATTTCGCAAAAAACGTAACGAGCGCTTTGAGCGTTTCGGAAGCACGCGGCGTAACGCTGCTTGCCTTAGCGCAAGCAGGTGTTCCCGTCTTTCAATACGCGCCGAACGCTATTAAAAAAGCGGTTACCGGTATCGCGCAGGCGGAAAAGCAGCAAGTGCAGCTAACAGTACAGTTACTGCTCGGCCTTAAAGCGATACCGAAACCCGATCACGCCGCCGATGCGCTGGCGGCGGCGATTACTTATGTAAATACAGTACCTACCTTTTGAAATAGACGGCATATCTGCGTTGCCTTGCCAAAAGTGTACATCCTTGTACACTTTTGGCAGCGAGTTTCAGCGATGCTGAAACATCGCTTCTGATATAACCAGCGGCATCCCTGCCGCTACTGAAAATCCTCAACGTATCAAAGATACGCCTCCGGTTGGAATTTGCTAGGCGCCTTGTAGTTTCAGAACGGACAGGGATGTCCGTAGTTTCACACAACGGCGACGTTTTTGCTCCGCAAAAACTCGCGTCCAGAAGTGTACACGGATGTACACTTCTGGACAGGCTATTTTCAAAAGGCTTACGGAAAAATGCTGTTCAAAAAGCATCAGCCTTGCTTATTCTGCAGCTATGAGGAACCGCCACTCTCTATGACGGGAACTTGGTTGATGTGTTTATCCTGGAGCAAGCAAAGGGTTGTTTTTTTTATATGGGCTGTATATACTGTTCCAATGCTTTTTTATTTATCGGGGCTTCTTTCTTCGTTCTACGGCCCCATGCGGCTTTTACAATCATATCTCGTACTTATTTCAATTTCATTTTATGTAGGCTTTTTTTTAACGGTATTCATTTTACCGCGCTTTTACGCACGGCTGCCGAAAGACAGGGGAAAGGAATTCGGTATTTCTCCTGAAGCGGCAAAGGGAAAACCGACCGGTGGCGGTGTCGTATTTATTACAATTTTTGTTGTTATGATTTTTCTGCTGATCATACCTTCGGGTACGCAAATAGCCGTACTGGTTTTAACATGGCTGGTAATGCTTACCGGCTATCTTGACGACCGGTCGGTTAATCCGTGGGGAGAATACCGGAAAGGTGCATTGGATTTACTATTGTCGCTGATTACTACGGCAGTGCTTTTTCATTGGTATTTTGACGATTCCATTTTTTATTGGATTCCGTTTATGAGTCAAAGTATCGCGGTACATCCTGCCGTATTTTTTACGGTTTCCGTTTTAATTTTGTGGTTTTCCATCAATACGACGAATTGTACCGATGGGGTGGATGGGCTTTCCGGTACGCTCATTTTGACAGCGCTTATTTCGCTTGGTATGGTCTTCTATTTTATTATCGGGAACGTAAAAGTTTCGGAATATCTGCTTATTCCGCATCGGGTAGACGGTGCACAGTGGGCGCTTATTTGCTTTAGCCTTTCCGGTGTGCTGATGGGATATTTGTGGCATAATGCATATCCGAGCAAGGTGATGATGGGTGATGCCGGTTCCCGTGCGCTCGGCTTTTTTATCGGCGTATTGGTCATTATTTCGGGCAATCCTTTCTTGCTGTTAATGACCAGCGGAATGATTCTGCTTAACGGCGGCACAGGTCTCGTTAAAGTGGCGTTATTACGCTTTTTTCATATCCGTATTTTTAGGAATATCCGGTTCCCGCTCCATGACCACATGCGGAAAAACCTTCAATGGTCATCGACGCAGGTATTGATAAAGTTCCTTATTTTACAACTGCTCATTACGCTTGCCGTATTTGCAGTCTTATTCAAAATCCGCTAAGCTCTTGGCTGAGCCGGATAGTAAGAACGCTGTGTGCAATTCATACGATACGCACAATATCGGTACGGCTATACAGGACGAGCCTGACCCGCTATTTATCCGGAGCAAAGCGCTTATCGGGACGGAAGGTGTTAACCGGTTTCGTAAGTTGCGGGTTGCGGTATTCGGTATCGGCGGTGTTGGCGGGTATACGGTTGAAGCCCTTGCACGCGCCGGTGTCGGAACACTGTACTTAATCGACGGCGATACGGTAAGCCCTTCAAACATTAACCGGCAGCTCTATGCACTTACATCCACCATCGGCCAGCACAAAACCGCTGCGGCTGCCGCGCGAATCGCCGATATAAACCCGGCGTGTACGGTTCATCAGCTCGTGCAGCACATTCTCCCTGATGCGGATGGCTCTCTTTCTTTTTTACCTCTTTTATCCGACATCGATTGTATTGTCGATGCGGTTGATACGATTTCACTCAAAGTTGCACTGGCGGCAGAGGCGGAAAACCGCGGCATCCCAATCGTAGCGGCAATGGGCTGCGGAAATAAGCTCCACGCGGATTTATTTCAATTTGCCGACATTTACGATACTGCCGTTTGTCCCTTGTGTAAAACCATGCGCGGACTGCTAAAAAAGCGGGGAGTAAAAAAACTGCGGGTACTATATTCTAAGGAAGTTCCCGCTGTCCGCAGCCGTCCGCCAAGCTCGGTTTCATGGGTACCCGCCGCAGCCGGCATTCTGCTTGCAGGCGACTTACTCAATCAAATATTACAATCCTAAACGGCAGGACAGTGCGGAAAGTATCGGCTATTTTTCCAGCACGGTGATTTCAACACGGCGGTTCCTTGCTCGGTTCGCTTCCGTAGTATTAGGAGCAATCGGTTTTTCCGCACCAAACCCGCGTGTAAAAACATGGTGTTGTTCTCTCACCCCAAGTTCTACCAGATAATTTGCAACAGCCGCTGCCCGCTGCTCAGACAGCACCTGCCTTGCTTCAGCCGTACCCGCCAGCGCCGTATGTCCCGAAACCAATAGCTCATAATCGGGATATGCGCTCAACAATTTTCCGATTTTTTCAATCTTTTCTTTCTCGGACGGAAGGAGACGTGCAGAATCGGG
Organism: Treponema medium; assembly: GCF_017161265.1. Taxonomy (NCBI): domain Bacteria; kingdom Pseudomonadati; phylum Spirochaetota; class Spirochaetia; order Treponematales; family Treponemataceae; genus Treponema; species Treponema medium. The sequence continues at coordinate 1,912,752 of NZ_CP031393.1, read as the reverse complement.
TTCAAATTGAATATTTTCAAGGCTTATGGTGATTCCTTCATCATTTTTTTCTACGGTTGTATTCGAAATACCCATATCCCGGATATGCTTATCGAGTATTTCCGCTATTTTTTCCTTATTCATACGCTGCAGCATCGTAATTTCAGCCTTTGCAGTGCCGCGGTATTCTATTACCGCCCCTGTGTTTAACTCCATCATTATGGTAAATACTTCGTCATAATAGGGAAGCATCCCTGCATTACTATCCCAATAGAGGCGTTGTTTTGAATAGCCCATAGTACGGACAGGGTACAGCATCGGCAATGTTGCGCTTCCGTTTCTTTTATTCTGGATATTTTTTAATGGAATATCATAATAAAGATCATAATTCACTTCTATTAACTGATAGGTTTTTCCTTCATGCTCGGCAAGACCTTTGTATGTGTACGTAACATCGATGGGAACGACAAAAGGCTTTTGAATATTGAAATTATCCCGCAGATCGTGCGCTTCGCTTGCCGAGTGCCGCCAGCTTTCACCTTTCTTTACATCATGCTGAGGGAAAACCGGAACATCCCGCACTACCGGCATAAAATACTGCTCACCGATGGTGTAAATACCGAATTCATCTCGGCGGAATACGCTCGGATATTCGCGTCCCCACGAGAATGTCCTGTTGCTGTTTTGCTCGCTTGTCATAAAAGTACAGGTATGAAGCGCGGAGGAAGGCTTTCCGTTTGATGCCGGTTGAACATCTGACACTTCCACGGTAACACGGTTGGTGATATAAGCCTGATGAGCAAATTGCCCGTTCAAGTATACATCTTCGGTAACGGTAGAATTGATTCGGTAGGTATCCCCGTCCCTGAAGTTGAAACGGAAGATTTCGGCATACAGCGGAGATAATCCTCCTATTACAAAAAAAACGCCTAAAAAGAGAAGGCGTGAAAAACGCATCCGGGGAAAATTTTTAAGCCTGTTCATAGTATTCGAAAAAGAAAAAAGTAATTGCATACCGTACCCTAATATTTTCATAATTTTTTGTAAATATGTAACCTTTCTTTTTTTGTCTGTTTAAGTGGTGTATATTGCGATACGTACTATCAAAGAGTATTCAATGTACCTCCTTTACAGTTGCCCTGTAGGATTTTTTCCTCCTTTTGCCTACAGGGTTTTTTCTTTTTCAAGCCCTTCGGATAATGAGGTTTTCCTTAGATTTAGCTACACCATTTAAAATTAAGTCTATCTTGTCTTTTTACATTTCTCTTGACAAATTACAATATACATTGTATATACTTCATTTATAGGAGAAGTATTATGCAGGCAGTAGTTCAGAAATGGGGAAATAGTCTCGGGCTTAGAATTCCGTCACTTTGGGCAAAAGATAACAATGTTAAAAATGGAAGCAAAGTAGAAGTAATTGCAGAAAAAGGGAAAATGCTCATTCTTCCTCAAAAAAAATCACTTGAAGATATTATGAATCTTGTTACGGATGAAAATATCCATTCAGAAATAAAAACTTTTGAAGCAGTAGGAAAAGAAGAATGGTAATTACCGGTTTTATTCCTGAAAAAGGAGATTTAGTTTGGTTAGAATTTAATCCGCAAGCAGGACATGAACAACAGGGACATAGCCCTGCAATGTGTGTTTCTCAAAAATTATATAACCAAAAAACAGGATTGGCGTTATTTTGCCCGATTACAAGTCACGTAAAAGGCTATCCATTTGAAGTCGTTTTAAATGACCATTCAATAAAAGGTTGTATTTTGAGTGATCAAATAAAAAACTTGGATTATGTTCAAAGAAAATGCAGTTTTATAGAAAAAGCTTCAGAAGATGAAATAAATTCTGTAATAGATAATATAAAGCTGATGATGGAATAATGAACACCGATCATTCGCTTCAAAGCTGACAATGCGACAACGCAGATGCTTCGTGTTTTTTCAAAAGTCCCTTGCGTTTTCAGTTATTTGCCCTTATAATATCTCTATGCTGAGCTGGAACATAGCATTACCGCAGTACCAACCGCCTCTCGTTAACCTTTTGAAAATAGGCGGAGTAGATGCTAGGAGCCTAGTCGAAATAAAGCGGAGACACGCCCAAAAACGGACATCCGTGTCCATTTTTGGGCTGCAAGTTTGCAAGCAAACTTGTTACAGCGTGGAACAACCGCCATCCTTGGCGGTTCTTATACGTCGAGCATTTTCAGCAGCGGCACGGATGCCGCTGGTTTATATCAGAAGTGATGTTTCGGCTGCTGCCGAAACTCACAGTCAAAACTATACACGGATGTATAGTTTTGACGATGCGACAACGCAGATACCCGCATATTTTCAAAAGGTACTTGACACGCGCATAATAGACGGTACAATCCTCACAGCTCACAGCTCACAGCTCACAGCTCACAGCTCACAGCTCACAGCTCACAGCGTGAACTTTATTTAGATGAGATTTTTCACCTACTTTTCATAAGCATCACTATTTTTTCTCACCGGCAAGAGCAAGGTGGAGATATCCAATCCGCTTTTTTTCAATACACGTACAAGACAAACGGCAAAGTACATGCCCCATTCCCAAGATTCAGCAATAAATTTCGCACCGCACAATTACACATTACACATTACACATTACCAATTATTATAAAGGAGTTTTACTATGACACGAACATTCACTTCACTACTTCGTGCGCTTGTGCTGTTGATAAGCGCGGTAGTAATGGCAGGTTGTCCGCAAGGGAACCAAAATAACAAGCCGGGCGTCAAATCGCAAGCGTATAAGGTAACGCTTACTAAAAGCGGCCACGGCACGGTAACGGCAGTTCCTGCGCTACCAACCGATGGCATGGTTGCAAAGGATACGCTTATCACCTTTACTGCGAAGCCTGATGAAGATTTTGTTGTAGACCGATGGACACTTTCAACCGGCGGTTTTGAAGCCGGTACCGGAACAGACAGTAGTGCCGTCGCAAAAATAAAGGTAACGGCTGCGGTAACGGTAACGGTAAACTTTAAGTCCAAACCTGAAGGAACCGTTAAGTACACAGTAGAGCACTGGCAGCAAAATATTACAGGTACGGACTACACCAAAGTGGCGGAAGAAATCAAGTACGGTAAGCCGGGTGAAAACACTCAAGCAGAGGCTCAGACCTACGAAGATTTCAATGCAAAATTGCCCATAGTTCAGCACATAATAGATGGCAACAGTACAACGATAGTACAAGTGTATTACGACAGAAAAGAGCTTAATAACACCAATCCTGAGCTTGACGAAAGTAAACGGAAAGTTCTTATCGAAGAAGCAAAAATCATTATATTGGAAGCGGAATATAGGCTCAATACGTATTGGTCAGGTTTAACTGATGAGGTAAGGAACCAGTGTCAACATATCATGACTGAAATTTCCCGGTATAAATGGCAGCTTGAGAGTATTGTAAGAGAAACTAATCCTGCCACTGCAGAAATACGGACATCAATAGGCAATCTCAAACAGAAAATCGCCGAATTTGATGCAGCGCTCAAAGATAATCAAACCTATCAAACAGCACTCGCCATAGAAAAGGCAAAAACGCAGCTTGATATTGCCCGTTTAAAAATAGAAAAAACTCAGTTAGAATTAGCAAATATAAAATTTGCAGAAGAAAAATCGGGAAAAACAATTGACGCATCGCTTAAAAATGCGGTAACCGCTGCCGTAACCGCTTTGCAAAATGCGACAGAAGACCTTAACAAGGCTGTTACTGCTTCCAAACCGCAACAGAGCGAAGTTGAAAATAAAATGGCAGTTTTAAGGGACAAAATAGCGGAGCTGACCGTCGCAATCAAGCCGTTACAAATTGCAATAGCAGATTTGGGGAAGGAATTTTTAGCAGGCGTACCGGTATTTGTAAAGGAAGACGGCATAACCGTTGAAATGAAAAACGGTGAAAGCATTACCTATACCGACTTAAAAGTTTTAAAGAATCTCTATCCCGATACAACCTTAAACACTGAAAATGTTGCGGTACACGTTGATGCTTTAACGCCTGCTTTAGTAAACGATTTTTTTAAAAATTTTACACACCTCAATATTGATATTTCAAAGGAAGTACAGGTAACAAGCAATGACACCCAAGACCCCGACGCCGACGGCAATGTACAATATTTTAAGGCCTCGGACTTATCGGAAGTTACCGAGAAAATTAATTTTGTTGATAACTCGTCCGGTTCAATGAACCCGTTCAAAACCTTTCAGTTTGAAAACATAAAAGGGAACATCGTTATAGCGGATACTTTTTCCGGTTTTGATCATCGTGAACTCGAAGCTTTTGTTACGGACTCTTACACTCTATATAACGGTACTGTCATACCGCGCACAAAAACATGGGTTACCTTTAGCCAACTGACAAAGCTGATCCGCTGGTTAAAAAAGTATGAATTTTTCAATAACAAAGTTAGGTTCGGTGATATGCTCGTTGTCAACAAAAGGGATGGGGATCAAGGTGTTTTAAACTGTCTTGATACAATGATAAATGAAAATATTGAGAGGTTTGAATTAAAAAACACCCCCGGCGAAGAGTACAGTATAAAATTTGCCGGGCACAATAGTATCCGCTGCTATATGATACTGCGCGGTTACAGACCAAATCCGGAAATAACCGTTCCACAGCTTTTGCAAATTAGTAAAAGGTGCCGAGGGGGAATGTCTTTACGTTTTAACATAAAAAACCTCAACTGCAAAAAACTTTCAGCTGATGACTTAAAAGACCTGACCTTTGAAGGCGCATGGTTTAGCGGACATTTTGAAGGTGAAGACACCGACTTATCCGAAATTTCGTTTAGAAGAGCAAGCAGCAATGCCGCAGGTGTAGTCAGCTTTACCGGTGTACTTCCCAAAAATCAGGCGGGGGCTCTTTACGGATATCTTATTATCCGTGATGCTGAAATTCCCGATTTTAGCGACCAAGAGGATTTTATTTCAGATTGGGGTGATGATCCTGTCGTTATAGAAGCCCGAAAGGGAATTGCGTGTTTACCAAGCCGCATAGAGAATCTAATTGTGCATAACCTAAAAGGGCTTGATAAAATTGCCAAGGGCTTAACTAAAAAAAAGATATCTGAGTTATACATTAATGGAGAATTTACATTCGGTTATAACTACACGACGATTGGTGAGCTGCTTACTATAGGGGATAGGTATGCACATTTTTATGCAGGCATGTATATCGGTTCTGAAGAAGCTTATAAGGAATTCGATCGGCTCTATACTTTTAGACATCTAGGGTATTGGTATGAGGAGGATAATACAAGCAGATTCGTATGTTTTACCGATAAAAATAATCATATTATTAAAGGACCGTATGCGCGTAAGTCGGATAAAATTAAGAAGAATGATCACGGCAAGTGGGAATACATAGAAGACGGAGAACTCATTCCCGTACCGCTGGGTAATTATAAGCAGGACGAAGACGGCTTTTTTGAAGAAAAATAAGGGTACGGTACCGGTGTAGCGTCCCGCGGCAGCATTCGCTTCACCGGCATTGTAGTGCAATGCGGGAGAAGCGAATGCTCACCACCCGTTATATATAAAAAAACCTCTAAAAACCTGATTCGCAATCCGCTTTAGCGGATATGATAAATCATTTCCTTACAGAACAAGCCGATAGGCTTGATGTTTTTAGAGGTTTGCAAGCAGCCGTTTTTAGATTTTTCCAACTAAGTCGATAGAAGGATACAGTGTATTTTCACCGGGATGCCATTTGGCAGGGCATACCTGATCTCCGTGCGCTGCGGTAAACTGGGCGGCTTGAACCTTGCGCAGTAATTCGGATGCATCGCGGCCGATACTGTTATCGTGTACCTCGTATGCTTTAATGATACCGTCAGGGTCAACGACAAAAGAACCGCGGAGGGCAACCCATGTTTCAGGTACAAGGATGCCCAACGAAGCGGCAAAAACACCCGCTTTATCGGCAATCATTTCATAAGGCAGAGTACTGATTGTCGCACTTGCATCAGCCCATGCCTTATGCACAAACTCGCTGTCTGTAGAGACGGAAAAGACCCTACATCCGATTTCTTGAAATTCCGAATACAGCTTGCCCAAATCGGCTAATTCGGTCGGACATACAAACGTAAAGTCTGCGGGATAAAACATAAATACAGCCCAATTTCCCAGCAACGACTGACTCGATACGGTGGTAAACTTTCCCTTACAGTATGCAGGCAAAGTAAAATCAATAATCTTTGTTCCGATTAAATTTTCCATACAACACTCCTATAACTTAAAATAATAATCGTTACGATAATAATGAAACACCCTCTAAATGTCTAGTGCGGGCTAACCGCACTGATAATATTTCAATCGGTTACCTCCTTGTTACACGAAATTTTTCTAAAATTTCGTGTAGTTTTTTTGAGAACGGGCAACCGAACCAGACAAATGGATAAAAATCGCAGAATAATGGAGGTTGGACAACCATTTGAACCGCGAAGTGGTTCAACTCTGGTTGAACGGCCTTCATTATTCTGCGGGGTTATTTTAAAACAGTCTGATGCGGTTGCCCTCAACTACAGTATTGAGTTTTTTATGTAATAAGCCGATATTTATAGACGAATATGTCTAAGCATCGTTATTCCGTCTGTTTTTTTATTTTTTCTCTTGCCGTTTATTCATCCGCCGGAGCGGATACCCTGCATATATTGGAGAAAGGCGAAACGCTCTATGCGTTAAGCCGTAAATATTCGGTGCCGGTTGCTATCCTCCTAGAACGGAATAACATCAGCGATGCGGGAAAAATTACGGTTGGACAAAAAATCTATATTCCCGAAACATACACGATACAAAAAGGCGACACGCTTTACAGCATTGCAAAAAAATTCTCCGTTACCGTCGAAGCATTGCGGAAAGCGAACAGTCTTTCCGATTCTGCCGTCTTAAAAGTCGGAAAAATATTGATTGTACCGGAAAGAGAAAAAACTGCCGTTGCCGCAGCTTCCAAGAATACAATAGCTTCCGCCAATATGACGACAACTCAGCAAACATCTCCGGCTTCGTGGGAGGATCCGCGTTCTTACGTAAAAAAATCAATCGATAAAAAGCTTCTCTGGCCTGTTCCTATATCCGATATTTCATACCTGTCAGGAAAGCTCTACGGCGTTGTTATCGATTCGACAGCGAATGCTCCCGTACAGGCTATCGCTTCGGGGCGTGTCATTTCAATTGGTCCGCACCGGGGATACGGACAGGTTATCTTTATTCAATCCAAAACAAAACATGTCTATGTATATGGAGGATTAGCGCAGATACTTCCGCAAGCGGGCGCGCACATTACCGTCGGTCAAAAACTCGGTACCCTTGCTGCAGACTCTCTCACCGGTACGCCGCGTCTTTATTTTATGGTATACTCTAACAATAAACCGCTTGATCCTGCAAAGGCTCCACGCGGCAAATAAAACCGTTGTGCCACCGTTGGAGGAAATATGGAATTTAAGCACCTTGAAGTATTTGTAAAGCTAGTCGAAAACCTCAGTTTTTCTATAGCAGCTGAAGAACTGAATATTTCGCAGCCGACAGTCAGCCTGCATATTAAGCAGCTTGAAGAAGAACTCGACACGCCGCTGTTTATTCGTTCGACACGGGAACTGAAAATTACAGAAGAGGGAACAATACTCTACCGCGAAGCAAAGGATTTACTGCAACAACGTTCGTCGCTTATCGATCGGTTTATCAATCCCAATCGAAAGATTCTGCGGCTCGGAGCTTCTACTATTCCAGCGGGGTATATTCTCCCTTTTGTATTGAGCCGGTTCAGAAAAGACCATCCCAATATTCTTATCCAAGTTGAAGAACACAACAGTTACGAAACGATTAAGCGGATTTCCGCTCGAAAGGTCGATGCCGGTATCGTCGGAATGAAACCCGATGATGAAAACTGTGAGTTCCGACCGATTTATCAAGATGAGTTTGTCTTTATCACGCCCAATATTCCCTATTATCGGGCTTTACAGCAGACAAAACCTGATTTAAAGCGGATCGCACAGGAACCGCTCATCGTACGGGAAAGCGGATCAGCGGTAAAGCAAAATATGGAACTTATGCTGAACGCTGCGAATATTTCTATGGAATCGCTTCATATTATCACCTCGATTAACAATATCGAAGTGATAAAGCGGCTTGTCGCGCAAGGGGCAGGCACTTCATTTATTTCCAAAATCGCTGTAGACGATATGATAGACCGCGGAGAGCTGCTTGCGTTCTCTCTTGAGCATATACCGCACCGCTACCGCGATCTCTATCTTGTATGGAATAAAAAGATTACAGTCCCGACATATTTGCAGGAATTTTTAGACTGCGCACTTGCATATTCTCAAGATAAGTTTTCAAAAACTTGAGTATAAACAATCCCTAAACACCTTGGAACAGTAGCCAGCGGGCAAACGCACCGGCAATAGTGCTGAACGGTGGCGTCCCTGTCTGTGCATATTCTTCAAGCGCATAGCCTAACTTTACAAAGAAGGTTGTAATGCTCGCTAAACCGGCGGTTACCATCAATATACCGAAGAAGATAATCAGCAATCCGGCAGTTATTTTAACCCCGCGCGTATGCCGCTTGAACCACTGCAGCACCGGTTCCGCTTTATCAAAAAACAACCCTACCAGCAAGAAAGGGATGCCGAGCCCGAGCGAATACGCCCCAAGCAAAAAGGCTGCTTTTACGATATTACCTGCCTGAGCCGCAAAGAGCAAAATAGACGACAATATCGGCCCGATACAGGGACTCCATCCGGCGGCAAACAACATACCGAATACAAAAGCCTTTGAAAAACTCGCGGCAGTATTCGGCGCCTGCGCTTTTATCTCCCCGCGTAAAAACGGTATAAAATCGAAGAGCATGTTAAGGCCGAGCAAGATAACAAGCACCCCTGCCCCCCGCATAATCATACGCGGTACGGCACTGCCGATAAAGCGGGCGCCCGTACCGAATAAAATTGCAAGCAGCACAAACACAACCGTAAATCCCAGTACAAAGCTAACACTGCGCAGGAAAAGGCGCATACGACCGCTGCTGCCTTCACGGATTTGAGCCAGCGATTCGCCTGAAATAAAAGAAAGATAGACAGGGATAAGCGGCAGGACGCAGGGACTTAAAAACGAAAGCAGCCCTGCAAAAAAAGCTCCGAATAAGCCGGGAAGAGAGGCACTACCCATCGGCCAATTCCTTGAGCAGCTTTATCAATTCCGCTTGGTCATACTCCATCGCCCCAACACGTGCAGCGATAACCTTTCCTTCTTTATTAACGAGGTAGGTAGAAGGGAGCCCGCGTGCCGCAAAGATAGACGACAACGCATTCGATTCATCTAAATAGATAGGGAATGTATACTTATTTTTCTTGATAAAAGATGCGACTTGCGAACGGTGTTCGCCGGCATCGACGGCAACAATCCGGAAGTTTGTACCGCTCATCTGCTGGTATAAGCGCTCGATGGAAGGCATTTCCGCACGGCACGGCGGACACCATGTCGCCCAAAAATTGAGGAGCGTGATGTTACCGATAAAATCGCTCACTTTAACAGGCTCACCCGTAAGTGCAGGTATGGGCGCGGCTATCGGCAGATCAATCGGCTGCTCATACACATAAAACCCGAGCGAACTGAGCGCTGAAACCAGATCGATATTGGTATGTTGAGCCGCAGATGTTTGCACTGCCGCAGAAGCAGCAGCGGTTGACTGGGCACTCGAATCCGGCGTTGTGACAGAAGTGGCGGTCTGTTCCTGTTTAGCGGAACAGCCGAACGCAAAAATACTAAAAACGAGACATAAATATAATATTTTCATGCACACAAAATAGTATATTTACGGTAATAAGTCAAATATTAGGAATGATTTTTAATTAAATAATTCAATAGCAGGGCAAATGCATCAGGTAGAGTAGAGCAAAAGCGCAAAATAATTGGGGCTACTAGAAACAGTCTGATGCGTTTGCACGATAGGTTCCTTAAAATTCAACAGTCGAACAAAATATCAATTTTTGAGACCGTTGAATTCGTGCGCGATAGCGCACACGTCAATAAGCGATGTTTGCGTAAGCAAACTCGCAGCGTTTTTCAGCCGCGCTATTTCAGCGGCTGAAAATAAACCTTGACTTTTTTTCACTCCTATTGTATACATATACCATATTTGCAGTGTTCACTGCGAGTTCAGGAGATCGTAGCTCATTTGGATAGAGCAACTGCCTTCTAAGCAGTAGGTGGCGGGTTCGAATCCCGCCGGTCTCATCTTATCCCCCATCAATCTCCAATAGCAAAGATACTTCATAATTATCCCTTTTATCTTTCATCTGTGCAAATCATCAACTTAAAATTTTCTTTTGCGCAAAATTTTCTTTAATGATAGCGATAGCCGTGAAATACCGTGTTGTATATTCACTGTGGCTCTTGTATAATATTAGAAGCATTTATAAACCTTTAGTTTTTAAGTGTCCCAACTACTGATGAGTTGAATGGAGTACAAAGAGCGATGAAAAAATCCGGTATTGTTTTAATGATCATAACTATGACGGTTCTTATCGCCGGCTGCGGCAAAGGTTCAAGTTCGGGCGATGCGAATCAAAAAGCGTATATCGCAAAGCTGCAAGAACAGACGCAGCGCAAGTACAATGATCCGAATATTTCGGATTTTGAAAAGCAGTTTTTACCGCAGTATGCAATAGAAACGCCCGAACCCGTACAGAATGCAAAGATACCGGCGTTTAAAGCGCCCGCTCCGCAATCATCGGCAAAAGATGTCTCGGTCATTCCCGGGATACGGGCGCTTACGGCATACAAAACCTCCTACACGCCTCAATTGACGGCAGAGACCGGAGAGCAAACCAAAGGCGAAGCGGAAACCATCGACCTTCCGCAGAGCGGAGCGCTTACGGTTGCCGATTGGGGACCGAAAGGCAAGATTCCCGCGGCGGTAACCTCGCCGTCCTTTTATGTCGTGTTCTCGCTGCCGGTTAAGGCAATCGGCGCCCTCGGCAAACCGGAAACGGAGTCTCCATACCTATCGATTAGTCCTGCCGTAAAAGGCATATTCCGCTGGTACGGCTCGCGGTACCTTGCTTTTGAACCTGAAGAAAGCCTTAAACCCGGTCAGCAATACACGATAACCGTTAAAGACAGCGTACGGGCGCTCAACGGAAAACAAATAGAAGGAAAAAAGCAGTTCACCGTTACCAGCGAAGTGCTCCGAATCACCTATTCTCAGCCCGGCTATATGCTGCGGAAAAACTCCGACCGGTGGATACCCATCAACACCGCCAACCTGATTCCGGAAGCGGCAAACGATGTACAGCTCCGCTTCAATTATCCGGTACAGCCTGCCGAACTGCAATCGATTCTTTCCGTATCGGTACAGGAAGCAGGGAAACAAGCGGTTCCATACCGTGCTACCGTTAGCCGCCTCGAAGGGGAAAACGACTTTAACGTATTGGTGAATATCAACGGCAAAATCCCCTTTAATGCAACGGTTACCGTAGCGGCAAAACGTCCGGACGGCTCCCTTACCACGGCGCAATACCATACGCTCAAGCCGTTTACCTGTAAGAACGCATCGGTTTATCATAACGACTACGGCTATAAAAACCCGATAGAGCTCCGGTTCTCCCATCCGGTGGATAAAAAGACCATACTCAACAATATTTCCATAAAACCGGCGCTTACATTCGGTGAAAAAAACATCGAAGTGCACAATGCAGAATCATACTATTCAACCGTACTTATTCACGGCTTGCCGGTCGCACCCCAAGAAACATACACCGTTACCGTACAAAACGGCATAAAGGACACCTACGGCAGAGCTCTTGTCTCCGCTGCATCCTATACGGTTACCGTTCCCGATGCACCGAGTTTTGTGCAATATACCGATACGGGACATCTGATGCTGGAAGCGGCGTATCCGCATAAATATCTGCTTGAATATCAAAATATTCTTTCCCCGTCGAGCTATGCAATCGCAAAAACCGGCAATCCGCTTGATCTAAGCTCCTGGGGAGAGGCTTATGACCGTTCAAAGGCAAAGACCTTAGATGCTTCCGTACGGAATAAACGGCTATTTGAACTCGCCGACCTTGACCCCTACCTTGAAAACGGCAAGGGCTTTGTCTGCATCGATTCGGAAGTAACACTCCCGCCCTATTCTCAGCGGGATAAAAATCCCCGCGTCAACCGCCGAACCTCGACCGTGCAGGTAACGGATCTCGGCATTACCGTCCGTTCCGCACTCAATAAAACCGTCGTACTGGTTTCTAAGCTCTCGACAGGAGAACCCGTTGAAGGCGCTTCGGTATACCTGTACGATGCGAAAACCGATAAGAATGAAACGGTAAGCCCCGAAGAAGGTGCGCAAGATCCCTTTGCCTCCGGCACCACCGATAAAGAAGGACTTGCCGTCCTTCCCTACGGAAGCAAAAGTATCCGCTTTTTCCGCAATGCGAAAAATTATGCTGCCGTATTTGTAGAAAAAGACGGGGATAAAGCTGTTTTTTATCCGCATACCCACAGCCCGTGGCGCTTCGATGTTCCTGCAGCGTACTATCCGCCGGAAGTTGCTGAAACACATCAGCGGACGTTCCTCTTTTCGGACAGAGGGCTGTATAAACCCGGAGAAACGGTTTCGTTCAGAGGTATCGACCGCACACAAACATTCAATACTTTCACACCGTACGAGGGGCAGTACATCATCACGTTATCGGGTTATTCATCGGAAGGAGATGAGGTCGAAGTTGCAGAACAAGAAGGCGCCTGTACCGATTCGGGGAGCTTTTGGGGAGCATTCGACTTACCGGAAGATTTAGCACCCGGCTCCTACAGTCTGACCTACCGGCGGACTGACGACGATAACAACCGCCAAGCGCAGGAATGCCCCATCACCGTTGCGTATTTTGAAAAGCTGAAATTTCAGGCGGAAGTAACTATGCCGCAACAGCCGGTCATTATGGGAGATACCATCAAAGCGGCAGTATCCGCCTCGTACCTTTCGGGCGGGGGGCTTGGCAAGGCTGCATATAGCGGAAGCTGGATGCGGCAGGGTGCCTCTTTCAGCCCTAACCATGCGGCATTAAAGGACTATCGGTTCGGAGTATCGGGCTATGGTATCGATCATGTTGCATCGTTTTCCGGAAAACTGTCGAACACGGGTACGGCGGAACTTTCCTGCCAAGCGGCGGCTTCGGAAGGCATTATCGGCCTCCCCTATCGCTACAGCGCCGAGGTTTCGATAACCGACATCAGCAATCAGCAAATTTCCGCACGGAATACCGTTATGGTGCATCCGGCAGCGCTCTACATCGGGCTTGCACGGCCTGAAAACCTTACCGGCTTTGCGCAAAAGGGACAAAAGCTCACCTTCCCGTTCATCCTCGCCTCCCCCGACGGCAATCCGCTTGACGACACCAAACCGGCCGCGGGAGATTTTACCGTTGAGCTGATCAGGGAAAACTGGAAACTCGTGCAGGAGCGCGGTTCGGGCGGCAGCATTTACTCAAACTACGAAAAAGAAAACATCACCGAGCATACGGCAACCGTGAAACCCGCTGCAAAGGGAACGGTGCAGGTAACGCCGAAAAATGCCGGTTCATATATTCTGAGTATGAGCGGAACCGATACCGCAGGGCGCACATTCAAAACCGATTACCGCTTCTATGTTACCGGATCGGGCGCGAGCTTTTGGGATCGCGATTATGAAGATGCCGTGCGCCTAACGCCCGACCAATCGCTGTACAACCCCGGCGACACCGCCCGCATTTTGATGCAAAGCCCGCTCCCTGCGGGAAGATACCTCATCACGGTAGAGCGCGAAGGTATTTTTACGGAAGAAATCCGCGAACTCGACGGAAATACTCAAGTTTTGGAAATTCCCGTCGCAAGCAACTATATTCCCGTAGTGTATGTCGCGGTGTCGTCGTATTCGGTACGGACAAAGGAGCCGCAGCACAAGCACGGTGAACTTGACCTTGATAAGCCGAAAGGCATTTTCGGTATGACGCCGGTCTTTGTAAATACCCGCGTCAAAGCATTCTCCGTCGAACTCGCCGCGGATAAGTCTGTGTACAAGCCCGGAGAGGAAGCAACCGTTACACTGACGGCGACAAGAGGCGGTAAGCCCTTGGCCAATGCGGAACTCACCCTGCTTGCCGTAGACCGCGGTGTCCTCGATTTACTAGATTATCACGTGCCCAATCCGCTCGACTTCTTCTATGATCCCGACAATTTCCAGCTCGGTGTCATCGGCGGAGATTCCCGCGCGTGGCTGATGGATCCCGTTATGGAAGAAGCGAAAACCCTTGCAGGCGGCGATTCGGACGGCGGGAAAGGGGATGATGAAGCGGAACGCAGCGACTTTAACCCGACTGCGGTGTTTATTCCTATCTTAAAGACGGATTCAAACGGTAAGGTAACGGCAACCTTTAAGCTGCCGGATACGCTGACCAGCTACCGGCTTACCGCCGTCGGAGCACATACCGACCTTTTTGCCCTGCACGAAGAAGAGATTACCGTGCAGAACACCGTCAACATCCTGCCGGTTATGCCCCGCCGCCTCCGCGAACGGGATACGGCAGAATGCGGCGTCCTCATTTCCAATGTGGACACCCGCGCCCATAGCATTACGATACGCGCCTCAGTCCGCGAACCCGGCTCGCAGGATGATTCCGCCGCCGATGCACAGGGCGGTCAGCAAGGCAGCGCGGGAAATGCCGCCGGTCAAAAAAATGGACAGGGACAGGATACCTCGACGGTCGGCATACCGCACCGCGGAGCCGCCTTTATCGACGGGGAGACAACGCATACGGTTACCGTTGCAGGCGGACAGCAGGCTGCGGTCTACTTTGACATTGCAGCGGTAAAGGCGGGCACGGTAGAGGCGGTGTTTACCGTTTCTTCCGATGCGCTCAAAGAAAAACTGATTCAGCCGCTCGTTATCGAACGCCCCTTTGTCTTTGAAACCGTAACTTCAACCGGCGCTATCGCAAAAGATGAAAACGAAGCAGCCGAGGGGCTGATCATTCCGTCTATGGCAGATGAAAATACCGGCTCGCTCAGTCTGACGCTGGATTCAAGCGGACTCGGCGCGCTGTCATCGGCTATTGATTACGTATTCGACTATCCGTTCCTCTGCATGGAACAGCAGTCCGCCCGCATTCTACCGCTCGTCCTGTTTGAAAACTACATCGACGTATTCTCGCTTAAAAGTAAGGTACCGAATGTCCGGCATACGGTCAAAAAAACGATGGCGGCATGGGCGCGGGAACAAACGTCCGAAGGCGGCTTCCCCTACTGGCCGGGCGGCTGGTACGCGGACTTTTATGTCAGTTTACGGATTGCGCATATCTGCGCCGCCGCACAGCAGCGCGGATACAGCCAAGATGATATTGCCGTCAATACAAAAAAACTGACCGACTATATTCGCTCGCAGCTGCTTGCAAATAGGAAAACACTATCGCCGTACTTACAAGCCTACGCCTGCTTTGTACTGGCAATGAACAACGCCGGTTTTGATGAGAGCATTTTGACGGCAGTTCAGGCGCGTGTAATTCCTCAGCTGGAAGACTACACCGCGCAGCCGAATGATCTTGCAGCCCTTGCATTGCTAAGCTTAACCTACACACAGCGGAACCGCGCCGGAGATACAGCGAAGGCGGCGAAGTGTACGGAACGGATTATAAACTCCTGCCGCTTTACCACCCGCAGCGTATCGCTCGCGGTACCGCCGTTACAAGGCTACCGCTTCTGGTTCGGAAGCGACCTTTCCCTCGACTTAGCGCTTATTCTGCAGAGCTTGGTAAAAGCGGCGCCCGACCATAGCCGCGAGGATGCGGTACGGGCAGTGCTGTACACACTGCTCCAGCGTCAAAAAGGCGGCTATTGGCAAAATACGGCGACTACCGCTCACGTGCTGGAAGCAGTGTACGAATATATTCAGTATGCACAGCTTGATGCTACCGACCTTACCGCTGCGGCATCGCTGCCCGGCGGAGACCTGCTCACCGCGGCGTTCAAAGGAGCGGCAGCAAAACCGGCTTTCCAAATGTTCTCCTTTAAAGAACAGCCTGTGTCGGGAGCAAAGCGGGATACCCTGCTGCCGCTCCGCTTTACCAAAACCGGTACGGGACAGCTCTACTACACAGCCTCGCTTGCGTATGCACTACCGCAGGAACGCCAGCAGCCGCGCGACGAGGGGCTCGGTGTTTCCTGTACTATCCGCGACATCGCAGCAGATACAATCGTAACGCCGGAGTCGGAGAACAGCTCGATGATCACCCTCGAAAGCGGCAAAACCTACGAAATGGCAATCCGCCTCTCGTCGGGAAAGGACTATACGTTTGTCGCACTGCGGGCGCCCATTCCGTCAGGCGCGGAAATTTTAGACGCAGCCTTCGTTACCACCGCATCAAACGATTACGAGGAAGAAAATACGGAAGAGTCGTGGACTGATTGGCGGGATCTCAGTAAGCAGCAGATATACGACAACGAAGTTCAGTATTTCTGGAACAGTTGGGACAAAGGCGGCACCACGGTACGCTTTAAATTCCGTGCAGCCCGCCGCGGTGTATTCCCCTGCCCGCCCGCAACCGCCGAGTGTATGTACGAAAACGAAATCTTCGGACGAAGCGGCGGAGTGCTGTATGTGATTAAGTGATGGTGATGGGAGGATGGGTAAACGTATCAGACTGAGTAAATTGCAGAACGGCAATCTCCATGCTATAATACCGGTATGAACTTTTCACGAAAACTGCCGGTCGGCATACAGAGTTTTGAAAAACTACGCAGGGATGGCTACCTTTATGTTGATAAAACCGCATTTGTCCGACAGCTTATCCAGTCGTCTAATCCGTATTTCTTAAGCCGTCCGCGCCGGTTCGGAAAAAGCCTGTTTCTTTCAACACTTGAGGCGTATTTTCTCGGGCAAAAAGAACTGTTTAAAGGTCTGTATCTTGAAAAAGCCGAGGAAGAACAAGCGGAGTTCGAACAACGGGCAGCATGGGAAGCATATCCGGTATTGTATCTGGATTTTAATACGGGCAACTATATAGAATCTGATGAGCTCGGTATGAATCTGAATGGTCATCTCTGCAAATGGGAAAAACTATATGGGGTTGAACCATCCGAACAAAATTTTGCACTCCGTTTTGCCGGTGTTATTACACGAGCCTGCCAACAAACCGGTAAGCAAGTAGTCATCCTTGTAGACGAGTACGATAAACCCTTACTGCAAACCATGGGGGTAAATGAAACATTAAATGAGCAATACCGCAATACCCTTAAAGCATTTTACTCCGTAATCAAAACCTGCGATCAATATATCCGCTTTGCCTTCCTCACCGGCGTTACCAAGTTCAGCAAGATCAGTATTTTCAGTGATTTGAATAACCTTCGGGATATATCGATGGAAGAAGATTATGCCGGCATCTGCGGCATCACCCAAGAAGAGCTGGAAGCAAATTTTCAGCCTGAGATACAAATACTTGCGACACGGCAAGACTTAACTTATCAGCAAGCGCTTGCTGAGCTCAAGCAATGGTACGACGGTTATCTGTTCCATCCGGCAGGGGAAGGCATGTATAATCCCTACAGCGTCTTGAGTGCTTTAGCAAAAAGAGAAATCAAAAGCTATTGGTTCAGTACGGGAACACCGACTTTTTTAGTCAATTACTTAAAAGAAGCGCATTATTTTGTTCCGGATTTGGACGGTAATGTCGAACTCAATGAATCGGGGTTGGAAACGTATCGTGCTGTGACAGAAAATGCCTTACCCATTCTGTTTCAATCAGGGTACTTGACGATTATAGGGTATATCAAAGAAGCGCGGCTGTATAAGCTCGGCTTTCCGAATGATGAAGTACGATACGGCTTTTTAGAAAATCTACTGCCTGCATATTCAAGTTTACCGCTCGGTGATACAGGCAAGTCGGTATGGCAGTTTGTACAAGACATCCGTGAGGGGAAAGTTGACTCTTTTATGGAACGGATGAGGTCAATCATAGCAGGTATACCGTATGATAACTTCACCGAAGAAAACATGAAGCTGCGGGAACAAAACTATCAAACGGCAGTGTATTTGGTCTTTGCGCTGATGGGACAGTTTGTGCAGACTGAGGTGCATTGTAGTACCGGACGAGCTGACTGCGTGGTTACTACTGCAGATAGTATCTACCTCTTTGAGTTTAAACTTTCCGGTAACGGTACTGCGGAAGATGCACTCAATCAGATAAAAGAGCAGAATTATTCAGGTCAGTATAAGATGGACGGAAAAAAGATTGTGCTTATTGGTGCGAGATTTGATGAAAAAAAGCGCACAATCAAAGAGTGGGCTGTAGCTAATGGGTAATGATCGGTAGTGGGTTACAAATGAATGATCGAATTAAAAACACGGATGAACTTGAATTTGTGATATTCTGCATAGAGAACCTTGCACTCCGCTTAAAAACGGATGCCGAGCATATCTATACGGCGCTCGCAGAATCAAGCAGCTTTCTCTACGACTATATTGTTGCGCATTATGATGTACTGCATACTCAAGATAAGGAATACATCATCAATGATATACTTGAGGCGATGGATCAATGCGGGATAAAAGTATAATCGTGTATCACGGCTCTGATCGGATTATTGCTCAGCCTGACACCGAGCACTCGCGGCTTAGAGTGGATTTCGGCAAGGGATTTTATACCACACCGTTTTATGAACAAGCAAAAAAGTGGTGCGAAAAATATACAACGCGGCGGAAAAACGGGATCATCTCATACTACGAACTTGATGTGTCTGTTTATAAAGAATGCGTTGTTCTCTCTTTTGAAGCCTATACCGAAGCATGGCTTGATTTTATTTTGAAATGCAGAGCCGGTACTATGCCAAGTGATTATAATCGATATGATATAATTGAAGGCGGAATTGCAAATGATAAGGTATTTAATACGGTGGAACTTTTTTTTGACGGATTGATTGATAAAGCAGAAGCACTGAAACGGCTGCAATACGAAAAACCGAATTGGCAGATATGCTTTAAAACGCAGTCCATTATTGATAAGTACTTACAGTACAAAGGATTTAAGAGTATATGTTAGCGCATCCGGTTTTGCTGCAAAAAAAATATGCACGGGTTATCGCTCTGTATGCCGAAAAAGAGCATATCGGTTTAGATGCAGCCTTACAAAAATTCTATCATTCGGTAACATATAAATTAATGAAAGACGGCATTTCCGATATGCATTGTATGAGCGATGACTATCTTACGGAGGAATTGAAGGCAGAAGATATACACAAGAAGTAGTGAGCCGGTTACCTTGCCGGAATATTCTGTAAAATCGATCTCGGAACCCCGATAAAAAACAGTATTCCAAATATCAGAAATTCAAACCATGAAATAATCCATAGTAAAGAATTCATACAATTATCATAAAAATTTATCTTGAACAGATGTGAATCCCTACAATAAAGCGCTGTCAAGCAAATTTTTATATGCGTCGTAACAAAGAGTATTCAAGCCGGCTGCAACAGCCTCATTAAAGTTGATCAAGGATAGCAATTATCTTAAGTTTGCGTTACACTGATTCAGGTCTGTAATTTCTTTTGTGGTATTGTTTTTTTTTCTTTCTAATCTAACCATACCACGAATTACAGACTTTTAACACTCCTTACTTTATCTTGGATAGATATGATGAAAACTGAAAAAAGTCTTATTGGAACAAAACGGTTTTGGTTTTTAATGTGGGGCTTAGGTCTTGCGGGGCAGTTATGCTGGAATATCGAAAATCAATGGTTTAATACCTTTGTGTATGCAAAGATTGCAAAAGATTCCTCTATCGTAACGCTCATGGTTATTACCAGCGCTTTGGTCACAACATTCTCAACCTTCATATTCGGGACACTGTCGGATAGAATCGGTTCGAGAAGAAGATTTATCTCTATAGGCTACATCGTATGGGGATTGACGACGATTCTGTTCGGTCTTACCGAATTTGTGGGACACGGACAGGTCGGAACCGGAGCAAAGGCTTCAATCTGGGCAGCGGTCCTTGTTATTTTAGCCGATGATGTTATGAGCTTTTTCGGCTCTATGGGAAACGATTCGGGATACAATGCATGGAGCAATGACATGACTACCGATAAAAACCGTGGTCAAGTCGGAGCCGTACTCGCAATTCAACCGATAATCGGCACCATCGTCGGCACCGTATTGGGCGGTTTGCTCATCGGCAGCGAAAATAACTATCAGCGGTTGTTTTGGTCTATGGGTATCTTTGTCATCCTTGCAGGACTTCTCTCGCTTCTTCTATTAGAAGATTCTCCCGACTTAAAACCTTGCAAAACCGGTTCATTTTGGGAGCAATTGAGCTCAATCTTTAAAGCGGAAGGATTTTTTTCTCAAAAAGAATTGATGCTTGCGTGTATTACAACGGCACTGTTCTTTGTTTCGTTCAATGTTTATTTTGTCCACATGGGAAACTGGATGATTTACCGCATGGGCTTTAACGCTGGGAGCATGGGCATTATTCAAGGATTAAGTTTAGTCGCCGCGTCCCTGCCGGTGATCCCTGCAATCGGGATTATCAATAAGAGGCGTACTCCGCAGCTTGCCTGTTTTGCAATTATTCTGAATATCGTCGGCTTATGCATTTTATCGCTCTTTGCAAAGCCCTCAGCTTTTAACACGGAAACGGTATTCTGCATGCAAAACATTCCGCTGTTCCTTTCCGTTTTCCTTGCAGGTGCAGGACAAATTCTCGTTACGCAATCGATGACCATCTGGGTTAAAGAACTCTATCCCGAAACCGCACGAGGGCAGTTTGAAGGTATCCGTATTCTCTTTTTCGTCCTCACCCCGATGATTATCGGAACCGTGATAGGCAACATCATTGTTAAAAACGGAGCAGGCTCCATCGCGAATGAATTCGGAATCATCGAAAATATTCCCGCAGAATCCATCTATCTGTGGGGAGCGATTCTAGCGGTAACGGCGCTTTTCCCGCTCTTTTTCGCATCGAAAATGTATAACCGGCGCAGAAACGATCGCCTTACCATCGAGACAATAACATGAGAAAAAACAAACCGATAAAACCTTTACTCACACCGTGGGGTGAAGCGCTCGACAAACAAAAGCCCTTAAACGATTACCCACGCCCTCAGTTGGCGCGAAAAGAATGGCAGTGCTTAAACGGAGCATGGGACTACGCGATAACCGCCGATAAACAGATGCCTAAAATATGGGACGGAGAAATAATCGTACCGTTCTCTCCGGAAACAATCCTGTCAAATGTACAGCGGCAGTTGCTTCCGGGGGAGACGCTGTGGTACCGCAGAACATTCAACTTTGAACACTGTAAACCGAATGAGCGGCTCCTGTTACATTTCGGAGCGGTAGATCAACACTGTACCGTCTATGTCAACGGTAAAGAAGCAGGTTCCCATTCGGGGGGATACTGGCCGTTCTCTTTTGACATCAGCGATTTTTTAAACGGTGATACAACGGAAATCATCATTGCAGTTACCGACGATACCGATACCGGTGATGAGGCCTACGGTAAGCAAACCTTAAACCGAGGAGAGATTTGGTACACGGGGCAGAGCGGTATTTGGCAAACCGTATGGTGCGAAAAAGTTCCCGACACTCATATCGAAAAGATCAATATAGCTCCTCATTATCAAACAGGTGAAGTTGAAATTTCGGTTTTTATTACCGGAGCCGATACCGGCGGAAACAATGTAAACTCTTCGCATCGACTTGATGATATATATGTTAAACTTGATGATGATATACGCATTAAAATCTTTGACTCCGGTTCTGTAATTGCGGAAGAAATACTCACAACCAATCCGCTGCGGATAAAAATGCCTGCCGATTTTAAGAGTTGGAGTCCCGAACATCCTTTCCTCTATGATGTGGAAATCCGTGCAGGAGAGGATACGGTAACTTCATACTTCGGTATGCGGGAATTCGGAATCATCAACGGCAAACACGGTCCCGTTCTCAGTCTAAACGGAGCGCCGATCTTTCATCACGGGCTCTTGGATCAGGGATATTGGAGCGACGGAATGTATACGCCGCCTTCCGACGAGGCGATGATTTGGGAAATTAAAAAACTGAAAGATATGGGTTTTAATATGCTGAGGAAGCACATTAAAATAGAACCGCTCCGCTGGTACTATCATTGCGATAGGCTCGGAATGCTTGTCTGGCAGGATTTTGTCAGCGGCGGCGGCCCGTATAAACCGTTTGTCGTTCAATATGCACCGTGGCTCGGCTTCAATTTTAACGATACGAAAAACCGCTATGCCCTCCACGGACGCAAAAGCGAAAAGGGGCGAAACATATTTTTACGCGATGCCGAACGTACCATCGATTTACTGTACAATACGGTAAGCCTTTCGGTATGGGTTCCTTTTAATGAAGGATGGGGACAATTCGAAGCAGCCTCAATGGCGGAATACGTCCATAAAAAAGATCCCACGAGGCTCATCGATCATGCAAGCGGCTATTTTGATCAAGGGGCAGGAGATTTCCACAGCTATCACATTTATTTTAAGTCCTTCCGCCCGAAACCCGATCCGTTGAATCGGATTTTAGCCTTAACCGAATTCGGAGGGTTCAGCTTAGCCGTGGACGGTCATACATCCTCCGATATTTTATACGGTTATAAAATCTTCAAAGATAGACAATCTTTAAACGACGGTATCCGGAACCTCTATGAAACCGATGTATATCCGGCGATGGAAAAGGGATTGAGCGCTTCAATTTACACTCAAGTGAGCGATGTTGAAGATGAGGTGAACGGTATTTTTACTTACGACAGGAAAGAAACAAAATTGGATGGAGATTTGAGCTTAAAAATTGCCGAAACGTTACATGAACTTTTCAAAAAAAACTACTCCGATAAGTAAATGATGAGCAATATCTTCGGTAAATATAGCAGTATGGGTATGACATCAATATCGTTCATACAACCGATTGTGCCGATTATAAACGGTTATGAAAATACGGCAGAGTAATACACTCAGATTATCTAAAAAACGGCTGCTGTACGGCGTAGGAGCACTGCTTGCACTCTGTATCGGCGGCTGGCTTTCGCTCTTTTTGCCGTTCCCGGAACTGGACGCTTTTATGCAGCGGGATTGGAGTACCCGCGTCTATGATCGGGGCGGAAACCTCATTCAAATCCTCGCACTGGAGGACGGCATACGGCGTGAGTTTACGGCGTATGAATCGATGCCGCCCGACGCCGTCCGCATCTTTCTCGCTGCGGAGGACAAGGATTTTTTCTCCCACCGCGGCATCGATGTTGCCGCTATTGCACGGGCGGCTTATCAAAATATCAGCAGCGGGAAGCGGGTTAGCGGTGCGTCTACCGTTACGATGCAGCTCGCCCGCCTCGTCGTTCCGGCAAAAAAGCGCACACTTTTTGCAAAGCTCCGCGAAGCTCGAAACGCGCTCCGGATTGAGCGGCGCCTTTCAAAACAGGCTATTCTAGAACTCTATCTTAACAGCCTTCCGTTTGGCTTCCAAACCGAAGGTCTTACCTCGGCAGCAAGGAATTTTTTTGCCCTGCCGCTTTCGGAACTGACTGCGGAACAGCTCTGCTGCCTCGCAGTCATCCCCCGCCGTCCCGCCGGTTACAACCCGCTTGAGCATCCCGAAGCCTGTGCCGAAAAAGCGGCCGCGCTCTACCGCGCCGTCTTTATGCAAGAAAGCGAAGGGCAGGACGGACAGCAAGACACCCTGCTTACAGATCGGCTGCTGCAGGCTGCCCGTACTGCACGCCGCTTTGAATACCCCTTCGGGATGCCTCATTACATCGAATACCTTGTGCGGCGGTACAAAGCAGGTGATTTTCATCGACAACCGGAAGCTCCGCAAGGTGCGCAAGGTGGTACTCAACCGCACCCGGAAGGCAGCCCTGAAATTGCGCAGGGCAGCAGTCCCCCACAGAAAAACAGTCAAACACAGATGAGCCGACAGTCCGTATCGGCATCTCCCAAAGCAGCACCTCAAGCATTGCCTCCCGACTGGTATTTAACCGCAGACAGTGCCTTGTCCGCTCAGGCTGAACTGCTCCTCCGCGCTCAGTTGAAAAACAATCCTCAAGCGCGCGTACACAACGGCGCCATTCTCGTTATCGAAAACGCAACCGGAAATATCCTTGCGTGGATAGGATCGAACTCATATTTTGACGATGAAAACAATGGAAAAATCGATGGCGTTACCGCGTTAAATCAGAGCGGAAGCAGTTCCAAACCGTTTTTATATGCGCTCGCATTGGAACAAGGATGGAAGCCGTCGGATGTCTTACCGGATATTCCGATACGGTTCGGAAAAGAAGAAGCGTATATCCCGCGCAACTTTAATAACCGGTTTAACGGTCCCGTCCGCTTACGGGTTGCGCTTGCCTCCAGCCTCAACATCCCCGCCGTCTATCTCCTCAACGAACTCGGCATCGAAACCTATTTGCACACGTTAGAGGAACTCGGCTTTCAGTCTATTGGAACAGACGGCGCAGAGGCAAAACTGTCGCTTGCACTCGGCAGCGTACCAGTGCCCCTCTACCAACTGGTACGCGCGTTCAGCGTTTTTCCACGCGACGGAGTAATCCTTCCGCTGCGCTCATTTACGGACGGGAGCACTGCCGACGGCTTTTCCGCACCGAGACAGGTTTTCAGCGCAGACACCGCGCGGCTCATCTGTTCAATCCTTTCAGATTCCGCAGCGAGGGCAAAGGGGTTCGGTTTCTCTTCACCCCTGAACACCCCCTTTCCTTCCATCTTTAAAACAGGCACGGCAAATCAATTTCAGAGCCTTATCGCCCTCGCATCATCATCAGCCTTTACCGTCGGCATCTGGATGGGGAATTTTGCAGGCAATACCGTCATCGGAAAAACAGGAAGCTCCGCTCCCGCTTCGATTGCACGGAACTTACTCATCCGGCTGCACAGCCAGCCCTTCGCGGACGGTCTTACGGTACCGGCAAAAAACTTTGCAGAACCGGAGCATTGGCACCGCGAACCCGTTTGCGCCCTTTCGGGAATGCCCGCCGGTCCGGCATGCCACAATACAGTGCAGGAATATCTGCCGTCCGCATTCACCGCTTTGAGCGAGCACAACAGGTACAATGGACAGAGTGGATACAACAGCTTCGGCACATCCAACCGGCTCAACGCACCCAACCGGCACGGCACATATAAACGGGAAACCGGCGAATATGATCAAGCGGGCGGCGAATGCAGCTGGCATCAAATACAAAACGGACGCTCAGTTACCGTATACCCCGAAGAATACCGGCGCTGGTTTGCGAACATCACACGGCACGGTACAATCGGACAGCCGAGCAATGCGTTAACCGTCATCCGGCCGGCAGACGGCAGCCGTTTTGTCAGCAATGCTCGTTACCAAGGCATCGGTGTTCCAATCGAAATTACCGGCGGTACGGAAGATACCGTACACATTAGCTACGACGGCCGCGCTCCGATTACCCTAAACCGCCCGTTTTCAGGCAGCCTTCCGCTGGAAAAAGGAGAACACCGGCTTATCGTCCGCTGCGGCGATGAAGAGGTATCGGTTGTATTTACCGTTGAATGAGTGGGAAGGTATAACTTCGACAACCAAATAAGGTTGCCTCGTTAACCGATGAGTTTGCCTTGTGGCAAACTCACTTATTGACGTGTGTGCTATCGCGCACGAATTGAACAACTTCCAAAGTTGATACTTTGTTCAGTTGTTCAATTTTAAGGAACCTCTAAAAACATAAGTCTTATCGATTTGTTCTGTAAGGAAATGATTTATCATATCCGCTTTGCGAACTGCGAATCAGTTTTTGAGAGGTAAGTTTTGCGCAGCGGTTTTCCCTTAGATTTAATCTACAAAAAAAAGACACTCTGAACGAGTGTCTTTTAAAGGAGTTAGCGGCAATAGGGCTTGAACCTATGACCTAACGGATATGAGCCGTTTGCTCTACCAACTGAGCTATACCGCCATAAAAATACTTAAAGAATATAGCGTAAAATCAAATCTTTGTCAATTACCCTTAAAATTTTTAAAATTTTACTTTACCTAAAAATTGATGCCTTTAACCTCACCGGATGCGGATTGAAACAGTTCCGCTTTTAAATTCACCGGTTTGTGCGGACACCTTTACCGTGCCGACTTTTCCGAGCGTTTTAATCCAAAAGCCGCGGGCGCCGCCGATGAGGGCGAACTCCTTAGGGCCGATAACCTCGGCGGGGCCTTTCAGCTTAATCTGCACAACCTCCGAACTATAAGGGAGTTCGTTCCCCGCCTGATCAAGGAGCCGCACAACAAAGCGGACGGCATCGGGTATGTCCGCCCGAAGTTTTGTCTCATCGGCGGTAAGCACAAGCTGCGTCGCAACGGGATTTGCAGTAAAGCGGCGGGTAATACACTCTTTACCGTTATGGTAGCCGATGAATACGGCATCTTCCCATCCGCCGCCCCACACGCTTGGAAGGTTCTCGATAACAACCGGCGGATGCGCAAGCCCGGGATATCGGTCAAAAGCGGGATAAAACAGACCTAAATCTTTTTCGCCGATGCTCAGCCGGACTGCGGTACAGTTCGTACAGATGATAAGCGGCGCAATTCCGCCGACTGCACGGTCGCCGACGGTATAACGGGTTAACGGTTCCAACACCGGCCGTACTTCCGCAGACAGCTGGCTCGCATAAACGCTTGCAGCAAACTTAGGAAGGCGGAACATATCCATCACACCGTGGTAGCAAATACGGTCGCCCGAACCGAAATTCGCATGAGTATTATAGTCAAACGCACACCATCCGATTGCGCCGCATTTTTGCGGGTCAAGGGCGGCGGCATTCTGTACCGCGAGGTGAAGCTTTGCATGCTCAACCAAACGCTCTTCCTGATCGAACCGTTTTGTCGGATAGATGTGTCCGCCGAACTCGGTTACCAGATACGGCACCACATCGGACTGTCCTGTAACCTCGCGCTGAGAACGAAGCGCTCGCGCAATTCCCGCTCCATTGCCAACAGGCAATCCTTGAGAACCATATATAAAATCGTTCATCGTATAGACGTCTTCAAAAAATTCACTGTTTTCAATACAGCGAACACCACCGGTCTGCCGGTACGGGTCAAGCTCATGGGCGATCGTATTTGTGCGCTGATAAAACGCCGTACAATCAGGCGATTCATTAATGCGTACTCCCCACAATATAATAGAAGGATGATTTCGATCTCTAATGATCATCTTCCGGATACTTTCGCAACTGACATCCTGCCATGCGGAATCGCCGATATGCTGCCAACCGGGCGTTTCTTCAAAAACCAATAAGCCAATCTCATCACATCGATCCAAAAAATACGGCGACTGCGGATAATGCGAAGTACGGACGATATTAACGCCAAGCTCGTATTTCAGAATATCAGCATCTTTCCGCTGTACCCGTTCAGGCATCGCATAACCGACGTAGGGAAAAGACTGGTGCCGGTTTAAACCGCGCAGCTTGAGCAGCTTGCCGTTTAAGAAAAAACCTTCCGGCGTAAACTCAGCCGTGCGGAAGCCGATACGGGCAGATACGGCATCACATACCATACCGTCTTCCAGTAAAGATACTTCGACACGATACAATTCAGGCTTTTCAAGCGTCCATAATTTTAAGCCGGTTAATTCATCCATAAGCATCGATAGAGAAAGAGACGGAACGGATACAACGAGACTTCTGCTCAACTCTGCCCGTTTCCGGTTTCTGGAATCGAAGAGTGCTACGGAAACATCGATCGATTTATTCGTTCGTTCGCTGTGTGCAATCGCAATATCAACCTGCAAACTTTTTTCTGCCGTTAAAATGGAAACAGGGCGGGCATACATCGATTCGATATGACAATGGGGAACCGCACGCAGCGTAACATCGCGGTAAATGCCTCCATAACAAAGGTAATCGACCTCACCGCCGAACGGGGGGATATCGGCTCGTTCCGTCGAATCAACGTATACAACCAATACGTTCCTTTCTTCATCTCCATACTCAACATATTGAGTAATCTCTACGGAAAAAGGAACATATCCGCCTTTATGCTCGCCGGCGAACTGTCCGTTAACAAAAACCTTCGCATAGCACATCACTCCGTCAAAGTCGATAAAAAGGCGCATCCCTTGCAACTGATGGGATACGGCAAATTTTTTTCGATAACACGACTCAAATTGATATATTTTTTCAGCAAAATAATGATACGGCAATTCTTTCACCGTATGAGGAAGCTGCACTTCGGTAAAATATGTTTCGTCGCAATCGGGTTGTATATACTGTTCTGTAAAGTTTTCTGCAAATTGCCAATTTTGCCATAAAGGGAGTAGTGTCCGTGCCATCTTACGCCTCCGTTTGTATATCAATCATCTGATTCAATACGATATTCAGATCTTCGATAAAAATTCCGGAATACCGTTCGATGTTTTTTATAATAGAATCTTTTAATGCCAATATCCGCCCTGTCAAATCAGGCCCTGCCGGCATATCGACCATCATAATAACTCTATAACCGTTATCTTCGGTTTGGACGGTAATTTTCTTAATATTTATCGCGCTATCGTACTGAGCCGCATATTGTATAACCATTTCTTTTAATGCAGTAGCGGAAATTTGTGCCGGATAAACCTTTGAGAACTCAGGGCGCACAACCGATTTTTCAAATAACGTTTCTTCCTCTTTTAAGTGTCCGATATTTGCATTACGGAACAGCAGCCTGATTTTATCATAAAATATTTGCGGATAGTTCCGTTTAACCTCGACAGATGGAACGGGAATAACATGTTTACCTTCGACACGGCGGCTTCTGATAGCGGTTTCAATCTCTTCCCTCGTTGCGATATCTTCAATGCGAATAATTTTTTGCGGCGGTGGAATTTGCAACCGCGTCGCAATTTTATTAACCATCTTATCCGACGTCCCCAAAATCAGCACTTTTTTACGACTGAATTGATGAAGTACTTTAGCTGCTTCATCACGATGCTGTTTATCGTCAAAGACAGCCGTTTTTACTGCTGCCAAAAAAGTCTTTTCCCGTTTTGCAGAATGCCCCGCGAGTATTTTATCACCTTTAATGACCAATCCGTCATCGATAATCAAATCAATTCCATATCTTTGCGCGACCAGCCGTGCCCTAAAACTTTTTCCGGTACCATTACCGCCAACCAGCGCATATATCTGAGGTCTCTTTATCCAGCGAAAAACCCTATCAAAAAACCGCATATTGGCTTAGTATAAGCCGGTTATTATATCTTCGCAAGTACGCGCATTGAAAATTCGTACCAAAACACACAGTAAAACTTGACAAATGGGTAATAGCAGGTTACCCTTTTTAAAGAGCAGTTTGATGTAAACTCAAATAATTTTAAAGATGCTCATCAATTCGGAGGAAATCATGAAACGTATGTTTAAGCTCTGTGCCGCACTGCTGATTGCCGGTACCTTGCTGAGCGGGTGCGATACGAAAAAAACGGACGCATCCGCATCCCAAACCAATTCGGAAAAGCCGATTGAAATCTCATTGTATTATTCAGACAATGCGACGCTTCCCTTCAAAGCCGATTGGCTGACCGTGCAGGAATCGGAAAAGCGCTCAAACACAAAATTGCACTTTGAGCCGATACCGATTGCCGATTACAGCACCAAGGTATCGTTAGCATTAAATACCGGCAATGGTCCCGATGTAATCCTTTACCAAAACACCAACGGAGAAAACGGTTCCTTGGCATTAAACGGCGCGCTTATTCCGATCAGCGACTATGCCGAATGGACTCCGAACTTTAATGCACAGGTAAAAAAATTCGGATTGGAAAAAGACATCGACGCAGTTCGCCTGAAAGACGGAAAATATTATTATCTTCCTTCTTTATTCGACGTTCCTTTTTACGATGGCGGATTGATTTTGCGCGAAGACATACTGAATAAATATGGCTTATCTCAGCCGAAAACATTCGACGACCTCTATGTCTATTTAAAGAAATACAAACAAGATAATCCCGACTCATATCCCCTGACCATTTTGGCCGGCCCGCGGGTTTTATATAGAATGACAATGCCGTCATTCGGAATCAGCCTCAGCAAAAATTCTTCAACCGGTACCGGTGTTTTAAGCTGGGACTATGCGCAGGGTAATTATTTTGCAGGCGCCGTAACGGAAATGTATAAGTCCTATGCACGCTTCCTTGCAAAGCTCTACAAAGAGGGTTTGTTAGATCCTGAAATGGCAGATCCCATCGACGGCGATAAATGGGCGCAAAAGCTCGCTACCGGCAAAGCAGTTGCCACGTATGCGTACTATGACCAAATCGGCGGCGTTACCGGAAAATCGGCTATCGAAGGCTTTAAACTGCAAATGTATCCGCCGCTTGCAGGCCCCGCAGGCGCTCACCACCAACCAAAGAGCAGAACACAATGGGGTATCATGTTCCCGTCAAAGACCGCAAAACGCGCTGACTTTGAACAAATTGTCCGTGCGATTGATGATATTTTCTTCAGCGATGAAGGGGCAAAACTCTGGTGTCTCGGCGTAGAAGGCGTAACCTATACGGTTGAAAACGGTAAAATCCAGTATGCAAAAGAAATTACCGAAGCTCCTGAAGGTATTTACAAGACGATGCAGTTAAAATACGGCTGCGGCGCCGATACGACGCAGCTGGTATGGATCAACAGCAGAGAAATGACCAAGTATGACGACAATTATGCCCGCATCAATGCAGAAGTAGAAAAAATGGATATGGCGATCCAGCCGATTCCCCCTACCCCGCTGTTTGATGATGCCGTTGCCGAAGAAGCAGGTATCCTGCGCACTCCGCTCCTAGACACATTTGAAAAATGGAACAATGATTTTATCACCGGGAAAAAAGATATTGATAAGGATTGGAATGCCTATGTTACCGAAATGAATAATGTCGGCATTGAAAAGTACCTTACGCTCTATAACGAACACGTAAGGAAATAACCTCTTGCTGCGCCTGCATAAGCATCGCTTTGTAGGTGTATTGGGCATCTCTAAAAACTCAGGTATAGCTTTTAGAGATGCCTTATTATTTTTTAACGCTATGAATCAAAGAACAAAACGCTATTTTCATCAATACTGGCAGCTTTATGCGATGCTTCTGCTACCCTTAATTTATTTTATCATATTTAAATATGTTCCGATTTTCGGTAATGTACTTGCATTTAGGCGATATCGTCCGGGGCTCGGCGCATTTGGCACCGAATGGGTAGGTCTGCGCTATTTTACAATGTTTTTTAAAGACCCAGCTTTTTGGCGGGCATTTAGGAATACGCTGACTTTATCGCTGATGAATTTACTCATAAACTTCCCGATACCGATTATCTTTGCGCTCCTTTTAAACGAAATACGTTCCGTTTTTTTAAAGAAATTTGTACAAACGGTTTCATATATGCCGCGCTTTATTTCAACCGTTGTCGTTATTGCAATGGCTGCGGAAATTCTTTCGCCGAGTACCGGTATTTTAAATCTTCTGTTAAAAAATACTTTCGATATGCAGCCGATCTATTTTATGAATGAACCGTCTTATTTTAGAATACTATATATTTTCACCGACACATGGCAGTATATGGGTTGGACTGCCATTATCTATCTTGCGGCAATTACGGGAATTAACGAAGAATTATACGAGGCGGCAAAAATCGATGGTGCGGGAAAATTACAGCAAATACTGTATATCACCATACCGTCTATCTTGCCGACTATTATGGTGATGCTTATTCTGGAAATAGGCAGATTACTGACGCTTGGCTTTGAAAAAATCCTGCTTATGTATACCCCGAACAATGCGGATGTCAGTGATATTATCGCAACACTTGTATACCGTACCGGCTTAGCAAATCAAAACTATTCGTACGCAACCGCAATCGGATTATTTACCGGCGTTATCGGCATTTTCCTCGTTGCCTCTGCAAATGCTGCAAGCAAACGCCTCACCGACGAAAGTATCTATTAACGGAGTGATCTATGCAATCAAGACAAGAATCGTTCACTATTTTTAATCTTATCCTATTCATTGTAATGGCGTTTGTCGTACTCATCTGCATTGTACCATTTATATATATGATTGCCCTGTCTTTCTCCGACCCCGCAGCCATTATGCAGAACAAAGTATCGTTTTTACCGGTAGGATTTACAACTGCGGCATATAAGCAGATATTTACATACCCGAATTTTTTTAAAGCGTACGGTAATACTATTTTCTATACCTTTTTCGGAACCCTTATTGCGCTTTGTTTTACCTCGACCTTTGCATATCCACTTTCAAAAAAGTTTTTACGTGGAACCGGTATCATCATGAAGTTAATAGTCTTTTCGATGTTTTTTTCGGGAGGTTTAATCCCCACCTATCTGCTTATTTCTTCATTGCATTTAACGGGTACGGTATTTGCGATATTGCTTCCCTTTGCCATCAATCAGTTCCACCTGATTATCTTAATCAACTTTTTTAAAGCCTTTCCGCATGAGTTGGAAGAAGCGGCACTGATAGATGGGCTCGGCTACTTCAGGATTTTTACGCAGATTGTCATTCCTCTTTCAACTCCTGCTTTAGCGGCAATCGGTCTATATACGGCAGTATTCTTTTGGAATGATTGGTTTAACGGATTGATCTACTTAAAGTCTTCACAGTTCCCTGTTATGTTGTTTCTGCGCAATATCGTCAACGGTACGGCAACAATGGGAGATGGAGCCGGCAGCGCAGATATGTCGGTTATCGGTATTTCGATTAAAGCCGCCGTCATTATCGTTTCGACGCTGCCGATTATCCTGCTGTACCCCTTCCTGCAAAAATACTTTGTGAAAGGGCTTACCATCGGCTCGGTAAAAGGCTAAAGAGTAAAAGGTTAAATAACGTATATCTCGTAAGCGGTGTTGTAAAACCAGCAGTTCTACAACACCGTTTTTTTTATCGGCGGCTTTCGGAGCTGCTGCCGGCAGCGGTTTCAAAATCAGCTTTAATTTTTTCCAATACTACACCGATATCATTTTGATAGATAAAATCCCAGCCTACCCACGAGAATTTTTTATCGGCTGATAACCGATTGTCGACGGACGGATTGGTAGATGGGAAGAAACCGCTTTGCGCAAAAACTATACCGGTCTTTTCCGAAAGAAAAAACGATACAAAATCTTTTGTAAGTTCCTCAGTATCTTTTTTTACCAGCATAAAAATAGGAGCGACAATCGCACCGTCCTCCGGCCAAATCGTCTTCAGAGGAGTCCGCTCATCTATCATCTTAGAGAAAAAGTATGGACTGATACTGACCACAGGCTGCACAGCCGCGGCTTTACCGCCTTTGACCATTTGAGCAGGATGCATATAAGCACTGCATGCTTTGCCTAATTTCTTAATTCCTTCATCACCAAAACGCGCGTAGATATTAAGGATGACAGAATTGAATAAATCCAAATCACCGAATGGAATAGCGACGGAATGTTCAAATTCGGGAGATAAAATATCCTCCCATGTTTCCGGTACCTTTCTGCCGTTTAATAAAGCAGTATTTACAATCATAATTGCAGGAACGACGCCGATAATGGCGTAATTTTTTTTCTCATCCCGCAAATCGATATAGTCATTGCAAAAATCTTTATTGACCGTATCAAGTGCACAGTGAAATTCCTTGTTTTCAATAAAAGAACCCATCAGCTTTTTGTCAAAGAACAGTTCAAAACCGGCAGACAGGAGCACATCCGGCAGGTTTTCTTTTTTACCGGTTTTTGCCAGATCGATTATCCAATCAATACCGAGATTAGCCGATCTTAGATCATATCTGATTTTATAGTTTTTCTTTTCCAATTCTTCCTTATGCGTTTCGACATAATCGGAATAAAATGCTTCAAAGCTTTCCAGAAGAGGAATCCGTATCGGGCAAGGCAAAACACCTTCAATCCTGATCGTTTGTTTACCATCATCCGGTTCAAGAGGATTATCGCTTTTTACCTTTAAACCGAGATCGATATGTGCAAAACCCGACGAAGCGTTTTGTTCGATAACTTCAACGAGTTCCCGCTCGCATAAATCGATATCCAATTTCTTAGAAAGAAAAGCTTTTTCAAGTGTGATTTTCTTTCCCATCAATTTGCGCATGACCGGATTAGTGAGCGGCGTAAATCCCTTCCCTGCCAAATAGCGAATTGTTTCAGGATACCGTTCCGTAACGTCAAAAACCGTTTCATCCATGCTAAAATAACTATTCATTTACTGCTTCTCCTTATAACAGACTATTTACAACCGATACTAAAAAAAGAACCGCATACTATGCAAAGGAAGGATGCTGTGAATCCGCTCTTTAAAGATATTCCTGTAGAGGATCTGAAAAGCTATCTTACTGCAATCAGAGCGAAAAATACCGTTTATCAAAAAGACAGTTTTATTTTCTTTGAAGGTGACCTCCCCAAGGCATTGTTCGTTCTTAAATCAGGGGTTGTCCAAATCGAAAAAAATGATGCTGATGGTAAACGAATCATTATGAACCGCTTTGAAACACCGGAAACCGTCTTCGGTGAAGTCTATGCTTTCTTGCAATCCATCCCGTATGATTATTCATGCAGGATAATCGCCGATGCGGAAATTCTCAGTATTCCGGCAAATATATTTTCAACATCCGCAACACTGCCTGCCGTACAAACAAAAATTGTACAGAATCTTTTGTCTATTCTCGCGCATAAAGCTTATTTTTTAAACCAGAAGCTGCTGATATTTTCATCATTTACACTGCGCAAAAAAATAGCCGTGTATCTGTTACAGCAAGCGCATGGTCAGCCTAAAATAACGCTTACACTGAACCGAGAAGCTATGGCCGAATATCTTGCCGTTCCCCGCCCTTCCTTATCCCGTGAATTGATGAATATGCAAAAAGATAAACTGCTCACTATCTCCAATGATACCATAACCATTAATATCGATAGGCTCGAAGATCTTGCATAAATCAATTCCTCTGACGCAAAATGCCGGAGTCGTAAACCTACCGCACGCATCAATTGTGCGGTAGCCCTGCTCTAAAAACGCCAATTCTTATAGCTATACGGACTATATCATAACGAAAGCAAGAACTCGGTACCATTTGTTACCGGATTGGTATTTTAGTATCCGGAAAATAGGATATTATGAGAAAAAAATAATATTATCACTTTAGATTTTTGGCATTCAATTTTTTCGATATTCGTTTTTCGATTGCTTGACTAAAGCCGCAAAATAAATTATTATGGTGCTTTCTTGGGCCTATAGCTCAGTTGGTTAGAGCAGCGGACTCATAATCCGCGGGTCGCCGGTTCAAGTCCAGCTGGGCCCATTTTTTCCCTCATAACAATTTCTGCAAGAAACACCGGAACCTACAGCGTTGCGCTGTAGAGACCTCACTATTTTCTATCCATTTTTATGAATGACAAATCAATTATCGTAATTGGCTATTGGGAATCTTTGTTCCGGCAAGACGGATGAGATTCTCCATTTCAGCCTGTGTATATGGACGGATTGTATTCCATGCGGGATTAAGACAGTTACCCGGTAAAAAAGGAGCAAAAAACCATGCGGCATCGGAAGGGAGTAATGCTGAAATAGCGCGTATCTCTTCGGCGGCTACAAGCGGCGGTACAAGAACTGTTCTGTACTCGATTTCTACCGATCGGCAAAATCTTTGCTTTTCCTGCAAAATCATCAGCGTCCGTTTAAGCGCAGCTTCAGGCTGTTCAGCCGACGGCTCAGTCCCTGCCGGACAACAAAATTTAAGTTCATGATAACGGGAGGGAGCGGTCTTTATATCGACGGCTATCATATCCGGACAGAGCGCTTCGTCGTGCAATAGCGAATACATCCTATCCGGCAATAGACCGTTTGTATCAAGTTTAACGGCAAGACCGGCTTTTCGTGCCCGTAGAATAAGCTCCGGTAAAATCGGAGACAACAGCGCTTCTCCACCTGAAATAACGAGTCCGCGCAATACCGACTTCCGCTTTTCGATATGCTCATAGACCGCTTCGATCGGTACGTAGTCATTCGTACCGCCCTGCAATGATTTACCGGCAGGCCCTTCCAAAACGGATGCACATACCAACTCACCGTTATAGCAATACGGGCAGCGCAAGTTACAGCCGGGCAGAAAAACCGCAGCAGCAACCTTGCGCGGATAGTTGACAAGTGTGGTTTTCTGCAGACCGACATTCATAGCTTACGCGATAACCGCTTCAGCCGTATATGGAGTTAAGTGATACGCTTTAAGATCGGCAACCGAATATGCACGAGAAAGCTCTTTTTCCGATTCATTATACATGATAACGGTAGGACAGGAACGAACGCCGTGCTTGGCAGCAGCTTTAATACCCTCTTCGGTGTCGGCATCGATATAATGGATGTCAATACCGAGATTATTGCAGTAATCTTTAACAGGGGGGCAATTAGGACATGTCTTTCGCGTATATACCTCAAAAAAGGCAGGATATTGAATTGATGTCGTTCCCGTATCCACTACGGTACTTTGCCCTGCATAGAGGGGCGTTTTGGGATTTTCGTGTTCAAACATTTTCCGTTCTGAAAACTCTTCACGCTTGCCCTTATTCCAGTTACGGACGGAACGGTAATAACCGACTATGCGTGCATATACTTCCGTTGTGGAACCGTGTACGTTTTGCAGTTCGGACTGTGCAGCTGCAATATCAGCATCGATTGCTTCTCTTGTTCTCATGGTGCTTTACCCGCCTTTTTATAGAGTTATGTTTAACATCACACTATATAAGTTTATCTATATAGTGTTAATTACGCTTATGTTTATTACAATACCCCCATATATAGTGTATGTCAAGTAGTCAAACAAACTCCCTCTTTGCCGTAAAACTCGATGTCCTATGGTTGACCAAGTATCGGTTTTTATGTATTATAGCCTGTATTTTATTCTTGCAGGAACATTCCTAAAAGCTGCTCTTTTAGTAGTTCCTACTATATTGATTAATTTCCGGGAGGATTAACGTGAGCGTAAAAATCAGACTCAAGAAGTTCGGGAGTAAAAAGCGTCCGTATTACCGTATCGTAGTACAGGATGTTCGTGAACCCCGTGACGGTAAAACCATCGACGAGGTAGGCATCTACCATCCTATTGAAGCCGAAGATCAGCAGATTGCTTTTGATGCCGATAAGGTACGCGGTTGGCTTAATAAAGGCGCTCAGCCGACCGATACGGTTCGTCACTTACTCAACAAAAAACAATTCACATTATAGGTCGGCTATCGAGCATGGAACGTGATTTAGTCGAGTACATTGCAAAGTCGCTTGTCGATGATCCCAGCGCCGTTTCCGTATCGGAAAAAGAGACCGACCGCGGTATTGTGCTGGAATTGCGTGTTGCAAGCGGTGATGTAGGAAAGGTAATCGGAAAATTCGGAAGGGTTGCACAGGCAATTCGGACGTTGCTTATGGCATCAGCCGGTCGGAGCGGAACCCGTTATTTACTGGAAATTCTTGATTAATGGACTGGCTCATAACCGGTAGAGTTCGGGGTACATTCGGTCTCGAAGGCTTCATTAAAATTGAAAGCTGTTCGGGCGAGTATGAACATTTTCTAAACTTAAAAGAGATAAAGCTGCAACTTCCATCCAAAGGGACGGAAACACAGCATCCCGAAATCTTCTATCAGGTTGAAGAGTGTGTTATCCGTAATGCGGATGCATTATTAAAACTACGAGGTATCGATTCGCCTGAGGCGGCAAAGAAGCTGCACGGCGCGGATATATTGGTTCCTCGGGATATGGCTTGCCCGCTTGAACGCGGCGAGTTTTATATCAATGATCTTTGTAATTCTGACCTTGTGTACAAAGGAAATTCTGTGGGTACAATTGCAGATGTAGTGGAAGGCGGAGGCGGATTGTTATTGGAAGTCTCCGAGGCTGCAACAGGCAGAACCGTGTATGTTCCGTTTCGCTCTCAATTTATTGGGAAGATAAACATAGCGGCAAAGCAGGTTGAGCTTATGCACCGCTGGATTCTCGAATGAGATTCAATGTGCTGACCTTGTTCCCCGAAATACCCGCCGCCTTTTTCGAATCGTCGATCATGGCGAAGGCGGTCGAACGGGGGCTTATTACCTACAATCTGGTGAATATCCGCGACTTTGCTTACGACAAGCATCGAACCTGTGATGATCTAACCTACGGCGGCGGGGCGGGAATGCTCCTATTGCCGCAGCCGCTTGCGCTCGCGCTCGATTCCGTGCAGGCTGCCGAAAAACGAGTTATCTATGTAACTCCTTCCGGCAAACCCTTTACGCAATCATGTGCAGCAGAGCTTGCACGAGAAAAAGAACTCGTGTTTATCTGCGGCCGCTACGAAGGAATCGATCAGCGGATCATCGACGAATACGCCTGCGACGAAATTTCGCTCGGCGACTACGTTATGTCCTCAGGTGAACTTGCTGCGCTCGTAATAATAGACGCGGTGTACCGCTTGATCGACGGCGTTATTTCCCGCGAATCCCTTGAAGAGGAGAGCTTTTCCGACGGTTTGTTGGAATACCCCCAGTACACACGGCCGCAGATATTCAGGGACAGGGCTGTTCCTGAAGTGCTTCTGTCCGGCCACCACGAGCACATTCGTAAATGGCGGCTTGAACAGCGGATTAGAAAGACGCTTGCCATGCGTCCCGACTTACTGACAGTAATCCGTAGTTCGCCTGAATGGACAAAAGAAGCGGAACTTATTTTACAGGAGATAACAAATGGCAGAGAATTTAATTCGTAAGATTGAGGAAAAACAAAAGATTGTCGAAAAACCTTCTTTTAAAGTAGGCGATACCGTAAAGGTACACTTCAAGATTATTGAAGGAAAAACCGAACGTATTCAGATATATGAAGGCTTGGTGCTGTGCTTTAAAAATGCCGGTATCGGTCGGACATTCACCGTAAGAAAGAACTCTTACGGCGTTGGTGTCGAGCGCGTATTCCCGCTTCACTCGCCGCGTATTGCAAAGGTGGAAGTTGTGCATGCCGGTAAGGTACGCCGTGCTAAGCTGTACTACATCCGCGAGAAGATCGGTAAGGCGGCAAAGATTAAGACACTGCTGCAGAAAAAAAACTAGCGGATATGCAAGCCGTAGCGGAACGGTCGGTGCTTCTGATTCCATTACATCAGAATGAGGCGCTTAACGAGGCCGTTCTTTTACACGGGAATACTGCTGCCGGTTTTTCCGAGAATGAACCGGTAACGGTTCGGGTACTGTCTATCCTTAAAAACAATACGATACGGATTGCTATCAAGGGAACCGTATTGCAAGCACAGACAAAAGCTCTTTCTCAGGACATTCGAGAAGGAGCTTTTTTGTTGATGCGCGTTCATATTGCCGAGAACACGGTGGTACTAACACCGTACCGAAACCATATACTCCCGCAAACTCCTCATAACGATGTATTCACTCAACTCGGCATACCACAGTCAGATCTTACAGCAGCACTCATTGCTTTTTTTCGCGAAAACGAGCAGCCGCTTCAACCCCGTCCGCTCTTAAAAATCCTTTCCTCGCTCCATGTTTTTGCTCCTCACGAGAAAAAAGCCGCTTTTGCCGCTGCCCTCCTCTACTCCCGCGGCATTGAACCGTCACCGCAGCTGATTGCGCAATGCCTTACAGCCTTATTCACCCTTTCCGACACACAACATGAAAAGCCGATCGACGCTCCGGAAGATGACGACCTCTTTCGTTTTCTCAATCATGTAAAAGCCGGTAGAAACCACTGGGTCGTATTCCCGTTTGAAAAACAACTCGACACACTCTGGAAGGGTTCGGCAGCTTTTCTCCTTGACCTGCAAGACACCGTATGTCATGAATGCTGCCTGAGGGTACGGAGCGAAGAAAAGCAGGAATCATGGACGTTTATGCTCAAAAACAATACCTGCCTTTTTTCCTATCAGGGAGCGACAGCTCTTTCGGTACAGAAAAAGGAAAATCTTACAGCATTGCTGCAGGATTGTCTGAAATCCGCAGGAGTTGTGTCATATACCGTACATTATGCCGATAATAATATAGAAGATAATCATACCCTTGCATCAATTGATATATCAGTGTAGAATATACTCGGAGTGGGTATGGCTTTTTTATATTACCGTGAAGATAAAAAGCGATAATATGAGCAGAGTACAAGACTGTTCGGTAGCATTGTCATATACATTTGGGGAGAGTGTTCCGCTGATTACCGCCTCAGGACGCGGTGCAGTTGCGCAAAAGATACGGGAAATTGCCGATAAATGTCATATTCCCCTCATCAATGACCCTCTGTTGGCGGAAGTGTTGGTTGAAGCTGAAATAGGCTCTTGTATTCCTGAAGAAACGTATCAAGCGGTTGCCGCTCTTTTTGCATTTCTTCAAAAAAAGGATGGGATAATCGGTGCTTAGGCGAATTAAAGTAGAAGATTTAAAAGAAGGCATGATATTTTCAGAGTCGCTCTTCTTTGATGACGGTAAGAACAAAGTCCTCGGCAAAGGGTATCCGGTTTCTGAACGTGAACTATCGGTATTAAAGCAATGGAAAGTGCCTTTTGTTATGATCGCCGGTAAAATCATAAAAAAGAGAGCGGAAGTAGCAGAATTGGTTGAAGAATTAGATGCACTACCCGACGAAGGTGGAGCTTCAACTGCTAAAACAGCTAACAAAAACACTCGAAAGAAAACAGCAGAAGAAAATACTATTTTACAGCTGCCGGATATTTTAACCCATAGTGAACTGTATACCGAATATTTGGCAATTATCCTAACACTGGATATCTTTTTAACCGAGGTAAAAAAAAGAAAACCCATATCACCGCGGCCTATAGACGGAATAGCCTTGAGGCTCCGTAATTTGCTTGCAGCTAATAGACCGCTCGCTATTTCATTTATCCTATCAGCCCAAATTCCTGAACGAGATATGGCAAAAGCCCTCATCGATACTGCTATTTTAGCTGAAACCATCGCAAATTTTATGAATCTGCCTGAAGATTATATTGACGATGTAGTACTCGCTTCCCTGCTGCATGATTGTGGTATGCTGAGAATTCCCGATAATATTTTAAGCAAGAAGACAGCGCTTTCAGATACTGAAATGCAGACTGTTGCGGCTCATACCATCTATGGCTATAAAGCTGTATTATCGGAATTTGTATATACCGAACGAGTTGCAATGCTTGTTCTCGAGCACCATGAACGCTGGGACGGCAAAGGATATCCAAACGGGCTTGATAAAGAGTCCATTGAAATAGGGGCTCGTATTATCGCTGTTGTAGATGCCTTTGTCGCAATGACCGCACGAAAGGCTTATCGCAGTGCATTGCTCGGTTATGATGCAATGAAGACGCTGCTCGCAGATAAAGGCCGCCGCTTTGATTATGAAGTCATCAAAGCGATGATTCAGAGTATTGGTGTATATCCCATCGGCTCAATAGTTTTGATGAACGACACCTCCATCGTCCGTGTTGTGGGTATAACTCCCGAAGCTCCCTTACGCCCGCTGATTAGAGTACTCATCGATGAAACCGGACACCTTTATCCCAATAATAAGGGCAAACTCATTGATTTGAAGGAACACAAAAATACTTTTATCGTCAAGGCTATTGACCCACTGCAGTATCAGCAAAAAAAGTGATGGAAGAGCGGCTGGGATCGGCTGGTGAAGCATTCGCAGAAAAATGGCTTGAACGGCAAGGGTATTCCATCATCGCCCGGAACTGGCGAACCAGAACAGGGGAAATCGACATTATAGCGGAAAAAGACGAAACGCTTATCTTCTTTGAAGTAAAAACATTACCCCATACGCCGCTTACAGACTTGGATATTATTGTCGGAAATAGAAAACAAGAAAGGATTTGTAAAACCGCTAAATATTTTCTCTTAACTCATCGAAAATATAACAAGATGCATATACGGTTTGATGTTCTTGTGTTACCGTTTGATCCACGAACGATAGAAGCAGCTGAGCCTTTGCATCTAGAGAATGCTTTTGAGGATTATGTATGAATGTTGGCGTGTTTCCAAAGAAAGAGCGGTATACTCCCCGTAAATACTTTACCGAATCTGATTTTCGCGAAATGGAAACAAAACTCAAGGATGAGACATATATTCAAGCTGCCATATATCGATTAGCATCGATATTGACCGAACAGATGATGTATATGAAGGATGAAGAATAATATGAGCAATAGGCGGGGACATAGGAAAGAAAACCGTTATACAGAAAATACCGCGGTGAATAATAAACCGTATCTCAACTCGCAGCACGAGGAACCGGTCGAAGTTTTTACCTGCGCACGATGCGGCAAGCCTATCAAAGATTTAAGCGCTGCATTAGCGGATAAAACAGACGGCAATCCCGTGCATTTTGATTGTGTATTGAATTTTTTAAAGCAAAACGAAACATTACAGGAAAATGAAGCGATTTCTTACATCGGACAAGGTAGATTTGCCGTTATCAAATACGCTTCAATGGTAACAATGAAAGAATTCACAATCGTTAGAATCATTGAATGGGAAGATAAAAACCAGCGAGCAGAATGGCGAGGCACCATCGCCGACCGTTTCAGCTTAATCGATTAACCTTGTTGAGCAGTTGTACAAGGATGTACAACTGCTCAACGACGCTTCACCGAATTTGTTGCACTTTCCTTGCCCAACGAATTAATGCATTGCCAATTAAATCAGTGTTTCTACATCTTCCTTATTTAGGCCTGTTGCTTTTGCGATATTTTCCACAGATAAGCCGAATTGCAGAAGATTTTTTGCCGTTTCAATCTTTGCTTGATGGGAACCTTTTGCTTCCCCTTCATCAAAGGCATCCATAAGAGCTGCCGGTAAAATATGGTATTCTTTCCGTGCTAATTCGTTCTGTTTTACCGTCTGTATCATCTGTTCTATCCTCCCTGTATATTCAGTCGTTACCTTACCGGTTTTGACGTACTGTAAAAAACCTTGTAAGTCTTTATTATCTGCTGTGTTAAACGCATTTGCATTCAGTATAATCTTTTTTGTTCCATCCTGTAAGAGGATAGTTTTATCTTCTATGCAAACGTTCTCAAACGTGTAGATAGCTCGATTCTTTCCTACAGGATCAAACAAACAAATAAAGATAATAAAACTATCATTTAGCGCCTTATAAGAATATCCCTGATCAAGAAATGCAACGTCAAGAGCGGCTTGATAGTATCTCATCCGTTTCGGAATGTTATATTGGTTAGCAACTTGCATTTCAATATCATAGGAAGTCCCTGCTTCGTCTTTTACCAATACGTCAAGACGGATGCTTTTTGCTCCCGAATTAGTGGTAACGGTATTCTGGGATGCCAAATACGTGATTTTCTCGATCTTGATGCTAAAAAGCATTTCAAGGAATTCTTTACAGATAGGTTCATGTTCCATGACCTT
The DNA here is from genome assembly GCF_017161265.1 of Treponema medium. Classification (NCBI taxonomy): domain Bacteria; kingdom Pseudomonadati; phylum Spirochaetota; class Spirochaetia; order Treponematales; family Treponemataceae; genus Treponema; species Treponema medium. The sequence continues at coordinate 1,869,381 of NZ_CP031393.1, read as the reverse complement.
ACAGAACATAAAATCGTCAGAAATGGTTAATTCTTCAAATGGTTTTTGAGCCATCTTCTACCTCCGTGAATATATATCTCTATATACATCACGGATGCAAAAATGGCTAAAGAAAATTGAGAAAATTTGAGTTTTTTAATTACAAAATCCTATTGCAATACTTCCTACAGCGGCTGATTGCAACGTGCGCAAGCACAGGTGTAATGTGCAAAGCATATTCCTCTTCTGTCCACACACCGCTTTCATGCTTGTAGCGGTATTGCTTAATACGGTTTTTAAGACGTTTCTTTTTCTTTTGTGAAAGGTATATTCCTTTCGGTTTGAACAAAAAAACCAGAAACGAAACACCGCTTGCGGTTTTGCCGCAAGTTTCTTCCTTTAGGGTTAAAAGTAACTCCTCTCCCAAATCTACCCTAAGAACCCGCCTTTGTTCCAAGACATAGTTCTGAATAAAAACTGTTTTCTCCTGCTGCAACAAATTCTTTGGTAACGGCGATAATTTTATGCCCGCGTAAAAAAGCATTCTTATAAATTCGGCAACACAGAAATTTTCACATTTCGAGGCTGCCGAATTGTTGCGCTTTCGTAAAGCAATGCTTAAACGAAAACGTTCTGAATAAGTAATATTGACCTGTCTGATTTGTGCACAACGCAATTGGTTTTTCAGTAGCAGCATGCGGTATAGAGCTTGCCGCAAGCCTTTTTAACGACGAGATTTGTGCATAGCCCAAATCTCGCTACTGTATAAAACCACCGACGTCCATGTCGCTGTTGGCAAGTGTACATCCGTGTACGCTTGCCAACGATAAGTTTTTCTAACGAAAAACTTACTACTGCGTGGAACCACTGCTATCCGTGGCAGTTCTGAAACATCATTTGCCGTAAGCCTTTTGAAATAAACGGCACAGATACAAGGAGTTAGGCAAAAAAGTACCGCAGGCGTATCTTTGATACGTTGAGGACACTTTTTTGCCGTGCGACGCAGTAGATGCACCGTATATTTCAAAAGGCATTAAAGAACGATATTCACAATCTTATTCGGCACAACGATAACCTTTTTAGGCTGTTTATCGCTAAGGAAGCGCTGGGCTCCTTCCGTCTTTAACGCGAGCGCTTCAAGCTCATCTTTCGGCAAATTGACGGCAGCTTGAAATTTATCGCGTACCTTTCCGTTGATTTGCACCACAATCGTACATTCGGAATCGATGCAAAACTTTTCGACAAACATCGGCCACTGCGTGTATGCAATTGTTTCCGTATGCCCCAACTTCTCCCACAGCTCTTCGGCGAGGTGCGGTGCGTAGGGCGCGAGCAGCTTGACAAATGCCTCCCATGCAAAGCGGGGTACGGTTTGATATTTTCCAAGTGTATTAACAAAAATCATCATCTGACTAATTGCCGTGTTGAAGTTGAGCGATGCGGTATCTTCGGTTATCTTTTTAATGGTCTTATTGAGGAGCTTGGTAATTTCCGCATGTTCCGGCGTACTCATGTCGTTTACCGGGCAGGAAATAAGCTCTTTTTCGGAAATAGCCCAGATTTTCTCCAAGAAGCGGAAAATGCCGATCAACCCTTGCGTGTTCCACGGCTTTGACATATCGAGCGGCCCCATGAACATCTCATACATACGGCACGAATCGGCGCCGTATTGAGCGATCATCTCATCAGGATTGATGACATTTTTTAGGCTCTTCGACATCTTTGCGATAACCCGCTTCAACTTTTCGCCGGTACTCTTTTCTTCAAAAGCATCATCGCCGGTCTGCACAACCTCATCGACCGGCACGAGCGACCCGTTTGAACGCTGATAGGCAAAGGAAGTGATCATCCCCTGATTCACGAGCCGCATGAACGGTTCCTTGGTATGCACCACGCCTAAATCGTACAGTACCTTGTGCCAAAAGCGGGCATAAAGGAGATGGAGTACCGCATGTTCCGCGCCGCCGACGTAGAGATTAACAGGCATCCAATACGCTTCTTTTTCCTTGGCGCAAAAACTGTGTGCATTATGAGGATCGAGGTAGCGGAGATAGTACCAGCAGGAACCCGCCCATTGAGGCATGGTGTTTGTTTCGTGGCGGGAGGGAGCTCCGCAGTGCGGACACACGGTATTCACCCATTCGGGTATCTTAGCAAGAGGGCTTTCTCCCGTGTCGGAAGGGGTGTAACTGTCCGTTTCAGGCAAGGCGAGCGGTAAATCCTTTTCGTCCAGCGGAACGACGCCGCATTTCGGGCAATGCACCAACGGAATAGGCTCTCCCCAGTACCGCTGCCTGCTGAATACCCAGTCGCGGAGCTTATAATTAACGGCCTTTTTTCCAAAGCCGTTGGCGGCAGCATAGTCGGTAACACGCTCTATTGCTTCCCGTGTCGGCAGTCCGGTAAATTCGCCTGAATTTACCGCATAACCGTCGGCTGCGGTACATGCTTGCGGTACTGCGCGGTAATCGCCCGCCGCTCCCTTTTCCTTCCATTCAGCCTCTGAGGCAACCGTTTGAATAACCGGCAGTGAGAAAACTTGAGCAAACTCCCAGTCGCGCTCATCATGCGCCGGAACCGCCATAATGGCGCCGGTTCCGTAAGAAACCAAAATATAATCGGAAATCCAAATCGGAATAGGTTCTTTTGTCAACGGGTTTACCGCGTATGCGCCGGTAAAGACGCCGGTTTTCTTTTTTGCAAGTTCAGTCCGTTCAAGGTCGGTTTTCTTTGCCGTCTCGTCAATATACTGCTGCACGGCGTCTTTTTCCTCCCCGCTGACAATACGCATGACGAGCGGGTGTTCCGGAGCAAGCACGAGGTAGGTCGCCCCGAAAATAGTATCCGGCCGAGTAGTATACACGGTAATCTTTTCGTTTTCATACGGAGCGGCAAGGTGAAAGTCTATTTCTGCTCCGGTGCTTTTGCCGATCCAATTCCGCTGCATCATCTTAACGGATTGCGGCCAATCCAGTTCTTCCAAGTCTTCAAGAAGCCGCTCCGCATACGCAGTGATCTTGAGCATCCACTGCCGGACATTCTTACGGACAACCTGTGTGCCGCATCGTTCGCAGCATCCTTCCTTCACTTCCTCATTCGCAAGGCCGGTTAAGCAGCTCGGGCACCAGTTAATCGGCGCTTCCGTTTCGTAGGCCAAACCTTTTTTATACAGCTGTAAAAATATCCATTGTGTCCAGCGGTAATAGTCCACATCAGAAGTTGCAAGTTCGCGATCCCAGTCGTAGGAAAAACCGAACGCCTGTATTTGCCTCCGGAAGGTATCGATATTTTCTTTTGTCGTAATACGCGGGTGAGTACCGGTCTTAATGGCGTAATTTTCTGCCGGTAAGCCGAAGGAGTCAAAGCCCATCGGGTGCAGCACCGCGTATCCGTTCATACGGAGGTACCGGCAATAAATATCGGTTGCCGTATATCCTTCCGGGTGCCCGACATGCAAACCTGCTCCCGACGGATACGGAAACATATCCAATACATACGCCCGTTTTTCCGGCGGATAATTTTCATCCTCGGTTACTTTAAACGTCTTATAATCTTTCCAATATTTTTGCCATTTTTTTTCAATATCGCTAAAAGGATACGACATTATACAACTCCTTTGTGTAAAACATTTTAGAGGCGCATTCAAAACAAAACATCGCAAATTAAATCTAAGGGAAAACCGGTGAGCAAAGCTCACCTCTAAAAACTGAAGTTTTTAAGGTTCCCAAGAGTATTTATTTATAGAAGAATTATTTTTTTACTATTGGTTTTAGTGATACCGAATACCCGCAAGATATTTTCTGCGGTATAATCGGAATGGGCTAATTTATTGTAATAATCTGTAACAGTCTGCAGCTCCTCTTGAGAATCATCATAGACAGCAAAAGCCGCTGCACTGCGAAAAGCGCCTGCCTCAAGTAATTCCGACAAAGTCTTACCGCCGTTTTTAGCTCGACGTTCTTTATCGACTACCGCAGCGGCACCGTCATATCCGATTGTGCTGATAAAATCATTTTTTGTCATATACTGCTCCCATAAAAAGTCAAGAAGAAAGTATCAACTTTCGATTGACTTTTTATGCACGTTCGCAACGAAGTGAGAACGTGCTTATGATATACAAGTTTGCGTTTGAGCAAACTTGAGTAAATAAAAGCCATGCTATTTGTACGGCTTTTATTCGTGCGGAGGGTTTAATACCTGCCGTTTCTCGGCAACGCTCTGCGTCGGGGTTGTTGATTTTACACTCCTCGCTTAAACCTTTTTAAATCCTTCCTTCGAAACGCCGCAGAGCGGACATACCCACGTATTGGGCAAATCTTCAAATTGAGTACCCGGTTTAATGTTGCCTTCAGGATCGCCGGTATTAGGATCATACTCATAACCGCATAAATCGCATACATATTTATCCATACCCCCACTCCCTTTTCCATAATGCTTTAAGTATGGCCAATACTAGACCTGTTCGATAACATCGTTGTCGAACAGGTTTACTATACGAGTTTTACAACGGTTTTACAAGTAGGAACACTGACCACGGAAATCAATTTTTGTTAAATGCGGAAACATACTATTTGCGCGACCTATAAATAAAAAGGCTTCCTGCTTATGCACATACGGCATATATTAGGAAGCCTTTTGTCAATGTTAAATTTTAGATCTCGTATGTACTACCGAGAATAGAATTCAACGACGTATTGAATATTACCGACCGGTTGAATATCGGCAGGAGTGGGAAGCGCCGTTACCGTTGCAGATAAATTTTCATCATTAACGGAAAGCCAAACGCCTTTTGCCCCCTGTACAGTGCTTAAATTGTGCCGGATAAGATTTTGGAAGCCTTTCTTATCTTTTGTCGTGATAACATCACCGACTTTAACACGCATAGACGGGATATTTGCCGGTTTACCATTCAGTAAGAAATAAGCATGAGAAACCATCTGACGTGCCTGTGCACGGCTTACCGCAAATCCCATTCGATAAATGGTATTATCCAACCGCTGCTCCATTAATGAGAGCATATTGTCGCCGGTAACACCGGACATCTTAAATGCTTTTTGGAATAGATTGCTGAACTGACGCTCGGACATTCCATACGCAAAGCGGAATTTCTGCTTTTCTTTTAATTGTTCACCGTAAACAGAAATCTTTCCACGTTGTTTAGCGCCGCGTTCCTTCCCGGGAGCATTTGGTTTTCTATCCAATAACTTACTGTACTTAGGATTTCCAAAAATATTTGATCCGAATCGGCGGACCAATTTACCTTTCGGCTGTCTTGTTGCCATTTTTCACCTCGTAAATCTAATAAGAACACCGCAGCGGTGTTACAGTAGTCTCTTTTATTAGGGAACGATAAAAAAGAGCATAGCAAACACCCAAAAATACACTGATTTTATCGGTGTTTACCGTATTATGCTTGCCGTACTTCATCAAGATGAAAGCCGCGTACGACAAAACACAATGATATAGCCTATCTCAAAATACCGGCTTTTGTCAAGCTATAAACCACTTAGATTCAGGATAGAAATACCCGACGAGTTGTTACCCCATAGCTCCTGTTATATACGGAATTGTCTGCATATCTGCTTCAACACTTTCAAAGCTCATATAATAGTGATACGAACGTCCGTCTTTGAGCTGAATAAAAATGATATGGTTCGCAAAACCGTTATCGGGATCATACTTATATGTTGCTTTCTTTATATCCTTTAAACTCGAGGGCGTAATGAACTCGCCTGTGTCTTCAATTCCACCGCCGATAAGTTCGCAGATAAACTGCTCTGTTCTGCCTTCAAGTATATCCATACATTGTTCTGAAATATACTGCGGTAGAATATATTGCAGGCAAGTGTCGGTGTCTTGGGTATTTAAGGCAGCGGCAAAGCTTCGTGCCAAAGTTTGATGATTGTTCTTTTTTTTCGGGTAATCGGTAAGGCAAACAAATGCTTCATTTTGCCACTTAAAAATCATACAATCCTGATTGTTGAGTATTACCGTAATTGCAGTTCCGCTGCGCGGTGGGAAGAATTGCATATACTGATCAAAATTCTCCCAAGAAGATCCTCCGATTTTTTTCCATATATCCCGAATACCGAATTTTTCGGTTTTTAAAGCCTTACCGTTGGTATAAAGATAAAAAGACGGAAATAATTCAGAATTCACTAAAATCAGTTTTTCCTTGCCGCCTTTCAGATTCCAGTAACACATTTCCCAATAGTCGACATCGCCTACCGCTTTAAAGCTCAAGTAGCGGTTTTCTTCATCGCATATTTCAATGAGAGAGTCGATACCGTCACTGTTCTTTATTTCGTTCAAGGTATCCGGAAAAGCCTTATCAGGCAAGCTCATAAGAAGCTTTTTTAATGTTCCGGCATTTTCTGCATAAACAGCGGAAGTACCTACTGCTAAAACGACAAGAGTCATAATAATCGATACAATGTTTCTTTTCATAGCTTCCTCATTATCAATTACTGTTATTGAAAAATATACATCCGTGTATTCTCACGGATGTATGCGTGCCGCTTACTGTACCGTGCCGGATTTAATATGCTTCATTACGAGCGGTTTGCCGTTTACCAACAGCTGTTTTCCGGCGGCGCATACGCGGAAATCTTCTACCGTGAAAGGCACTGCAAAGAATAGCTCCGCATCGATGGCTTGCGGTTTCTGTACCGGCGGCGTAGCTGCTTCGGCGCCTTCCAGTGTTACCGGCGTACCGGCAGCCGCACCGGACATACCGACCAGTTCAACCCGCTCGGTTCCGTCCGCATCGGTATAATGGGACGCTAAGAGCATCCCATTCGATTCAATACCGCGCATTTTCCGCGGCTTTAAGTTTTCTGCAAGAATAATATCCGCACCAACCAACTCTTCCGGAGCAAAATACGGCGCTAAGCCGGACAGGATAACCCGCCCGCCTTCCGAGCCGTCGTCAATGGTTTCCACAAAGAGCTTATCCGCATCGGGGTGTTTTTCCACAGAAATGATTTTCGCGGTTTTTAACGAAATATAATCGGTAAACAGCTGTTCGGGAGGAATATCCGCCCATTCCGGCTTGGCTTTCTGCTTTTCCGGCGATTTTTGAGCGGCATTTCCGGAGGTAGTTTTGCCTCCTGCATTCTGCTGTTTTTTTCCGCCCTGTTCTCCGCCTGCTTGCTTTCCCGCAGCCTGTTTTCCGGCTTGCGCGGCACGTTCTTTCTGACTTCCTGCATAGCGTTCACGGTATGCGGCAATCGCATCGTTTTCCAGCGTTTTAAAGATGATTGCAGGTTTTTGTACCCGCTCCAAACCGCTCCGCTCCAAGAGGTTTTCCCACGCAAGGGTATTTTCGGGACGGGGCTGCACGGAATGTTCCCAGTCAAAGACATTACCCGACCATATCTTAATACCTAAGAACGAAGCAACCGCATCGGCGTATTCCGGCATATACGGGTGCATCAATATCAGTAAATCCTTGATTAAATAGCACAGTTCAAAGAGAAGCGCCTCCGCTTTTTCGGGATCAGCCTCGCGGTTTTTCCACGGCTCTCCGTCTTGGAACGCCTTGTTGGCAACGGAGGAAAGTGTAAACAGCTCGTGGAAGGCATCGCGCAGTTCCGCTTCTTCAAGCAGTGCGGTGATTTTTTCAATACTGTACTTTGCTGCAGCGCGCAAGCCTTCCGTTACCGCGCGGACATCCTCACGGGCGGAAGCCATCCCATCCCGCTGCGGGATAACGCCGTCATAATAGCGCGACACAAAGGTGAGCGTCCGGTTTATCAGATTACACAGGTTCCCGACCAGCTCGCTGTTTACGCGCTCCTGAAAATCCTTCCATGTAAACAGGGCATCGTTCTTTTCGGGGCGGTTATAGAAGATATAGAAGCGCCACATATCCGCCGGAATCCCCGAATCCTTTGCATCGGAACCGAACACGCCGATTCCTTTCGATTTTGAAAATTTGCCGGACTCGTAATTGAGGTACTCACTGCTTGAAATATGATGGAGCTTTACCCAATCCTTCCCCGATGCGATGAGCGAACAGGGGAAAATCACCGTATGGAAGGGGATGTTGTCTTTTCCGATAAACTGAAACAGCTCGATATCATTTTGCTCAAGCCACCAGTTCTTCCAATCGGCTCCGGTTAAATCGGTAAAGCATTTTGTAATAGAGATATAGCCGATCGGAGCATCGAACCAGACATAGAACACCTTATCTTCAAAGCCCGCTTTCGGAACGGGGATGCCCCATTTAAGGTCGCGGGTGATGGCGCGTTCCTGTAAACCGTCGCGCAGCCAGCCTTTGGTCATCTGCACGGCGTTGTTGCTCCACTGACCTTCTACGCTCGCTTTCTGCATCCACGGTTCATACTGCGGCACGATGCCCGGCAAATCGATGTAGAGGTGCTTGGTGCTGCGCGGCTCCGGAGCAGCTCCGCAGGTTGAACAACGGGGAGCTTTCAGCTCGGTCGGCTCCAGTAGCTTGCCGCAATTTTCGCACTGATCGCCGCGCGCGTCTTCGTACCCGCAGTGGGGACAGGTACCGCGTACATAGCGGTCTGCCAAAAAGCGGTTACAGTGTGCACAATGGAGCTGTTCCATCGAATGTTCTTTTATAAAGCCGTTTTTTTCAATATCTTTAAAAATCCCCTGTACAATCTCCGTTTGCTGAGGTGTGGAGGTGCGCCCGAAGTAGTCAAACGCAATATTGAACCAATGATAAATATCGCGGTGGATCGCATGGTAGTAGTCGCACAATTCGCGCGGCGTTTTCCCTTCTTCGAGGGCTTTTGTTTCAGTTGCCGTACCGTATTCGTCGGTACCGCATACATATAAACTCGTATATCCGCGGAGCCTGCAAAAACGTGCAAAGACATCGGCGGACAAGACTTGGATTAAATTCCCAAGGTGCGGGATATTATTCACATAAGGAAGAGCTGAAGTTATCAATTTACGTTTCATATCGGGGTATTATAGTATCTGGAGTAAAATCAGTCAATCTTTTGCAAATATACGGCACATCTACTACGTTGCCTTGCCAAAAGTGTACATCCTTGTACACTTTTGGCTGCGAGTTTCGACGTTGTCGAAACATCGCTTCTGATATAACCAGCGGCATCCATGCCGCTTCTGCAATAAATGCTCAACGTAGCAGAACCGCCACGGATGACGGTGCTTCCATGCAGTAGCGTGTTTGCTCTGCAAACACGTAGGTACAAAATGTACACGGATGTACATTTTGTACCGTGCCTGCGGTTAATTTGTGCTCGCGCCTTGTAGTTTCAGAACGGACAGGGAGGTCCGTGGTTTCATCCAACGGCGACGTTTTTGCTCCGCAAAAACTCGCGTCCAGAAGTGTACACGGATGTACACTTCTGGACAGGCTATTTTCAAAAGCGCTGGAAAGTTTATGCTCAACTGGCACGACCTCTTATTTTATTTTGCGAGTAAAGACCGTTGAACATCGGCATAGCAGCAGATGCCGGTTTGCTTCCATTCACAGCCGCAGCAAATGCACTCGTATACGGATTCGGTTAATCGAGCCGTAAGTACCTCTTCTATTTCGGTATAAGTATATGTTTTTCTTTCCAATCCAAACTGCAATAGGACAGCCTCATCAAAACCCGTTACTTTTGCTTCCAAGCGGCAGTGATTTCCGATTCTTTCGGGACAAGGGTCGCAAATGGCATCGGCGCCGGTAATTAAGGTAATATCGCAGCCGGTTTTTAACCGATTGATAATATGCTGCATATTTTCGACAAATACAGGAGAATAGCCTTTACCTTTAAATGCACGAGTACATAAAAGATGATGTGGACGCAGATTGAGTGTTTCCATTGATAGGATTCCTTGCAGTGTGTATTTTAGAAATTCGTTCTAAATTGTTCCGAATTATATCAAAGGAAAAATCGTAATGCAAGAAAATCTCATTTCCAATTATTCTGCGGGGCTGATAAAAAACCGCTTGATGCATTTACCCCGATCACCTAATCAGCGCAACCGCACCAGAAATATTGTAAACGGTTGCTTCCCTTCTGTACGAAATTTTGAATAAAATTTCGTACATTTTTTCTAGTAGAGGGGTAAATGCATCAGACAGAGTAGACCGGAATCGTAGAATAATTGGGGCAGTGAGACCATTTGAACCATCTTCAACTGTTGTACATCCATGTATATCAGTTGAAGGCGAGTTTCGCGTATGCGCAAAACATCGCTGCTGTATAAAACCACTGCCATCCTTGGCAGTTCTGGTTGAACAGCCCCAATTATTCTGCGGGGCTGATAAAAAACCGCTTGATGCGTTTACCCCGATCACCTAATATAGTCAGATTTTTTTAAGCGTGATATGATAGAAAAATGCTGAGGATTCATCTTGATGTAAAGGGGAGCCCTCAGATTGCAAGGAGGTCAAAAATGGCTGTATCAAAATCGTACATTATCAGTGCAAAGCGCACTGCTATCGGGAAATTCCTCGGCGGATTATCTGCCGTACCGCCTAAGGACATGGGTTCAGCGGTGGTTAAAGCGGTACTGGAAGAGGCAAAGGTAAAGCCCGACCAAGTTTCGGAGCTTATTTGCGGTAACGTGCTCGGCGCCGGACTCGGACAAAATATCGGACGAACCATCGCATTGGAAGCGGGAATCCCCGAAACCGTCTGCTCTCATTCGACCAACATGGTCTGCGGATCCGGTCTACGGACGGTTATGGAAGCGGTTATGTCCATTCAAGTAGGCTTTAACGATATTGTTGTCGCAGGCGGTGTAGAATCAATGTCTCTCGCTCCGTATCTCGTCCCGGCAAATACCCGCAGCGGCAATAAGATGGGAAACTGGCAGGCAGTCGATCATATGATTTATGATGCATTGACCGATGCCCGTGCAAATATCCACATGGGAATTACGGCCGAAAACATTGCGGCAAAATTCAATATTACCAGAGAACAGCAGGATGAGTTTGCCTTTGCTTCCCAGCAAAAAGCGATTGCTGCTATCGATGCAGGTAAATTTAAAAACGAAATCGTCCCGATTACTATTCATAATAAAAAAGGCGATATCGTTTTCGACACCGACGAATTTCCCAATCGTACCACCAGCCTCGAAAAACTTGCAAAGTTGAAGCCCGCTTTTAAAAGCGACGGCACCGTTACGGCAGGCAATGCATCGGGAATAAACGACGGAGCATCTTTTGTGCTGATTGCAAGCGAAGCGGCGGTAAAAAAATATAACCTTAACCCTATTGCAGAAATTATCGGCATCGGGCAAGGTGGCGTCGACCCACTCGTAATGGGATTAGGTCCCGTTCCGGCAATCCGTAATGCGTTAAACTATGCATCACTGAAACTCTCCGATATGGAGTTGATCGAGTTGAACGAAGCGTTCGCAGCTCAGTCTTTGGGTGTTATCCATGAATTGGTACAGGAACACGGAATCGATAGAGAGTCGCTGTTAAAACGAACGAACGTCAACGGCGGTGCAATCGCGCTCGGCCATCCGGTAGGCGCTTCAGGCAATCGTATTTTGGTAACCCTTCTCCACGAAATGATCAGGACGGATAAAAAAATCGGTCTTGCTTCTCTATGTATCGGTGGAGGTCAAGGAACTGCTGTTATTGTAAAACGGTAATCAACAACCCCGGCGCAGCGCGTTCGTCAAAACTATACATCCGTGTATAGTTTTGACTGCAAGTTGTGGCTCTGCCACAACATTGCTATTGCGTGGAACAACCGCCATCCGTGGCGGTAGAGGAACGGCGGGTATTAAACCCTCCGCACGAATCAAAAAACATCCGTTGCCCAAATAGTCACTGCTAAAACGCGGTACTCTGCGAGATAGAGTGTTATAAAAAAGCTCTGTCTCGCAGCTATGCACGGTATATATCTCAAAAGTTTATTCAAATATAAGCGGTGAATTTCCAATTGGTGTAATACCGCTTAATGTAACTGAAACCTCGATAAGACTTAGCCGTTTACCGGCATTATCAAGTATCAGATTAAAAAAACGTTCATTATTTTCAGTATCTTTAAGCTGTAAAACAGTATTGTCTTTTATCTGCAAAATCGTATACCATCCTGACTGCTGCACCGTATCTTGAAATAATCGATATGAATTATCCGAAAAAGATAAAGAATATCCTTCTGCGCTTGCCCATGTTTTTTTATCCGCGGTCAATACTTTTTTTATATTGTCAAGCGTTGTATTACTTTGCACTTCACGAACAGTATTGCTTATTTTTCGGTATGATCCATCCCAGTTTGATGCAACACCGATTTTTAAACGTGCAATATCATCGATAACCCGTATATGCACCTCATCAATTCCAAGCAACTCAATATTGATGCGCCGATGAATACTCGAAATAGAGGCATTTTTTGTAGAAAAATAAATACCGAATCTGCGCGGTGTTATCGAATCGATAGTAAAAACTTCTTGAATATTATCGACGGAAAAAATAATCTCATTTTCGGAACGGTTAAAAAAGATACTTCGATTTTGATCTCTTTTTGCACTTGGCTGATACCATAATCCATCAAGAAATTCTTGAAAAGAATGAGCATCGCCGGTTTGAAATTTTTTAAGAAATTGACTTTCAATTCTTTTCCCGGGAATCTTCATTTCTTTTGTTTGTACAAAAAATTCTTTTTTTGCATTCCATGTATATTGTTTTTCTATTTGGTTGAGCGTATTTGGAGCATCCCTATCAGAATAATATGCAGATATTGTATAATCGGAGATTGAATTATCCTGTTCATTTTTCAATATAATTTGCCCTTCCGCTTGTATACCGGCTAAAGAACGGACACTGATTATTTTATCTTCATCGATTTCTAATGCATACATACCGAAAACCTGCATAGTATCGGCATTCATTCCATTATATGCTATAATAGGATACGGATATTCTTGCACCATTAATGTATAAACGGAAAGCGTTTTTGCATGTGTCGCCTCCGTCTTTATTTCTGCGGCTCTGGTAAAAGTTTGCGCTTCATTATCTTGTAAAAATATGAAAAGATAGATAAATTGATCGGATAATTTTTTTGCTGCAATAATTTTATCTTCCTTATTATCACCATTCAGATCCGCTTGTATATCCTCAACAAGTACCTCATCGCTGAGCAGCGTAATAACCGATTGCGTGTTCTCAGGTATTACTTCCGAAACAGACGCCTCTTGTTGATGCGATTGCGGTGCAACAGGAATAATTGTTTGAGCATTCTGTGGTATTACCTGCGTTCGTTGGCGGACAATACGCTGATATGCCAATATGCCGATAATAACGATGACCGCCACAATGCAAAGTATATAAAACAATTTCTTCATATTTAAAATGCCCTACTTTAAAAGTCCACAGTTTATTTTTTTTCTTCGGTGATAAGCACTTTATTTTGATCATCATTACTACGAGGAATTCCCCTATTATTAATGATATTTGTATAGAGTTCTTTAGTTGTTTTAACAACTTTATCCTGAATATCCATATCCAATGTTATTTCGTACCAATTATCATGTTTGATAATGCGTGCTTCTGCGAGATACGGACTTTTAAACGATTCCTGTTTTCCGCGATATTTTGATGTCCATGGAGCATCTTGTTCAAGATCCGTTACTAATAATAAAATTTTATATCGGTTGTTTTTTCCTCGTTTATTTAATGAAGCTTGGATTGCATCCAGTGCGCTGCCAATATCGGTAAATGCGCCGTTGGGAGTAATATTGTCGATTGTTTTTATCAATGTATTACGATCATTTTCATTCTTAATAACTAATGTTTGTAATTCATGCGGTTTTTCGTAAAATTCCCAGACAGTAATCCAATCCTCCGGTATCAGCATTTCGGTAACAAGCGTATCGCGTACCCATTTATGCAAACTATCGAATTTACCGGGTTCATTCATTGATTGTGATTTATCAATCATCAAAAAAACATCGACGGGAATAGTCCTTTCACCGGCAAATACCGCATAAGAAAGAATACAAAAAACAAGGATACAAAAAATAGATTTAACTTTCAGCATAGTATCTCCTAATTAAAATGTAGCAAAAATGTAGATAACCACGGTTCTATTATATAGTATTACAAAAAAAAGAAAGTAAAAAGGGGGTGGGTGGCTTTACATTTTATCAAATAGCTTTATAATAAAATCGTGTTAGTATATCCGTTGCGGATATAAATCTACTGCAATAAGGAGACAGTAAGATGGGAAGTTTAGATTTACCTCAAAGTCCAAATGTATTTCATCCCGAAAAGCCTAGTGCCGTCGGTTCAAGAAATTCGTTGGCGCAAGATTACCGCGATCAGCAAAAAGAAGTGAATCAGCTGATTGAAGAAGAGACCAATAAAGTATTGCATCACTTATCAACAAAATTACCCAAAGACGTTCTAGAAAGATTGGATGTAATGGGTGGTTTAAAAGAGAAGTTATACAATTACTTTAACCAGAACTATCAGAACATGTTCAACCGCTATATGGTAACCGCAGAAGATGAAATGCTCAAAAAAGTCCGCGGATTTATCGATAGGGAAGAAATGAAGGTTCTGAACCGCTATACTCCGAAAGAGATCGCAACTCTGTTGGATGAAGTCGGCGGCGCCGATAAGTTCAATACCGGTGAAATCGAAAAATCGATCGTCAATATGTACGGACACCTGCAGGGACACGTACAGCGCGGAATCAACGATTTGGAAACCCTAACCAATTCGCTTCTGCGTCAGAAAACCGACGTCGGTGCTTTCGTTCGCGGTGAAAACGCTTACTCAATTGTAAAGTGTGCATTTAAAGACAACATCACTAAACCTAAAACGGTAACGGATGTAAAACTTTCAGTCAATATTCTCGACACCGAACTTATCAGCCCGATTTTCCAGTATCAGGCAACGGTTGAATACTTGATCAAAGATTTGCTTGCCGGACACCTGATGAACCTTATCGATAAAGAAATCGAAGTCTTAAAAGATGAACTTATCGATGAAGGCAAAGAAGAGATGACCGACAGCGAAATCATCTTCAAGAAGATGGGAAAGGTTCTCGATGTTACCGACGATGATGTTGAAAACCCCGAAAGCAAACGCTATTCGGTAGTTTCCAAGGAATTGATGGAACGCATCGCAAACTTAAGAGCGGAAATCGATCCGGAAACCTTCGATCAGCTCAATATTCGTGAGAATATCAAGCACATCATCGACATCGAAAACATCCGTAACCGCGGCTTTAACACGGCAATTAACTCGTTAACATCAATTCTTGACACCTCTAAAATGGGGTATCAGTACATTGAAAACCTGAAAAATGCCCGTGAGCTGTTGCTGCGCGAATATGACGACACCAATGTTGCAAACCTTCCTGACGAACGCTACCAGATTCGTCTACGCTACTACGATAATGCTCAACTGCTTGAAGAGCGTAAAGCGTATGAGGTTATGATCCGTTCATTTGAAACTGAAGTTGAACATCTTTGGGACGTATTGCAGACCCAGTATGACAAATCGAAGTTCATGGTACGCATCACCGATTTCGGAGATTTGGCAAAAATCTACGAAAAACACATCCAGAAGAAATACAAGATTCCGAAGGGTGAACCTGCCTACAAGGATATCGCAAAAGTCTGGGACGAAATTTCGTTTGTCAATGCAGCTGAAACTGATGTTGAAAAAATGAACCGTACGTTTGTTTACGAAAAAGACAAGATGCGCAAGAAGCTTGTAATTATGCGTGAACGGCTCAAGAAAATGTACGACTATCAGTACCCTGTCGAACGGCGTGTTATGGAAGAACGTCTCGCTTTCCTCGAGGCTGAATTCAACAAATTCGACTACCTCATCAATCCCTTCCACATGCAGCCGGGACTCTTGCTTGACGTGGACATCACCTCCATCAAACGCAAGAAGGCAACGCTTGACGGTATGGCAAACGTCTTGAACGAATTCCTCCATGGAGTTTCCAAAGGCTTTATGGATCAGGCATTTGCTTCGTTCAGCCGCCGCCGCTCAACGGTTCGTGCAGATATTGCCCAGACCTTCGGCTCAGGAGAGGAAGATGAATCCGCTGCGATAACACCGAGTGGACGTGCCCAGTTTCTAGATGCGCTAAACGATACTCCGAGTTTGGAGGCTCCTGCCGCAGAGACTGTTAACGCAAAGCCTAGTGCCGCTCGCGGACGTAAAACAAAGAAAGCAGGTGCTGTTGATAGTACGGCAAGCAAAGGACGCCGGGGACGCAAATCCGGTGTAAGAACCCTGTAAAGCTTATCGTATGGCAATAAGTTAAAGTTATGTATAAAAGCCCCCTGAAACACCCGTTTCGGAGGGCTTTTATCTATAGGGAACTTACATTCCGTGTTATTCAAAGATCTCTCAAGGAATTGTTTTTCCCATAATTCTGAAAGTAAATGCAAGGAGTTTTATCAATACTTCTAAAACCATCCTTGCTAAGTAAAGGAGAAGCGAATGCTCGATTCATTAGGATTTTATGTACCGCTTGCTACAAAACAGGGGTTTAATACTTCTGTAACGCATATTCAGAACACTTTATCGATTCTGGATGCTTGCAACGTAAAGAAAAATATTGCCGATGAAATCGGAATATTACTTGAGAATAAAGAACTGACAAACGAAGAAATTCCGGCATTTTTATCGGTCATACTGCTCGACATGTGGGGATACAAAGTAGTGTCTAAGAATCTCCGTGAAATAAATGGACTATCTACAGATATCATCACGGAAACGGCAAAATGGAAGGGGGTTGATATTGTTGTCGGTTATCATCACCCTGATTTGGGTTTCTTGGCAATAAACCCTAAAAATCCTGCAAATGCCTCTCTTTTGGGAACATTGAAAAAAAATGAACTCTTAAATATTTATGTCGGAAAACAAGATAAGGGTGCGGTGGAAGCTCCTGTTGCAGAGGCGGTATTCAAAGCATTTTTTAACCTTTTGGAGGGAGCAAGACCGTCAATTCCTGCAAAACTCTTGAACGGTCCGTTTGTATTTACCGCTCCTAAGGCAAAAAAACCGTCAGCCGGAGGACAGAAACGGAAAGCGACAAAAGCTCCTGCGGCTGCAAAAACCAAGACTGCTGCAAGCGCTGCACAGACAAAACGAACAGCTGCTCCCGCTCAAATGCAGGTACCGGCAGGAAAAAACCGTATCTCTCAACAAATTTCGGTTATTGTTACCAACGAGTTATTTCACAATGGAAACGTTGAAGCATGGAAGCGAATTATCCGAAGCTACAATGCACGCTATCCGCATAATAAGGTTATCGTATTTTATGACGGTGAACAGATCGTCGATATCAATACGTTGTTTAAATGGGGAAAGGTAAAACACGGCAGCAGTATCCAATTTGCCGTTGCAGGCGAGGAAATTAAAGACTTGTCAAAACTGTCCAAATATTTTGCCGAAGGTGCAAGCCCGCGTTTTGAAGCCTTTTTACGCGGTTCTCCCAGCACCGTTCTTAACCTTTTCTAGGAGTTTATTATGAATATGTCTAAATCTATCCATTTTTTCAGTAATAAAGAATCACTTAAAAGTAATGTCGATAAAACACTCCTCGGTATCCGCGGACGCCAGCTGAACGAGTTTGCGGAACTCGGACTGCCGATCGTACCGGGACTTGTTATGGATGCGACTATTACGCAAGACTTACAACAGGCAAATGTGTTATCAACGCTACGGCCGTTCTTAAAAAAGATGGGCGAAGCGGTAAAAAAAGAATTCGGCGATGCAGAAAATCCGCTTTTATTAAAACTGGTTATTTCGCCAAACCTTGTGATTGCCAATTATCCGACGCTTCATAACTTCGGCTTGGCAAAAACAACAATCGACGGTTTTGAAAAAAAGGTGGGAAAAGATTTCGCAAGCCACGAAGTCTTATTTCTGTTGCGCGGTATCTTTTCAATTTTACATAAGATTGCCGAATTACAGGAAGACGGCGCAAAACAACAGCTCTATAAAGAGCAGCTGGAAAAAATCGGAAACGAACTGAAGAAAGAAAAATATACTGAATCAGGCGCTGCCGTTATGGATATGTACCAACCGTATCTGCCGCAGGAATTTTTCAGTACTGCAGAAGTACAGCTCAACAAAACCATTCAGCTCATCAGTACGCTGCTCAGTCTTGAACCCGACAATGAAAACGATGTAGCCTTATTGATTCAGCCATTGGTATACGGGAACTATGATAAAGAATCATTCTCCGGTAGATTCTTTAGCCGTAATATCGTTACCGGCGAAAAGAAATTACAGGGTATGTTCTTCCAAGAAAAATTCGATGAAGTCGATGCTGTCGGAAAGGATATTAACGATATAAAGCCGGTATACCTTGAGCAATTGGAAGCCATTGCATGGCGATTGGAAGACCATAGTAAAGATGTCCGCGAAATTCGTTTTACGATCGAAGCGGGAAAGCTGTGGCTTATCGAACAAAAATCCGTTGAAGCAAAAAGCACGATTGCATTGGTACACTTCTTGCTCGATTTATACAATCGAAAGATTATCGATGCGGAGTATGTTGTAAAGAATGTCAAACCCGGTCAGCTCAACGAAATACTGCACCCGGTCATCAACATGGCGAGTGTTAAAAATCTCCAATCTTCAAAGGGAGGTATTGCAGGCGCTCCGGGAGCGGCAGTCGGTCGCGTATACTTTAGCGCAGATGCACTGATTGAAGCGCAGCATATTGCGCGTTTGCAAAGCGCCGATACCCGTTGTATTCTCTGCGTACCGGCCAGCTATGCAGGCGACGTAAAGGCGATTGAAGTTTCTACCGGCGTTTTATCGAATGAGGGCGGTTATTCGGCACACGCCTCCGTTGTTTCACGTCAATACGGAAAAATTTCGTTGGTACGTCCCGATATGAAAATTATGGCGAACAAAGCCGTTATCAATGGGGTTACCATTAAAGAAGGGGATTACATCACCCTACAAGTACCCTATTACGGCGAATCGACGGTATACTTCGGCGCAGCAGAGCTGATTGAACCCGATCCCAAAACCTCCGGTTTGCTTGACTTTATCGATCTGACCCGTTCGTTTATCCAAGACTTCCATGTCCGTGCCAATGCCGACAGTCCTCGCGATGCTGCGTTGGCGGTTAGTTTCGGCGCCGAAGGTATCGGATTGTGCCGAACCGAACACATGTTCTTTGAGACAAAACGTATCAACACCTTTAGAGAGATGATTCTTGCCGAAACGACCGAAGAGCGCATCAAAGTTTTAAACAAACTCCAAAAGGTTCAAATGGAAGACTTTTACGGTATCTTTAAGACTATGGCAGGGCGCGAAGTTACCATCCGCCTTTTGGATGCTCCATTACACGAATTCTTACCGCATAATGACGCAGAACTGGATGGATTTATCGAGTATCTCAAAACAGAGAAGAAGAAAACCGCCAGCAAAAAAGCTTTATCCGAAGCAATAGCGCTCCGTGCAGAAGTAAACCCCATGCTGGGACACCGAGGATGCCGCATCGCAATCTCGTATCCTGAAATTTATGCAATGCAAGTCCGCGCTATCTTTGAAGCGGCGTATAAACTGCAAAAAGAGGGCGTTGAGACGCACGTTGAAATCATGGTTCCGATTGTGATGAATTTCCGTGAACTCAAACAAATTGCTTATGGAAAGAAGATTGAAGGTCATGCTTATCTCGGTATCCGGTCGATTGAACAGGAAATACGTGCGCAGTTTAAAGCACAACCGATAGACTTCAAAATCGGCACGATGATTGAATTGCCGGTTGCAGCGTTGTCAGCAGGAGAAATTGCCCGTTATGCCGAATTCTTCTCATTCGGTACCAATGACCTTACGCAAACGACGCTCGGTCTTTCCCGCGATGACTTTAACAGCTTTATGCCGGATTACACGTTGTATGACTTAATCGACGGTAATCCGTTTGCGATTTTGGATCCGTGTGTACGGGAACTTATCAGTACCGCGATTGAACGCGGCAAGCTTACCCGTCCCGATATTAAACTCGGCCTCTGCGGAGAACAAGGCGCTCGCCCTGAAAACATCCCCTTCTGTATGAAAGCTGGTTTGAATTATGTCTCCTGTTCGTCTTATTCGGTGCCTATCGCACTCTTGTCGATAGCACAGGCAGAATTGGAAAAGGCGGAAAATGAAGGGCACAAGCTCACACCTAAAAAGGCTGCAAAGTAAAAAAAAAGGTGTAACAAGGCAGCCGTACCTATTTTTACGGTTGCCTTTTCCTAACTTGCAATATGAGTGAATTACATCAAAAAGAATTGGCGGTGTGCGGTTTTGAAGCAGTAAAAGCGCTCGCCGCCGAACATCCCGAAAAAATTTCACGACTTTTTTTTGCCGGAAGCAGGGCAAAGACATTCGGCGCCCTTTGTAAATACCTTGCACAGCGAAAACGGCTCTACCGGCTCGTGCAATCGGATGCGGAATTGGAAAAGCTGTGCGGATCCGTTCACCATCAGGGCGTTGTCGCTATGATTGAAGAACCCCGCATTGCTGCCGTAACACCGGAACAAATTAAACGGTGGGAAACCGAAAAAGCTGCGGTGTTACTATGCGACCGTATCGGTAATGCAAATAATCTTGGAGCAGTTATCCGTAGCGCCGCCTTTTTCGGCATAGAACATATCGTGATAAGCGGAGAAGACGCACAGGCACAACTGACGCCGAGCGCCTACCGGATTGCGCAAGGGGGTATGGAGTTTATCACCTTGTATACCACTCCTTCCGCCGAGCATTTTTTAAAGATGTGCAGCGGGTATTTGGTGCGGATAGGGGCGGATCATCGGGCATATCGCAGCCTAAAAGATATTCCGTCAGTGGTGCAACCGGACGAGGCGGTTGTAGTGGTACTTGGGAACGAAGAACACGGAATTTCCGCTGAAGCAAAAAAACTCTGCGATGTGCTGGTTAAAATCAGCGGCAGCGGAGCAATCGAAAGCCTGAATGTAGCACAAGCCGGTACCCTCTTCTGCTCTGCACTTGCCGAACTCCGGCGGGAATAGGACACTCCCCTACCCGTTCTGCTGCCGGCGTACCTCGTACATCAGGATACCGGCGGCGACCGAAACATTTAAACTGTCGAGCTTGCCGGAGGTGGGAATCGCTGTAAAGGAATCGCAGGAGGCTTTTAGCAAGCGGCTGATGCCCGACCCTTCGCTGCCCATAATCAGTATCGTTTTGTCGGGGAACTTGGTGTGCGGGAGCGGCTCTCCTTGGGCGTCAGCGCCGAATACCCAAAAGCCGTTGCGCTTGAGTTCTTCCACCGTCCGAACCAAATTCGCCGTGTATAAAAGCGGAACCCACGCCGCTGCCCCTGCGCTGATCTTACTGACAGTCTGAAAGTCTCCGGCGGATCTCCGTTCGGGCAGCACAACGGCGTCAACGGCGAATTGATCGGCGCTGCGGATAATGGCGCCGGTATTGTGAGGGTCGGTAATTGAATCAAGAACAACGACAAAGGCTTTTTCGCGGGAAGCAAGCGCGGCGAGCAGCGCATCGGCGGAAAGCTTCGGCGCCTGTTCCTGCGGACGTTCATCGATCAAGATAATCCCGCGGTGATTTTGCAGATATTCCGGCAGGGGCGCCGTCAACTTATCAAGTTCGGCATCAGTTCGCTGCTCTATCGTAATTGAAAGTTTTTCCGCCTGCGCAAGGATCTTTTTTACGCGCGGCCCCTGCTTGGCGTAAAGAATCTTGAGCCGCAGTCCGGGCGCCTTTCCGCCGCCAACAGCCTTACCACTGACAGCAGCTTTTCCGTTAACAACAGCCTTTCCGCCGCCAATTTTTTTCCCCATATCGGAATTCTTTGTTGCAGTTGCGGAGCTTTTTGTTTCCGAATTTTTTTTCTCCAACTGAGCTTCAACCGAACGCAGTAATTCTTCTATCGCATGAAAACCGGTAATAATCTGCATCGCTATAACTCGATCACATCGCCGTACCGCATAATATGCGATTCATAGCGGTGTTCCTGTAAATACGCCTGCAAAAAGCTCTGTGCATCCGGTTCGCCGTGCACCATCAACAGCTTTTTCAAGCTTCCGGTGTCGAGACTGTCAAGCCACTCAAGAATTTCGACATAATCGGCATGGGCGCTAAACGCATTAATCTGAAGAATTTCGGCGCGAACCGGATGCCATTCTCCGAATATCTTTACCTCCGGCTCACGGTTCATCAAACGCCTACCGAGTGTATTTTCCGCCATATAGCCGACCAGCATAATTTTTGTCGAAGGCTTTGAAATATTATTTGCAAGATGGTGCGTAATGCGGCCGAATTCACACATACCGTCCGCACTGATAATAACCATCGGCTCTTCCATTACGTTCAGCGCCTTCGATTCATCGACACTCGTAATAAACTTGAGCGCATTAAAGCCGAAGGGGTTTTTGTGGTGTTTGACAAAGGCTTCCTGTGTTTCTTGGTCAAAGCATTCGGGATGCACCTGAAAGATGGTCGTTGCGTTCACCGCCATCGGCGAATCGACATAGATGGGAATCTGCGGAATCCGTTTTTGATCCGTCAGCAGATGGAAATAATAGATGAGTTCCTGCGTCCGCTCAACGGCAAAAGCGGGAATGATAATCTTACCGCGCATCTTTACCGCATCGTTAACCGTATGTTCCAGCATCTCCATCGCATTGTGAATATCCTCATGCCGGCGGTTTCCATACGTACTTTCTATCATAATATAATCGGCAGCAGGGATAATATCGGGGTCGCGGATAATCGATTTATTCTTTCTGCCGAGGTCTCCGGTAAAGGCAATTTTTACAGTCTTACCGGCGGAATCTTTTGCCGTAATAAACGCGATTGCGGAACCGAGAATATGCCCCGCATCATAAAATTCAAGCTGCACATTCGGGCCGATCCACACGGGACGATGATACGAAACCGTTACAAATTGATTGATGGTTTGCACGGCATCTTCTTCGGTAAAAAGCGGCTTCCAGTCGAATTTTTCGTGTTTTTTGATTGCTTGTTTTTGTAAATATTCGGCATCCCGCGCCTGTATACGGGCGGAATCCATCAGCACGAGATTGGCAATATCCCGTGAAGCGGGTGTCGCGTAGATATTGCCGGTAAACCCGTGTATGCCCAACAGCGGCAACAGCCCGCAGTGATCATAGTGCCCGTGGGTAAGAACAACGGCGGTTAATTTATCGGCGGGAACATTAAAATCGCGGTTTTTTTTATCGGCTTCCGCCCGCTTCCCTTGAAAAGCTCCGCAGTCAAAAAGATACAAATACCCATCGACATCGAGAATATGCTTTGAACCGGTTACTTCCTCTGCGGCTCCCAGAGAATACACGTTGATGCTCATAAAAAAATGATACAGGGATTTTTTGAAAATGTCAATTTTTAAAAAATATCAGAGATCGAATCAGTTTGTAATTGATAATGTGTAATCAATTTGTAATTGGTAATGTGTAATTTGTAATTAAATTACCAATTACCAATTATCCATTATCAATACCTCCTGTGTTTCGTTATAGCGACGAGGATTTTGATGATCGCTGTGCATATCAAGCGTAGTTTATTCCAATGACCTTACACTATCAGGCTTTGTGTGCTATACTACTGTCATGTTAGAAACCGTACCGGATAACCGTAACTATAAGGACTCTGTTTTCGTCGATCTGTTTAGCACCGATGAAAAAGCAAAAGAGAGGTTTTTATCCCTCTACAATGCTTTACACGGTACCCAGTTGCATGATGCTGCGCTACTAGAAAATATTAAGCTTGAACAAGTGATGTATATGAGCTTTGCCAATGATGTCTCGTATCTTGTTGAAAACAAAATTATTGTTCTTGCGGAGCATCAGTCTACGATTAACCCCAATATGCCATTGCGCTGCCTTGAGTATGTCAGCCGTCTGTATGAAAAACTCTTTGAATCAAAGGAAAAATATAGCCGTAAGCTACTCAATATCCCTACACCGGAATTTTATGTATTTTACAATGGTAAAGAGCCATATTCCCGAGAACTAACACTTAGACTATCCGATGCCTTTATGGAAATAGTCGAAGAACCAAATTTAGAGCTGATTGTACACGTAGTAAATATCAACAGGGATATAGGATGCCAACTATTAGTAAGATGTGAGCCAATAAGAGAATACAGCATTTTTGTGCAAACGGTGAGAAAGTGGAAAGAGCTTGATCCGGTACAAGGGTTTCAAAAAGCAGTTGAAGAATGTATAGCAAATAATATTTTGCGAGAATATCTCGAACGGAAGACAAAGGAGGTAATAAACATGTTGCTTGCCGAATATAATTATGAAGAGGACATTGCCGTACAACGTGCAGAAGAACGTGAAATAGCCTTTGCTGAAGGTATAGAACAGGGTATAGAACAGGGTATAGAACAAGGTATAGAACAAGGTGCTCATAACAAAGCGGTTGAAAGCGCGAGAATTTTAAAGCAGCTCCATTCTGATACTGCGATGATTATGCAAGTGACCGGTCTCTCCCAAGCCGAGGTGGAAGCGCTGAAATAATTAGTAATTGATAATGTGTAATCAATTAGTAATTCATAATTACAAATTATCCATTACCCATTATCTCTCCCCATTAGCTTGCTGTGTAACCGTGAGGGTTATTCACCGTACCGCTGCTCTCCGTGTAAATTATCTCACTGCTGCATGAGTTTCCGGTTATAGAGCCGCCTTCCCTGTTAAAAGTTCCACTAACTGACACCGCTCCGCCATGATTTACAGCATCATTGTCGGTTATGGTTCCGCCTTTCATTGTGAAAGTTCCGCCGCCATATACGTATACGCCGCCGTAACGGGTTTTGTTTCCGTCAATTTTTCCGCCTGACATAATAAGCGTTCCCGCTGTACACACAGTACCATGGTAGTTATTCTTAAATCCGGTAATTCTCACATTGTTTTTGATTTCTGCTGTACCGCCCTCCTCGATATAGAGCGCGTATTGCGCATTATTGCCATAGTGAGCACCTTGCAGCGTTATATTCCCCTCCAGCGTTAATGACGCATTTTTTTGTACATGGAAGTGTTTATATCCCCCCGTATTTTTATTAGGACAGGTAAGCGTTACAGCCGAATCCGCCTTGAGCGTAATCTTTTTTCCTTCCGGTATTTCAACCGTTTGAAGGTCTGCAATATTGCCCGTCAGTTTTATCGTAGAGGGCGTATTGAGGGGCACGCCCGCGATTGCATCTTGCAAGTCCGAAAAGCTTCCGGCTTACCTTTTTTTCAAGGCACCGGTTGCGGTAATATACCACACCTCTAAGCCCTTCGGCGTTACGGTAAACTTGGTGTAGTTTTGCGGTGTACCTAATGCTATATCACCGTCAAGCACCTGCGTGGCCGACTGGTATTTGCCGTCCGGTACCGTAATACGCGCAGCTTTACCGTTTGCTGGGGTGAGCGTTCCTTCAAGTTTTATCTTGGCGAGACTGCCGCTGCCGCTTACCGTCCGGATCACCGCAACGAACCGCGATACGGAAGAAAAGGAAACGAAAACCGTCGAAGTGATTTATATCGGCAGCGCTTTAAGCGTACCGGCTCAATTTCCCTCCCACACCTATCAGCAATTGGAAGCGGTTGTGCAGACAGACGGCGAAGCGCTTTCGTTGCGGAGTTCCGTAAAAAAGTAAACCTATTCGGAAACTTTCGTTTCTGAACAGGTTTACTTGAACTGCGATATTCTCAATCGTACCTTAGATTTAGAGGCGATGTTTAAAATTAAGTCATTATTGTATAAAAACTTAATTCTAAACTCGCTATCAGCTATACTGATGGCGATGTCAAAAAAGCAACAAACTTTTGAGACACCCCCTATTCATACGACATTGTATTCTTTATGGGTCAGTTTTCAGCTTACCTACACCACCTTCCAACACGATTTTCCAGTTTTTTTGAGGAGTTCCTCCCGGCGTTACTTTGAACTTGGAGATGTCCGATGCCTGAAGCATATAACTACCGCCGGGTTTGACAACCACCCTATTTGACGAGTAGCCGGAAGCCGGGTTCATTGTCAGACTTGGATAGTAATTCGGATCATTAACAGACAGGTGTTCGGTAACGGTAATAAAAGCATGGTCGCTACTATTATCACCGCCCAAAGCAACATTGTTGTCTTTATGGATTTTTGTATCGCCGGACATCTTAAAATATCTACTTGTATTGTAAAAATAACTTATATACACTCCATGCCCATATTGCAGCTCTTTTGCTGTGTTGCCTTTAACGGTACAGCCTTTAAGCTCAACCTGAGCATCCTGTGAGCAGGCAATACCACCGCCGAATCCTTGGGGTGCCTTATTATTCATTATCTTTACAGCACCTTCTATGGTCAGTTTATAACACGCAGCTATTCCGCCGCCTGCAAGTGCCCCCTGATACATCGCTGTATTATTGGATATGGAACTTGAGCCTTTGATGATAATGCTTCCTGTATTACTGTAAAAATTCATTCCATATACGCCGCCTCCGGCACCACCGCTGTCCGTGGTGGCTTGGTTGTAGCTGACCGTACCATTTTGCATCTCAAAGGTACCATGTAAAACGGCAACCCCGCCGCCGCGCTGCTTTGATGTGTTTTTATCAGCCTCCGATCCGCCGATTGTGCCGTTGGTCATAGTAAACTGAGCCCTGCTCATAACGGCGACCCCGCCGCCACTGCTTGAGGCTTCGTTTTTACTGATAGTGCCGCCGCTCATCTTAAACTCGGCGGTATCGTTGGTGTAACCTGCTCCACTGGCATTCCCTTTTCCTCCAACGCAAACACCGCCTCCTGCACCCGTAAAATAGCGGATGCCGGAACCTGTAAGCGCTTTATTGCCGCTTATTGTACCTTGTTGCATTTCGAACTTTGCGTTATCCCACACGCAGATACCGCCGCCTATTGTCGTAATTTTCATGGAGGAGTTGCTGCCATCAGCTTTGGTTACTTCGTTATTGATAATTTCGGGATTGCCGTCTTTCATAATAAATGTACTGCCGCTTCCGCTGACACAGACACCGCCGCCCCTTGCCTTTGCATTATCAGCTGCTGCAGCAATTACCGTGTTGCTTTTAATTGAGCCGCCTTTCATCTCAAACTTTGCACCGTCTATAACACAGACACCGCCGCCTTGTATTTCTGCTGATTCGGTTATTGTTACAGTATTAGATGAGATTTCTCCGCTTTCCATTGTGAAATTTGCATCAGTACCACCGACATATATACCACCGCCTCTAACGGATGCTGTATTGCCGATAACTTTGGCGTTATTTTGAAGCTTCAAAGTACTGTTATTGATATAAATGCCGCCGCCGCTGCCGCCATCTGTTCCGCTTTTGGACGCTTTGTTTGCGTCAAGTGCAGCTGTGCCGCCGATGGTGCCGCCTAAGATTGTTACGTTGGGCGAGGCGGCTGACGGAGTGGTGTCCTTTTGTGCGGCGATTGCGCCGCCGTTTTTTTCCGCTGTATTGCCCGTAAGAGTGCAGTTCGTCATAATGACGGTACCGCCCTCTGCATAGATTGCACCGCCCTTGCCGCCGGTAGTTGGGCTGAAGAAGAATTTTGCACTGCAGTTTTTTATATCCGTGTTTGTGAGCGTTGCCTTTCCATTGCTCCATATTGCTATTGCTCCGCCGTTCAGCGCTTCGCAGTCTTCGATAATACAGTCAAAAAGCTTTGCATCGCCGCTGCGTCCCACTATAATTGCAGCGCCATCATTTCCGTTAACAGAACCGCCTTTAAGCGTAAGTTTTTCAAGGTTGAGTTTATTGTTCGAGCCGTCGGGTATGCTGAATATGCGTCCGCCTTTTTTGCCTGCATCCAGTATATCGGTATCCCTACCGTTTTTCCCCTTTATCGTGATATTGTCATTGATGTTGATTGGTCCCTGGTTATCGGCATCGTCTGTCGCCTGTATGCTACCGTTTATGGTGATAGGGTCGGTTCCGGCAACACTAACAACATCTTTCAGCGCCTTCCATGCCTTATACGGATACTTGACGCCATCTACAATGCGCATCAGTTTGCCTTGGTTATCTACTTCCCAATAGTATGTATTACCGCTATCTTCTTTCGGCGTTACGGTAAACTTGGTGTAGTTTTGCGGTGTACCATCCGTTATACTGCCTGCAAGCACTTGCGTAGTCGTATTGTAGTTTTCAGGCGTTATGCAGGCTGCGACTCCTCCCAGCGGGTTCAACTGACCGTCAACGGTAATCTTTCTGCCGTCCTTCAAATACACGTCGTTGTTTGCATCAATTCTTGCAGTGCCGGACATCTTTACTGTAACAGCGTCAGTACCATCCCAAACCTGTATCCCTGCACCTTTTCCCGGTCTGCCAATAGTATTTCTGCTAATTGTACCGCCGGACATATCAAGCAGCGCGGGACCATTATTTATTCCGAGCGCCACTCCGCCGCCGCCTTTTTCGTTGTCATTGACTTTGTTAGCAGTATTGCTTTCTATGTTGCCGCCGGTCATGTTCATGGTGCCGCTTAATACCTGAACGCCGCCTCCATGGTTATGCGCCGTATTATTCTCAATAGTGCCGCCTTCCATGGTAAATATACCTCCGCCAAACGCCTCAACGCCGCCGCCGGAGTCGGTTGCCGTATTAGCGATGATGGTTCCGCCTTTCAAAGTGAACGAGGCGTGCTCGGTAACACCGGTACCGCCTGCAATATATACGCCGCCGCCGTTCCCTGCTTTGTTGTTTCGTATTTCACCGCTGCTCATCTCGCCGTGTGCGTCGATTTTGTTCAGGTAAATACCGCCGCCATTTTGGGTTGCTTCGTTTCCGATAACCTGTGCGCCGCTCTGCACCTTTAAGGAGCAGCCTTCACCGATATAGATACCGCCGCCCAAGCCGTTGTCTGGTCCGATTCCGGTTGCTTTGTTTGCCTCTCCTGCGTCTGTGCCGCCTATTATGGCGCCGTCTTTGATTGTTATGGTGGAAGCCTTGCTATCGGTCTTTTTCGTATAGATGCCGCCGCCGTTTCCGTTTGGTGCGGTGTTACCGGTAATGGTGCAGCCTGTTATGTTGACGGTTGCGCCGCTTACGCAGATTGCCCCGCCGCTACCCGCCGAGCAGCCGGTGATAGCGTTTGAGCCTCGCATAGTAAGCCAGCCGTTTTCGTTTACATAAATTCCGCCGCCGTATGCGCTCGCAACATTTGCAGAAAGCGTTGAGTTTTCCATAATAATAGCACCGGATTTAACGTATATTCCGGCTCCATGCCAGGAACTGTTAGTGCTTGCCTTGCAGCCGGAAACGATTACATTGCTGAGCGATACACTTCCGTTTTCAAGGAGTATACCGCCGCCTTTTGTACCAAGTTTGCCAGCGGAACCGTTGCCCGCATAGCCGTTTTTAAGTGTAAGTTCTTTGAGCGTGAGCATTTCGTGACTTGATACCTTAAAGATGCGATGCGGAGTGCCTATATGGTTGCTGTTCGCATCCAGAATATCCGAAGCCGCGCCGGTCTTCCCCTGTATCGTGAGGTTTTTGTCGATGACGATTTCGCCCGAGTTGCCGCTGTCGTTCGTCGCTTTAATTTCGCCGTCTATGGTGATGACGGTTCTGGCAGGGGCAATTCGTACAAGCTTTCGCAGTTTTCGCCATGCATCGGAACTTGCATTTGCATTTATGGTTTTAGATATTTTTTCTAAGTTTCCATCATTTTTTATTGCCCATACATACTCCGGATCAGAGTTCTGCGTTACGGTAAACTTGTCGTGTTCACCGTTTGAAAACGGAGTAGTTCCGGTAAGCACTTGCGTGGATTCGGAGTAGGATTCGGGCGTGATGCGGGCAACAATAGGTTCGGTACTCGTCAAAGCGCTGTCTATTTTAATCGAAGCGCCGGCCGCAAGATACACATCATTTTCGCCCGGCGTGTTTACGTCTTGTGCGGTTGACGGGGTAATCACGGTTTTTCCTTTCAACGCGAGTACCCCTCCATTTTCAACGTAAGCAGCCCCGCCATTTCCGCCATTAACCCTGCCATAAAGTAGCTGTATGTCTTCCAGAATAAGCTCCGTG
Organism: Treponema medium; assembly: GCF_017161265.1. Classification (NCBI taxonomy): domain Bacteria; kingdom Pseudomonadati; phylum Spirochaetota; class Spirochaetia; order Treponematales; family Treponemataceae; genus Treponema; species Treponema medium. Next base: position 1,839,435 of record NZ_CP031393.1, on the reverse strand, counting down.
CCTCCACGTATGTTGAATATCCGACCATTTTCGGCGGCGTCTATCGTATGGCTCGAATGGCCGGAGTTTGGCCGCAAGGTCAACTTCTTACCGTCCGACACCGTTATTTCCGGATTATCAAGAGCGGTAAGGTCGCTGCCGATGTTAATCCCAATTTCATCACCGGCAGGGGCGTTTTGTACGACATTTTTCAGCTCACGGTAGGTGGTAACAGCCTTTATCACCTTAATATACAGTGTGGTTTTATACCCTTCTACGCCGTCTTTTACAGCCCATACGTTGAGGATATGTACTCCTGATGTGGTTACGGTTATGGCTCCGCCGCTCGGTGTCTGTTCAGTCCCGCCGTCAAGCGTATATTTTACCGTTGCAGTGCTGCCTGTCCGCGGGGTAAGCAAGAACTGTGCGTTGCCGTTTAAGTTGTAAATAGCCAGCGGCGACGCGGCAGTATAGCTTGACACATCGGGTATAATGTCTTCGGTAACATAACCTTTCGTTGCTGCAGAAATATTTTTAGCGGTAGTGCCGAAATCCTGTTTTAGTTTAAGAACGGGAAGCTCCTGCCGCAGCAGTTTTACAAAGAATTCTTTTTCATCGCTGTCGGCATAGCCGGTTAATGAGGCTTTGAGGGTAATTTTGTAGAACGCTTCGTTTTCGCTGCTGTCAAGCGCCGGTAGGTTTACGGTAACAGGCGTCGTACCGCTTACAGAGCGTATCTCATTCCAGCTCGAGCCATCGTGCTTATAAATAGCTCCCGTTATTCCGGCTCCGCTGTGTGCAGTTGCCGTCAATGCTTTTCCATCCATACCCGGGAAGGAGAACGGAGCGCTTTCCGTTGTTCCCGTTATTGGAGTTACGCCGTCAAGTAATTTTACATCGGGCAGCTTGGTCTTATCGGTGCTGATCTTTATCACCTCGGAACTAAACCCCAGCTCGTCTTTTACGCTGACGGCGTACGATGTTGCGGGGCCGTCTACTTTGACATCGGTCTTTAAGCGGAGTACCCAAGCATCTGACGAAAGGTCTTCATCGGCAGGGTTAATCTTTTGTACCGCGCTTGCCGCTAAAAGGTTTCCGCCCGTTGCAAAATCAGTGTTGCTTGAGTTAAAGGTAAGCGGAATATCACCGGGTGTTCCGCCATTTACCGTAACGTTGAGCGTCTTGATATCCTTGTGTAATCGCTGCCCGCCTATCATTGTATCCATGTCTTTTACGCGGAATAAAAGCACATAGTACCACTCGCTGCCTACCTGTGTTTTCCCTTTTCCTTTATATTCCAAAGCAGGCGGCGTATTCACTTTGAGTTTCACACTGAATCGCTTATCGAACACTCTACTGTCATTGGCAATGAAAGTAATATCAGCTCCGATATCTCCGGTACCCCATTCGTGCTTTTCTAAAAAATCTTTATGATACGTGAGGGTGAGTGTATCGGGCGCCGTTTGCTCTAAAGTATAGTCTTTTGCCGTACCGTGGGAGAGGGGCGGCATCTTAAGAATCAATCTTTTTGGATTACGCAATTTTATCGTAACCTTGGCGTCATTCGCCGACGATATATATGGTGTCCCTTCCATATTTATATACGGCGTCTCAATTGTAAAATTCGTAGAAGCGACTTCCGTTGACCAATAACTCAAATAGTCTTCCATATTATCTTTAAACTGTTGACAGGTTGTAAATAAAAGAGTTAAAAATATTCCGGTTATAATAGTACAAAATTTACGCATACGTCCTTCCTTTTGGGGATAAAGTCAGTATTCTTTAAAATCGGGAAAAATGATACTGATAAACCAGCGTATCATGGTTTTAATATGTACTATTTTTACATAAATAACAAGGGGAAAAAGAGATAAGATTTCGGCGTTTCCGCCGTAGATATGAAGCGGAGCTATCCGAAAAGCCGGTTACCTTTCGGACAGCTCCATCCGTAATTTTTTAATCGATTAGGCGACCCCATGCGCTTCGGCAGGAACTTCACTAATATATCCGGTACGCAGGCACAGCGCAAACATATCATTGTCAAGAAATTCCTCGCTAATCTTCTCGTATCCTTCTTTATCGTGGCAGATACGGATAAAATATCCCGTATCCGTTTCGTTCAGGATTGAAAAATAAGATACATCCCCCGGATTACTCTTGATTGAATACAATTTCATACATTACCCTCCACATACTAAAAAATACCATACACCGATAAACATAATCATTTGCTTGATGCATACGGCATCTTTCTACTATTTATAGTTTCGGCAGTCGGCAGCGGAGCTTTAGACCACAGCTCTCAGGGCAAACGCATCTGAAATCTTCCAAGCGCTTGTATTCCTTACTGTGCGAAATTTTATCCAAAATTTCGCACACTTTATCCTGTAGATGGGCAAATGTATCAGGTAGAGTAGATAAAAGGCGCATAATCATTGAGGTTGTGAGACCATTTGAACCGCGAAGAGGGGGCTGTCCAAAAACTTCAGTTTTTGGACAGTTTCCTTAGATTTAGATGCGACGTTTAAAATTAAGTCATTGCTGTATAAAGACTTAATTTTAAACTCGACGGGGATGTCCCGAAAGTAACCAACTTTTGGGACATCCCCAGCTTCAATGATTATGCTGGGCTGCTAAAACCTGTCCTGATGCGCTTGCCCTTCTTGAACTTGACATATCTTGTATCTGTGCTATGATTAGCTGATAAATATTTTGATTCTAACAAAATTTTTTTGCATAAGAATCGTACGTAACATTAAGAACCCTGTCCAAAAATGAAAGTTTTTGGAACAACCTCATACTCGATTAAAAGGAGTTATCTTATGGAAAAGATTCTTTGGTCGGAAAATAAACTTCCGAAAACAGACAACAAACAACTCGCGGTGATGGCTTTAGACGAAATCAATAAGGCACATGCATTTCATAAAAGCTTCCCGCAGTATGCGCCGACACCGCTCGTTCCATTAAAAAATATGGCGGATATGCTCGGCGTCGGGTCGGTATTTATCAAAGACGAATCATGGCGTTTCGGCTTAAATGCTTTTAAAGTACTCGGAGGTTCCTTTGCGATGGCAAAGTATATTGCAAAGCAGCTTAAAAAAGACGTTTCGGAACTCCCCTACGATGTACTAACCGGCGAAAAACTGCGGAAGGAATTCGGACAGGCTACGTTTTTTACCGCAACCGACGGCAATCACGGACGAGGCGTAGCGTGGGCTGCAAATAAACTCGGGCAAAAATCGGTCGTACTGATGCCCAAAGGCTCTACCAAAACCCGTTTCGATAATATCGCAAAAGAAGGCGCAAAGGTTACCATAGAAAATGTCAACTACGACGAATGTGTACGTATGGCTGCCGCACTTGCCGCAAAAACGGAACACGGCGTTATGGTGCAAGACACCGCATGGGACGGGTACGAAGAAATCCCTGCGTGGATTATGCAGGGCTACGGTACGATGGCACTTGAAGCTGCCGAACAGCTCAAGGCGGCCGGCGTAGACCGCCCCACCCATATCTTTGTACAGGCGGGGGTCGGTTCGCTCGCGGGTGCCGTACAAGGATATTTTAAAAACCTATTCCCCGACAACTGCCCCATTACCGTCGTAGTGGAAGCCCGTGCTGCGGACTGCTTATACCGGTCGGCGACGGCAGCCGACGGCAAACCGCATTTTGTAACAGGAGACTTGCAAACCATTATGGCAGGGCTTGCATGCGGCGAACCGAACACCATTTCTTGGGATATCCTGAAGAATAACACCAGCTGCTTTGTTTCCGCACCTGATTGGGTTTCCGCCCGCGGTATGCGTATGCTTGCAGCTCCTATTAAGGGAGATACACCGGTTACCTCAGGAGAATCAGGCGCAGTCCCCTTCGGTCTCTTATCCGCGATTATGCAGCATGATGATATGAAGGATTTACGCGCAGCATTAAAGCTCGATAAAAACTCAAAGATACTGTGCTTTTCAACGGAAGGAGATACCGATCCCGATATGTACAAAAAAATCGTCTGGGAAGGTTCTTACCCGTCAGTATAACAAAACACTCGACCTGTTCCGAAACGGAAGTTTCAGAACAGGTTTGCCTCAAGCCGACTGAGCTTTTCCTGACCCTTGTATGTTCCTGCTTAATCGGCTATCATAGCGGTTACAGAGTTTTGCGTATCCAATGATTTGCAGCTTCTCTGAACACAGGTAAAAAAGTTAATAATGTTCCTGTTGAGGTTTTAATGCAACTGACAAATATGCAGTTTATCCTTTTCACAATGCTAATTCCCTGCACCATATCAGCTTTTTTTGTATATCTTGTGATTCTTTTTGCAAAACGGCACAATTTATACGATGACGTCGGCGGCAGGAAAATACACACAGGGAAAATCCCGCGGCTAGGCGGTGTCGGTTTCTTTTCTGCTTTTGTATTGAGCGTCTTTATCATCTACTTCACATTTCCGGGCAGTATCGTTGTAACCCGCCAATTCACGGCCATTATCATCGGAGGCTGCTTAATTTTCTTCATGGGACTTTGGGATGACTTAAAAAATTGGAAAGCTATCTATAAACTGATCATTCAATTAATTGCGGCAAGTATTGTTGTTTATGCAGGCTTCCGCTTTACCCGCATTAGTTTTGGCCCCATCGGTCTTTTCATCCCCCTTGGTATTTTTGCTTATCCGATAACGGTACTCTGGATTGCAGGAGTTACCAATGCCGTAAACTTAATGGACGGCATCGACGGACAAGTAGGCTGTTTGAGCGTTTCATTGCTAATCAGCTATATTATCTTGTTTTTTAAAGATTCGTCGCCTCATTTTTCTATGATCTATACCTGTATTATATTGGGTGCTGCGATTATAGGCTTTTTATTTTTTAATCTTTCCCGCCCTAAAGCAAAGATATTTATGGGTGATGCAGGCTCTCAGTTTCTCGGCTTTGTGCTTGCAATACTCCCACTCGTACCGAGAAATGACGGATATGAAACAGCTGCTGCCCCTTTCGCAATTATTTTTCTGATGCTACCGATTTTCGATATGATTGCTGCAATTTGGCGGCGGATACGGGATAAAAAACCGATACGGGAAGGTGATAGAATGCACCTTCATCATAAGCTAATGCTCATCGGCTACTCACCGCGAGGGGCATTGGTTACTGTGATGATTTTACAGATCATTATAGATATATTCGTAACCCTTGCGGTCATTTCGCAAGGACTTATGGCGCTGGCAACGCTTATCGGACTTTTACTGGTAGGGATATTATTCTTCACACTCATTCATTTTGAAAAAGAAAAGCACCTTGCCCATGATGATACAACAATACCGAAGAATGTACAGTAATGACCTTCCCCGTAGACGTTTTATTGTATAAGAGCATCTCTAAAAACTGTGATTTTTAGGGTTTTCCATCTGTAAAAAACAGCTAAATAAGGAGAGGATTATGTGGAAAAATTTAGATGAATGCTCCCTGTTTCGAGATTTACAGGAAGCAAAAATACCGGATATCACACAGCGACTAAAAGGAGCGGGAGGAGCAGACCGAATCGAACGATATTCCATACCGATGGCTGCCGGTATGCACTACAATTATGCTGCAAAACAAGTGAACGAAAGTATCCTCACCATGCTCGGTGCGCTTGCGAATGAACAGCAAGTAACATTAAAGTATCAAAGGCTCCTTTCAGGCGAAGAAGTCAATACGGGAGAACACCGGAAAGTTCTGCACCATCTTACGCGCGGACAGCTTGGCGACAATGTTATCTACAACGGCAAAAATATGCGAACCTTTTATCTTGAGCAGCAGGAAAAAGTCCGTGAGTTTTCCGAAGCAGTCCGAAACGGTTCCATCACCGCTTCCTCCGGTAAACCCTTTACCGATGTTGTACAGATCGGTATCGGCGGTTCAGACCTCGGCCCGCGTGCGTTGTACCTTGCGTTAAAGGCGTGGGGAGAGCGGCATAACAAGCTCAAGCTCCGCGCTCACTTTATATCGAATGTAGACCCTGACGATGCGGCGGCGGTACTTTCCGCACTAGATTTATCAACGACGCTGTTTATCTTGGTTTCAAAGAGTGGCACCACGCTCGAAACGCTCACCAACGAACGCTTTGTCGGGCAATTTTTGCAGGAGGCGGGACTAAACCCTGCAAAGCAAATGGTTGCCGTAACGAGCGAAAGCAGTCCGCTTGCCAACAATCCTTCATACCTTGCATCCTTCTATATGGATGACTTTATCGGCGGACGGTATTCTTCCACCTCTGCATGCGGAGGTGCGGTGCTTTCGCTGGCATTCGGAGCGGATACCTTTGACGCCCTCCTTGCCGGAGCTGCCGCAGCGGATAAGCAAGCCCTCGAACCGAACCATACCAAAAATGCCGCGCTCATGGATGCACTGATCGGTGTCTATGAACGGAATATCCTCGGCTACGGCAGCACCGCCATTCTGCCCTACAGCCAAGCGCTTTCCCGCTTTCCGGCTCATCTGCAGCAGCTCGATATGGAATCCAACGGAAAGTCGGTGAACCGCTTCGGCGAACCGATTCACTATAAAACAGGACCGGTTATCTTTGGAGAACCGGGAACCAACGGGCAGCACTCGTTCTATCAGCTGCTGCATCAAGGCACCGATATTGTGCCGCTCCAGTTTATCGGCTTTGAAGAAAGTCAATACGGCAAAGACATTACCGTGGAAGGCTCTACCAGTCAGCAAAAGCTACTTGCCAATGTGGTTGCGCAGATAGCAGCCTTTGCACTCGGTAAACAGGATGAAAATGCGAATAAGAGCTTTGCCGGAGAGCGGCCTTCGAGCCTTATCTACGGAAAGGCGCTTACGCCGGAAGCGCTCGGTGCGCTGCTTGCACACTACGAAAACAAGGTAATGTTTCAAGGCTTTATCTGGAATGTCAACAGCTTCGATCAAGAAGGGGTTCAGCTCGGTAAGGTGCTTGCTAAAAAAGTTTTATCGCACGATATGCCGCCCGAACTCGCCGCCTACGCCCGCCTCTTCGGACTATAGGCTGAGGGAATTATCACAACCGGTATGCTCAAGATCGTATCCGCCGAGTTCATCAAAGGGGCAATTAACAGTAAGCAATTCCCGCAGATAGGCGTTCCCGAGTTTGCTTTTTTCGGACGCTCCAATGCGGGAAAGTCCTCGCTGATAAACATGCTCCTTAATAGAAAGAACCTCGTAAAAACAGGCTCAAAGCCGGGCATGACACGCGAGATCAATTTTTTTGCGGTGAATGCCCTGACAGGCAAGCCGCCTAATGCGGAATCGTTTTGTGTTGCCGACTTACCCGGCTATGGCTTTGCACAAGTATCCCAAGCGGAACGGAAGCGGATTGACGCTATGCTGTATGATTACTGCACAACCCGCTCCACACTTAAAACCGTATTTTTATTGATGGATATCCGGCGGGATCCTGCTGAAATAGAGCTGCAAACCTTGCAGTTTTTCCGGGAGCACAACATACCCGCTGTCTTGACGGCAACTAAAGCCGATAAGCTCAGTAAAAATGAACAGGCAAAACAGCTCCTTGCCCTTGCGTCCTTTTTTGAATGCAGCACGGATGAAATAATCGTAACCTCTGCTACAAAAAAAACAGGTAGAGAAAAGCTGTTACAGCATCTCTCCGCCTGTCTTTCTGTGTAATTACAGCTTTGAAACAGACGTTAGGTTTTCTATCTTTTACCAAATAGTTTTTACATTATATAACGGAATATTTCCATCCGTAGTTACGATTGTTAAATCGTTTTCAAGTGCTTGTGAGATTAAAATTCTATCAAATGGGTCATTATGTTTTACATTATCTTGAAACGGCAAATTTCGAATTCTGTTGAAATCATCAAGTGTAATCGGAAGTTTTCTAAATCCGGCGCGTCTACACATCTCATCTATTTCATATACGGTATGAGTAAATTCCAATTTTTTCTTACTTTGTTTTATTGAAATCTCCCAAAATGAGGCATAACTGTAAAAACAAACATTAGATTCAATGATATCTTTAGCGCTTTTCGACAATCGCTCATTCCCGAATAAATACCAAAGAATTGTATGAGTGTCGAGCAAATACTGCATTACATATACTCCGCAAAATCTTCGAGAGGGTCATCAAAATCCGGAGACATATAAAAAGGTTCATTTTTCCAAACGCCAAAAAGAGACTTCTTTTCAGAAATAGCATCTTCTTCAGGAAATTTCAATTTTATCAGGCGGATAAAATCAAGAACCTCACTTATTGCAGCATGAGGGAGCGTTGCAAGTTCTTTTTCTAAAACTGTATAAGGCATATATGGTCTCCTATACAATTCTCTAAAAATCTACCCAAGTTCTTAGAGATGCTCTATTATATGATAAATTCATCAAATTTTCTACATCTCGCATCTTATTGATTGTAAGAAAAATATGGGGAAAGTTTTTGGCTATAAGCTTTTGGGGCTGTCCAAAAACTGAAGTTTTTGGACAGTTTCCTTAGATTTAGATTCCGCTTCCTTCGGAATAAAAATCATCGTAAAATCCGAGTTGATAACCCTCTTTCCTATATCCGTGCCAGCGCGCCCATCGGATCCCACGGCTCAAGCTGTACGAGCGGCTGTTTTAAAGCATCGAGCCATTTTTGCTCAACAAAGGTCTTTTCTACCATAATCTGATAGGTATACTCATCGAACCACGCATCGGACATCGAGAACATTCCCTTTTTGCCTGATTCGTCGCCCCACGAATTTTCTACCTGCCATTTAATCGGCTTCCCTGATTTATCCAGATCGACACCGGTCAACACCATTGCGTGAGTAAGCAGGCTATCGCCGTAATCGAGCCGTTCCGCTTTGGTGAACTCAGGCAGTTCGCCGAGCGTTTTATCGTAGAGGTATACTTCGGTATCCATAATGCCTTCGGGGCGGCAGATATACGGCCCCATATCGCAGCCGAACCAGACCGGCTTACCCGCCTTAATCGATTCAATAGCCGCCATTTTAAGTACTTCGATCGGCACATTGATGTAGTGAATAGGCTCAGCTTCTTTCACGGTACCGAGGAATTTTACCGTGTAAGCTCTGCCGTAAGGCTTATCCGCCGTCGGCGCATTGATTAAGCTGATTTTATTGTTTAAATCCCAGCCGACATACTCTTTAAAGAACTGCTGCGGGGTAATCTGCTCTGCTTTGTGAAATTTCTTATCCTTATCGCGGCATTCAAAGTCGAATACGCGGGGAGGTTCACCGAGCGCCTTAACCAGAAAGCTGTATACATACGAAAGATAGGTTTCTTTGTCTGTGCGAAGCTCTGTGATAGACTTTCCTGCCTTGTGCCCGTCCCGCAACAGCTGCGCATATTTGCGGAGGCGATGGGTTAATTCGGCAACAAAGAAGCGCGTATCGGAAGAGTGGAAGGTTTCGGGCATCACATCCTTAGGCACAGCGCCGTATTTTTGCAGAATACCGGAAAACATATCCCACTGCCCGCCGTCCTGAATAGGATTAGCCAGCAAATGCGCGAGCAGCCGTCCTTCAAGCGGTTCGTCAAGGGTTTCCAAAATGCTTTCAAAAAAGTAATTGGATTTTTCGAGTTTATCCCAAAACAGCGTGTAGTTCTGGGAAAGCTCAAAGGTTTCCAAGTTAAGCTTTTTCATTATTTCTACACGGGCGGCATTCAACGAAGCAAACATCCAGCAGCGGCCGCTCTTCTTTTGATTGGTAATTTCTCCGCGCTCCGTTTCGTGAGAAAAGCAAAAATTGTGGCGGCGGCGGACATCATAGTTAAATGATGCGTCCTCGATACCGCTCTTGGCGACAGCCCCTGCAATAATCGCATTCGACGGGTCTGCACGATAGTCACTTTCAAACTTTTTTAAAAGTTCAGGTGAAATATTCATATATAACTCCTATAAAAAGTCAAGAAGAAAGTATCAACTTTCGATTGACTTTTTAAGCACGTTCGTAACGAAGTGAGAACGTGCTTATGATATACAAGTTTGCGCTTGAGCAAACTCTGGTTAAAATCAACAACCCCGACTCGAGCGTCGGGGTATTAAACCCTCCGCACGAATAAAAGCCGTGCTATTTGTACGGCTTTTATTTAATAAAAGCTTTATGAGTACAACATATCGTACCTATAAGAAAAAAATCAAGGTGTATTGATATTATAGGGAACCTCTAAAAAACAATCCGTTTTTAGAAATGCCTTATCACCTTATATGCGGTTAGCATCCCGCTTCCCGATGATTAAAAAAATAGGATATGTTTTTACAGTGCCATCGATAATCTTTTGCGCAGTATATACCGTTTTGTTACAAATAATATACATACCACTCTTACGGGCAGCATTCAGAACTGCATTCCGGTCTATGCCGTTATGGGGTGCAGCATCAGGGTAATGGAAACTCCCGTCTTCAAGATCAAGATCCGAAAGACAGAGGTATCCGCCTTCGGCAACACGAGAAGCCAAATGGCAAACCGTTTTTTCTACATCTTCAACATGATGAAGCGCCAACAGGGAAACGATAATATCGTACATTTCCGTAACAGTATGCTCCGTTAAATCGATGGTCTTTATATTGCCACTCCGAAGCATTGCAGCTTTTTTGCGTACCTGTTCCAGCATACCGGCAGAGATATCGGCAAACGATACTTCAGCTACGCGATCGATAAAATGAAATCCGAGCAAGCCCGTCCCACAGCCGAAATCAAGCACCTTGTTGCAAGACTGAACGCCTATCTCAGCGATGATTTTTTTATATATCTCTTCCGCTCTCAATACGCGCGTGCGGTGTGCATCCCATTGTTCCGCTTTTGAATCGAAAAATACCGTATCCATACGCTGCTATATGGCGGGTGTCCCTGCAGGGGGCAGATTTTTTTCCGAAAATGCTTTTCCGAGTAAAATAGGCACAATCATAGAAGAAACAATGATCAGTAAAATAACCGGTGCAAAATATTCAGCCTTCACCATACCGACGGCAAGTCCTTTTTGCGCTACGATGAGGGCAACTTCTCCGCGCACCATCATTCCCAGCCCTATCTGGAGCGATTCCTGTCGCTTAAAGCCCAAAGCCAGTGCCGAACCACCGCAGCCGATGATTTTTGCGATACAGCCGACAAGCACAAAAGCTATCGAAAACCATATTAAGCTCATATTCAGTCCGCTTAAGTCCGTTTTAAGTCCGATAGCGGTAAAAAAGAGAGGACTAAAAAACATATACGAATTGATGTCTATTTTTTGTTCCATATAGGAGGCATCATGCAAGTTGCAAAATACAACCCCTGCGACATACGCACCGGTAATATCGGCGATACCGAAGAAGCGTTCTGTACAATAGGCAAAAATCAACGCAACTCCCAACCCGTAAATCGGGATACGGTGGGTATGCGGATGCCTATTATCATACCATTTAAAAATTCGGTAAATAAGGTATCCCACGACCAACGAAGCGGCAAAGAATGCTGCCGTTTTTATCATCAGTCCGAGGTAATCGCCCGTACCGGAACTTGCGCCGAGTACAACTGTTAATACAATAATACCGAAGACATCATCAATGATTGCAGCGCTGATAATTGTTTGCCCGACTTCCGAATTTATCTTGCCCAGTTCTTTCAATGCAACAACGGTAATACTGACCGAAGTTGCCGTTAAAATAGTACCGATGAACAGCGCTTGATAAAATACAGGCGTCCCGAAACCGTCAAAACCCCAAAAGCCCAATGCCATAGCCGTGCCTAAAACCAATGGTACTATAACACCACAGGCAGCAATCACGGTGGATTTTACACCGGATTTAACCAGCGATTTTAAATTAGTACCTAATCCGGCTGAGAACATAATTAGAATAACACCGATTTCAGACATATACTCGATAAATTGGTTGGTTCCAGCGTAAATAATATTCGGTTCGACTCCACCAAAATTACGGAAAAAAGGCAGATACCGCAATAAAAGCCCCGCAACAATTTCTCCGGCAACCTGCGGAATATTGATTTTTTTAGCCAAAAGACCGAGATATTTTGCAGCGATAACGATAATTCCGACGGAAAGGATAATTTGCAGAGCGATTTCTTCAATCGGTATTTCCTTAGCAGACATAAACAACTCCTCGGATTAACCAGTATTTCCCTATTTTGAGACCTCATTATAGTAAAAAAGAAAAGGAATCGCAATATTTTGCGGAAAAAGTTAAGCAAAAACTACACGATTTCATTATGCTGCAGGGCTGCTAAAAAAAACTCATTTGTTCGCAGCAACAAAGAAGATGCCCACATATTTTCAAAAGGAGTCTGACGAGATTGCCCACGCCGTAATATTGACAATCAAACAAAGATATATAAGAATACTTCATCAACTGATGGACACTTTGTTCAGTCGTTCAATTTTAAGGAGCTATTACATTAAGCCACACTGATGGTGTGCCTTAATGTAATTTCGAGTTTGCCGTCCGGCAAACATCGTAGATTATATGCGCGCGTTCCGCGCACTAATTGAACAACTTCCAAAGTTTACACTTTGTTCAGTTGTTCAATTTTAAGGAAGGTTTACATGAAATCAAAAAAAGTTCCGTATATTGGGCTATTGTGTTCCGTTCTTTTCCTCTGTGTTGCCTGTAAGGATAATGCCTTTATTCGACGGATGCAGGATATGGAGATGGGCGTTAAAAATCCGTCTTCCATAGAAGAGTTGGAATCGGCCATAAAAAAATATCAAGGAAAGGTTAATGATATCTTGACTATGGAGCAGCGGGTTGGCATCTGGTATAAAATCCTCGGTCGCCGGTATATGGACAAAAAGATGTATAAAAAAGCAATCGATTCCTTCCGCAACGCATTGGAATACTTTCCGGAAAATCAGCATGTGTTTTATCAAATTGGCGTATGCGCTGCTATTATCGCAAAAAGCACCCTCGATTACCCCAATATGAGCCTCGGCGAACGGCAAGCATATTTCGACCTGTCGGTTTCCGCCTATAAGCGCGCGGTAGAACTTGACCCCACCTATACGCGGGCAGTGTATGCACTGTCCGTTCTCTATGTATTTGAATTGAACCGACCGGAGGATGCCATTACGATTATGGAACCGGTTGCCGCCCGCGAAAAAAAACCGCTTGACTCCTTATTCATACTCGGGCGCGCTTATTACATGACCGGTCAATACGAAAAAGCAATTGCCGCCTACGACCGTATTATCAAAACAAGCGGAAGCGCCGAACAGCGCGCCGATGCCGAACGCAACAAAGCTTTCGTAGAAAATGCACGGCGCTAACGGTCAGCAACTGATCGGCAATAGAATTCTACAAAAACTATAATAATGAATACAAAAACCGATTCCGAACGGCGGAAACTCTACATTGCGCTCTCTTATTGCTCTTTTCTAAAGGGCAGCGAGCGCCTTTTACTTGCCCGCACGCTTGACACTTTGCAAGCACTTACAGTAAGTTCAATAGATACGCTGAGCAGGCTGATACAGCGGACACTCCGCACACGCAGTTATAAGCCCGAACAACTGCCGCAAGCAGTGGAAAAAGCTGAATCGCTGATGAAGTATTGCCGAATCAACATAACGTTCTACGATGATTCCGACTTTCCTCCCCTGCTGCGGGAAATTCCCGATGCGCCTTTTTTACTGTACTACCGCGGCGTTTTACCGAAGACAGATACGCCCGCAGCAGCGATTGTCGGCACACGCCGACCGACAGGGAACGGTATTAAGGCTGCGCTGCAGCTAGGTACCGAATGCGGACACGCCGGTATCCCCGTTATTTCGGGACTGGCACGCGGCATCGACACCTTCGCGCACCGAGGAGCTTTGGAGGGCGGAGGTCTGACAACTGCTGTGCTCGCCTGCGGGCTTGACCGGTTATACCCGCAGAGCAACGCACGGCTCGCAGGTCGGATACTAGAAACCGGTGGCTGCATCCTCAGCGAATATGCACCCGGAGAACCGCCGCTCGCCTATCGCTTTCCCCAGCGAAACCGGATCATTTCGGGATTAGCCCGCGCAACCGTTGTCGTCGAAGCGCCGGTAAAATCGGGAGCGCTCATTACTGCGGATTTTGCCCTTGAGCAAGGACGCGATGTATGCGTATACGGCGGACTGCAGGATTCCGTGCAAAATGCCGGCTGCAAAAAGCTGGCTGAAGACGGTGCAATTCCGGTGGAACACGCCAGCGACCTTTTACGTGAATGGGCGCATCCGACTTTGCAGTATTTACAGAGAGAACAACAGATACAACTACCTTTGTTTGAGAAAGGAGCACCATAAATGGCGAAAAAAAACGCAACAAAAACAAAAAAAACAAACTTAATTATCGTAGAGTCTCCGGCAAAAGCAAAAACGATCGAAAAGTATTTAGGCAGCGGCTATACGGTTAAAGCTTCGATGGGACATCTGATCGATCTACCGAAGTCGCGTATCGCAATTGATATCGAACATGGATTTCAACCCGAATATATAACCGTACGCGGCAGAGCTAAACTTTTAAAAGAGCTGCAGCAAGACGCAAAAAATGCTAAGAATGTCTTCCTCGCAAGTGATAATGACCGCGAAGGGGAAGCTATCGCCTATCATCTATGCAATGCAATACGGGAAAAATGCGAAGATGTACCGATAAACCGTATCGTCTTTAACGAGATCACGCCGCAGGCAATTAAAACAGCCGTGCAGAATCCTATGAATATCGATGAGGCAAAGGTCAATGCGCAAAAAGCCCGCCGTGTACTCGATCGACTTGTCGGCTATAACCTTTCTCCGCTACTCTGGCAAAAAGTAAAGAACGGACTTTCCGCGGGGCGCGTACAATCGGTTGCGCTGCGCCTTATCTGCGAACGGGAAGCGGAGGTAGAAAGTTTTATCCCCGAAGAATTTTGGACACTTGAAGGCGCCTTTAAAAAAGGAAAAACCGCCTTTAACGCCCAACTCGCTTTATATAAAGGAGAAAAACCGACGCTTAAAAACGAACGGGAGGTTCAGGCGATTATCGATGTGTTGCACGGAAAAGAAGCAACGATTACCGATGTCAAAAGCACGCAAAAGACCATCCATCCGAAGCCTCCGTTTACAACCTCCACGATGCAGCAAACGGCAGCAAACAGGCTCGGCTTTACTTCCCGTAAAACGATGCAGATTGCTCAACAGTTGTACGAAGGTATCGCCGTCGGCTCAAGCCGCGTCGGTTTAATCACCTATATGCGTACCGACTCTGTGCGAATCTCCGATGTTGCCCTTGCGGAAGTGCGTAAGTGGATCGGCGAGCAATATCCTGCTTTCTTACCGGAAAAACCCAATTTCTACAGCGTCGGAGCAAAAGCTCAAGATGCCCACGAAGGTATCCGCCCCACGTACTGTAACTATACACCCGATTATCTGAAAGACTACCTCAACCGCGACCAGCTGCGCCTCTATACCCTTATCTGGGAACGCTTTACCGCGAGCCAGATGACCGGCGCAAAGACTGAAACGCTCAGCTATGAGATTTCCGCAGGAGATGCAGTCTTTAGAACGGCTTCTACCAAGGTAACGGACAAAGGATTCTATGCAGTGCTCAATCTGCTCCTTTCAAAAGAAGAAAAAGGTAAAACGTTACCGGCGTTAAAAACCGGCGATATTCTGACGGTAGACAGTTTGACACCCGAACAGCACTTTACGCAGGGACCTGCCCGCTATACCGATGCAAGTATCGTTAAGATGTTGGAACAAAAAGGCATCGGACGCCCATCCACGTATGCGCCGATTATTTCGGTACTGCTCGACCGCTACTACGTCAACCGCTCCAATAAGCAACTCGTTCCTACCCAGCTCGGCAGAATAATCAATGATCTGCTAGTCGCAAACTTCAACGATGTGATCGACGTCAATTTTACCGCCGGTATGGAACAAAAACTGGACGAAATAGAAGAACACAATGCCGACTGGTCAAAAATTATCGGCTCCTTTTACACCCCATTCATCACACAGGTGGATTCGGTGATGGCGCATTTAGGCAGTTTGAAAGGAAGCCTCGATGAGCCGACAAACTTCACGTGCGAAAAATGCGGCAAAAGAATGATGAAAAAGCTCGGCCGTTTCGGTTTTTTCTTGGCGTGCGAGGGTTTCCCGGAATGTCGTAATACCAAATCTATCCCATTGGCAAAATGTCCGCGTCCCGGATGCGGTGGGGACATTGTATCCCGGCGGGCGAAAGGGCGAGGCAAAGAATTCTTCGGCTGCACCAACTTTCCAAAGTGCAATTTTATCTCTCATTTTAAGCCTATCAACGCAGCGTGCCCCAAATGCGGCTGGTTTATGGTTGAAAAATACGATAAAAAGAACGGAAGCTACAAAGCCTGTGTAAACCCCGATTGCGATTACCTGCATAGCGTCGTCGAAGGCGTAGAAGATCAGGATATCGACTAGCCGATGGATACGGTCTTTGAAGACTACCTCGCCTACAGCGCAGGCGTGCGGCATTTTTCCGAAAAAACCATTGAAGCGTACCGAAACGACCTCAAGCTTTTTTCCGATTGGCTTGCGGACAATGAGCTGTCCTTTACCGAGGTTACGAAAACGCAGGTACGAACCTTCGTCGCAGACCTCGGCAACCGGCATTTTGCACCGGCAAGCATCAACCGTACCCTCTCCTGTGTACGAGGATTGTACCGCTATGCCCTGCAGAAAGGGCTCTGCACAATAAACCCCGCCGCAGTTGTCCGCAACCTCAAACAGCCGGATAAGCTGCCCCGCTTCCTCTTTCCTGATGAAGCGGAACGCTTCTGTGAATTTCCCAAAGAAGCGGGCATTTTATGGTACGCCCGCGATGCAGCGATCTTTTCGTCGCTCTACTCTACCGGTTGCCGCGCGGCGGAGCTGCAAGGGCTCAAAATAACGGATTTAAAAGGAGATTGCAGCTGGGCAATCGTACAAGGAAAAGGAAGCAAAGAACGCAAGGTGTTCTTTGCGGACTTTGCACGGGAAGCGGTGCAGCAGTATTTGACCGAGCGTGCGGAATTGATTGCTTACCTAAAAGAACAAGACGGCTTAAAAACTGCGGTTGCGGAAGACGCGCTTTTTTTAAACTGCCGCGGCGGCGCGCTTACAACGCAGGGCATCCGATATATCATCAACCGGTACACCGCCCTCCTCCCGAACTATAAAAAACTGACGCCGCACGCCTTCCGGCACAGCTTTGCCTCGATGTTCATCACGCGCGGAGCGGATATACGGGTCGTACAGGAACTGTTGGGGCACAGCAATATCGCAACCACTCAACGGTACACGCACATCACGGCAGTCCAACTCCAAGAGCTGTACCACAAAGCCCATCCGCACGGCTAGGTATAGCCTATTTATTCTGCGGGAAATACAGCAAAACAGTTTGACGCGATTATCCTTATTAATCAATAACAACAGCGCCTTGGCGAAGTATGCGGGGAGTGCCGGAACTTAAATCCACGAGAGTAGAAGGCAGCCCCTCAAGATTACCGTCATCGACAATTAACGAAACGGAATGTTCAAATTCGCGACAAATGACTTCTATATCGGTGAGGGGCGGGGTTCCCGAACGGTTAACGCTCGTCGAATACACTGCATCCCCCGCTGCAGCAACGACATTTCGCAGCCACTCATCTGCGGGACAGCGAAATGCCTGCGTCCCCTGCCCTTTCAACGGCACGATCAGCGTTAACGGCGCAGGCCACAAGTTCAAAATATGCTCCGGAATTTTTAAATCGGTGTAGCGATAAATATCCGAAGGCTCGGCGATAAGGGCGATAAACGGCTTATCTTCTTCCCTTCCTTTAATGCGAGCAATTACTTCGGCAGTCTTGCCGATTAAGCCGGAAAAACCATAAATCGTATCCGTCGGAATAACAATAACATTACCCTGTTTAAGCTCTGCAGCTGCAACAGAAACTGAATTAGGAGCTTTTTTTTGAATACGCATTTTTTCTGCTCACAATCATCTCACACATAATAACGATAATACTTATAGAAACGGCAATCGTTTTGCAGACAGCGTCCGGCAAATAGCGGGGCGCTTCAATCAGGTATACGACACCGGCATCTTCAGTGCGTTCCACTGTACCGGAAAAATTCATCAGCTTGATAAGCCGTTCATTTTTTTGGACATAGCCTAATTCATGGGCATACACAGCAATGGTCTGAGGATCTGAGGACAAATTCGCAATACGAATACTCAAATCTTCCCCGATATCAGACAAAAGCTGCACATGCTGTACAAGAGCCTCACGCTGCCGTCTTAACTGCTGACACGCAAAAAAACCGCGCGACCCAAAGCACATACTCAAAAAACTATAAACAAACGCAAATACGAAGATTGGCGTAATAATTTTCAAATAAAATTTCATAATCGATTCTAATAACGGCAAAATAAATATTTTCTTGAATTTTATTTAGAATACGTTATAATAGAAAAGTGAAGATTAATATTGTAGCCGACAGGTCGGTATCTCTAAAAGTTTAGTCGCTTTTCGAGGCTCCCTGTAAGACTTCCGCTTATGCTATATACATGGTATGCCGATACATGATATAATAACACCGCCCTTCGTGGAGAAATTTTTATGGATAATTTTAACAAAACCGACGATTTATATGATCCTAATTTTTCTATAGACAGTAAAAGCACAGAAAAATTAGATATGTATGGTGTATGGCTTAAAAAAAAGAAAGATATTAATGAACCGTTCGATTCGGACGCTTCTCAACTTACAAGCGATTCAAGCATAGAAGCGGATCAAGATAGTATAAATTTTGATGATGATTTCTCTTTTTCGGACTTGGATGCCGATACTGAAATACCCGAACTTGATGAATTAAACGATACAAATACTTCGACTGAAATATCTCTGGAAACGCCTGCTCCTTCATATACCGACAGTGATACTGCCGATGTTGCGCTTGACGAAAGTAGTTTTGAGTCGTTGGATTTGGATGACTTTTTGTCGGATGACTCTTCTACAGAAACAGAATCCCAAGAAACCACCGAATCATTTGTTGAAGAAGAACCGATAGACCTTGACTTTACTGAAATTACAGACAACACGGAAAAACATTCGAACAACAATGAACCTCCTGCTGGGCTCGAAAACTTCAGTGAAATTTCTCTTGAAGATTTTGAAGACGCGGCTCCGGCTGCAAGCTCCGAATCAGACGATGGTTTTGAAACAGTTGAAGATTTTGATGATATTCTTACAGATGGTACGACCGAAGAGCAAAAATCCGAACACAGCCAACAAAAAGAAGATGCCGTATTCGATATTGACGTTACTGCCGATGATGAAGCGACCAAAGAGCAGCCGCTTTCGGAACTGTCCTCACAGGTTGTAGAAGATAATGCCGATATTTCGATTTTTGGCACAGAGACAGACGAAAAATCTCCCGATACGGAAGAACCGGCTTTCTTTGACGATATTGAAGCTGTTAAACAAGATTTACTTTCAACACAACACGTTGCCGAACACGAAAACACAACAGCAGAACTCAATCCGGAAAAGGATTCAAAAGAAACCATGGACACAACAGCCGTAACTTCTCAACGCACTGCCGCTGAACAAGATAAAGCAACTGAATTGCTGATGCAAATTGCTCACGAAATCAGCGATCTTAAAGCAGAGCTGAATAGCTTAAAAGCAGGTATGACGGCTCAATCAAAAATGATTTCCGAAGTGCCCGTAAAAGACGCTGCCGCACATACGGAAAACAAAGCTGCCGATACGGAAAGTTCGGGCTTTTTCAGCGATGATGATACGGACGAAACGATTGCCCTCACCGGTGATGAGTTAAATAATATCCTTATTACGGCGGATTTCACTGAAGAGCGAAACACCGATGACGAGGAACGAGCGTCTGCCGATGAGGAATCTTCCACGGAAACAACCGAAACCTATGAAGTACCGTCTGTACTTACAAAAGATATTGATCCTGAAATACAAGAAACGCCCCCTGTCGACCACTCCTTTGAGGACAGTATTGCGGAAATTTCATCGACTGATACGGATAACGGTCTCGAATCTGAAACGGAAGGAGAAAAACTTCTTGCATCCGATCCCGTCTTTAATGTAGAAGCGGCGCCTATTACCTCTCTACCCGAAGATCTCAGTTATCTTGATGATCAATCGGAAGTTACGGATGAAGATATGGGGCTTATTGACGGAGATACGAAAGATCAGCAAGAAGTAGCCGAACTTGAAGATATTGAAGAAGCTGAATCTGTGGATGACGAGACCGACTTTGAAGATATAAATATAGAATCTTTCGATATTCCCTCGGAACAAGAGATTGAAGTTCCCTCTTCGGACATGGAATCGGTTGACGCCGAAATGACTGCTGGAGAAACGACAGAAGATCGTACGATTCACGAACTTCAAAATGATGAAGATTTCCAGAACCCGTTTGCAGACGAATCAACTGCTACCAAAGCGGAAATAAAAGAAGAAATTATCGAAGAACCTTTTATCGCCGAAGTGCCTGCAAGTGAATCGGAAGTCGAAGAAGTAAAATCTGAAGATACAGAAGATTCAATTGAAGAATTGGATGCAATCGATGAAGATGCAATTCCCGAATTTGACTCGGAAAAAGAAAACGAAGAGGCTCTTGAAGAAGAAGAACCGAAGCAAGAAACATTGCTGCAAGCTGCGAGTAAAAAACGGGAAACCATTTCTATTCCATTGGAACTGAAAAATGAGATTAAATCAGTTCTTTCCTATATGGATCAACTGTTGGAAGCCCTACCCGAAAAGAAGATTGAAGAGTTTGCGAAGTCTGAATATTTTGAAACTTATAAACATCTTTTTGAAGAATTAGGCATTTCCTGATAGTACAATCTTCTTATTGCCGCTATGCAATCTCCGCATAGCGGCAGATTACATCAATGCTTTCCTTCCGTCTCCATTCAAAATACAACCCTCACAAAGAAGCTGAACAGTTTGCTTCCACTATTGAAGGCATCCCTTCTATTATTATCATAACGGAGCCGGGAGAATCCTACCTTGCATCGGTACTGAAAGCAAAATTTCCATATACAAAGTGTATCGCAGTAAGGTATAACGAAACAGCTTTTTCCGATTCCGATAACCTTTGGGATGCCGTCTGGAGACCGGGAAACGGCAGCTTGCCATTTTTTCTGCTGTCTCATATACCTGATGAAAAACTGGGAGCAACCCGTTTTTTAAGCTGGAAAGCTGCCGACAAAGCTTTTCCCGATGCGGCGGATACAGTCTGGAAAAATATCCGGTATGCAATCGAAATGCTAACAAGCATTATGCATACCCGCTCATTCTTTGGGAATAAATGGCTTAAAAACACAGTCGATAATTTTATCGGTCTTAAACACCCTGCAACACTGCACTTCGGAACACGGGATTTTATCTTAGCCGGCGCAGGGCCGAGCTTAGAACAGCTCACCGCAACGCAGGCAGCACCCTACTCTATCCTTGCAGTATCATCGGGTTGCGCTGCCCTGACAGCACGGCATATTCCGATAGACCTGTGCGTCAGTACCGACGCCGGTTACTGGGCATTGCCTCATTTTGACCGGCTGCCTGCCGATGTTCCTGTTGCCTTTCCGCTCGAAGCAGCCATTCCCGCATCAATACTAAAAACGCATCCTTGCGTCCCGCTTTCCTACAATTCTCCGCTGGAAACAATGCTCTTTAGAGCGGCAAACCTGCAACCGCTTGCCGCCCGAGAAAACGGCACGGTAACGGGAACAGCCTGCGAACTACTGTTACGACATACCAACCAAAGGATCATACTTGCCGGCGTCGATTTGGCAGCTGCAAAAGGTTTTACCCATGCACGCCCCCATGCAAGTACCGCACGCCTGTTTGCTGCCACGAACAGGCTCCATCCGATCGCAGAAGCACTCACCGTCCAAAACTTTGCGGCACAATCACTTGAAACCTACCGGCAATGGTTTTTACAGCTGCCGCCTGAATCCGCACGGAGACTTTTCCGCGCCGGTACGGGGGGCGCGCCGCTTCCAAATATCAAGACTATAGACCTAACAGCCGGTATTGCCAAAAGCGCTCAGCCCGCCGATCGGCAGGCAAATACCGCTGTCCGTATGCACAATGCACAGTCCGGCAGCGAGAATATCCTTTCCGGACAGCAAAACAGCACACAGGATATGGCACAGCTTTCGGCAGCTCCCTACCCTGCGCTTTCCTGCCAGGAGCGCACAGAGATAGCTCATTCCCTGTTAAACACGCTGCATATCAAAATACCTGCGTTAATCGCAACGGAACCGGCGCGGCTCGCGGAAGATGCGGCAACACTCGAAAAACAGATATGCGCCTTATGCAGCTACACCGCTTACTGTAATGTGATAAAAAATCCTACGGATAAAAAAGCACAAACAAACTTGACGGAACAGGTAAACCGCGTACTTGGTGTACTCATTAAAAGGATAGAAGCATGACGGTCTTAAATAGGAATCTCGCTGCGATACGCCTTAAACAGCCGGAACTTGCAGAAAAACTCCAACACTCTCAAACAGGGGCTGCCTATAGAGGTATTGCATCAGCAAAGACAGGGGAGCCGGTACCGCTCTTTGCATCGGGACAGGCGCTGCATTCTCTCTATAATCCCGCACGGGAAGCAGAACGCGCCGTTACCGCAGCAGCCGGTTTTATGCTCTTTTGCGGACTGGGGAACGGTATTCATATCAAAACTTTTTTAGATAAATATCCTCAATCCTTTTGTGCAATTACGGAATCCGATTATGAATCATTCAAGCAGTTGCTCTCACTCATCGATTATACGGAATTGCTATCGGACAACAGAATATTTCTCTTGCCGCCATATACCGACAACACTTTTGAAACCGCATTCACAGCAGCCTATTTACCTGCCCTACACGGCACCTTCGGTTATTATGTCCTGAGAACATGGAGTGAATACTATAAAGCGCAAATAAAAGATTTACCGGAGAAGATCGAACACGCACTCGAAAAAATCAAAGCGGATTTTTCAGTGCAAGTTCATTTCGGGAAAATCTGGCTGCGCAATATCTTTTTCAATTTGCGCCTCGCAAGTTTCGTCAAACCAGCATACCCGCAAAGCGATACCACCCGAACAGCGCTCATACTGGGAGCAGGGCCAAGCTTGGAAGCCGGCTTATCGTTGCTGAAAAAAAAGCGGCAACAGTACACGGTTTTTTGTACCGATACAGCCTTTCCCGCCGTATGCGCAAACGGTATTACACCGGAATTCTTCATCGCGATTGACCCGCAGCATATCTCATATCAGCATACCATCGGCGTTATCCCCAAAGAGACGATCGGTATTTTCGACCTTTCGGCACAAACTGCAGGAGCGCGCCGCTTTTATGAAAACGGCAACACTTTCTTTTTTACAGCAGGCGGACACCCACTTGTCCAAACAGCCGCGCTTTTTTCTCCATTTCCACCACTAACCACGGGTTCCGGTACCGTTGCAGTCGCCGCCTACCATGCAGCACAAGCGCTCGGTTACCGGCATATTGAATGCAGCGGAATGGACTTTGCCTACACCGGCGGCAAGGCATATAGCCGCGGCACCTATCTTTCGATGCAATTTGCCGGCAGCGCGGCGTACACTTGCCCACAAGAACACTCGTTTGTCCGCCTTATGTTCCGTACCGAAAGCTACAGCGAGCGCACAACACAAGGCATCACCTATCGAACGCCGCTCTTGGATTCCTACAGGGCAGCTTTTGAAGCGGAAAAACACAGCATCATCCGCTGGAAACAGGCCGACTTTCAAAAATTTCCGTATACGGAATTTCTTATTTCCTTTACCGAAAGTTTAAAACAAAACGACCGGAATACCGTAATATCTCTTCTTCCCGCACTTGCATGGTGTAAAGCTCATAGAAAAGGAAATTTGACTGATATGGAACTTGTATCGGAATTCATTTCGGAGTATACTGATTCATGATGAAAAAAATATTGATGTCGGTCTATAGCGCATGCGCATTGCTTATTATTATTGGAAGTTTGTTATGGTTTGTTTTTACCCTTCACAGCGATTCTGCTGCGGGAAAAATAGAATCGTTGAAGAACTTTAAAATATTTGCTCAGCATACCGGTGAGATTTTATCGGAAGCAGCTCAAGAGGGTAATTCTGTCCGATTGCAAGGTCAGCTTGAACAGCTATGCCGTAACTACAGTAAATATGTTCAAGCAATTTTAATTAGGGATAGTGCCGGCATTGTATTTATCTGGCCGAAAAACACCGATATTTTTTCATATAATGAACAGTATATAGTCGAAGTAAAAAACTTACCGCTCTTTTTTACTGCCGCTCAAACACATATCCCTGTTAAAGAAACAGGTAATACCGTTACCGTCCATGCGGCGCTCCAAATGCTTCCGCTTGAAACGGTATTTAACCGCGGTCAAATAGTATTCTTTTTATTACTACTGATTGTACTAATGACCGTCTTGGTATTGATATTTTCATATATAGATCTAAAATCCGCCGCCGAAAAGAAACCGGAGCTTAGAAGCGCCGTACGTACTTCCGAACCGGATATAATCGATTCGAATACCGCTCAGTCCAGTGAGTATTTTACTGCTGCTGCAAGCAATGATGCAGTAAGTATGCCTCGTATGGAAACATGCGTCGAAGCGGACATTTCAACTCACGTACAAAAGGAAGATTTGAATCTCCACGAAAGGATGCAGCATAACGATGAACAGCCGTCCGTGGAAAAAAACAATGAACACCCAGCCGAAACGGCATCTTCCCTCCCGTTAAACGTACAGCTTGAATCGCTCAACCGTCTCCATATCTACGATGATGAGCAGTCCCAACAAACCGTACCCGAATACCAAGAAAGCT